>NZ_QTQJ01000018.1:0-162705 GCF_003853795.1 Burkholderia sp. Bp8991 | reverse complement strand
ACCGCAAGGACGATTTCTTCTCGAATCCGAAGTCGGACCGCGCGAAGGACTTCCTCGCGAAAATCCTGCACTGAGCGTTCGTGCAGCGCGTGCGCCGCATGCACGCCGATGAAAAAACCGCCCGGCTGAACACCGGGCGGTTTTTTTCGCGGGCTGCCCGTCGCCCGCCGGTGGCAGCGGACGGGTTGCCGAGTCGGGCGTTACCAGCTGTAGCGGTAGCCGACCTGCCCGGTCACGCCGCGCCGGTAATCGCCGCCGATGTTGCGCGCATATTTCACGTTCGCGTACAACGCGCCCGACTTGCCGAAGCCCGCGGTCACGCCAAGGCCGAGCTCGTACCAGGTGCGGCCCAGGTGCGTCGCGAACGGCGTGCCGCCGACGACGGTCTGGCCCGGCGACAGGAAGTCGTGCAGCACGTCGGCCGTGAAGTACGGTGTCGCGGCGCCGCCGCCCGCGTTCGCGTCGAGGTTCGGCCGGAAGACGCGCACGCCGACGCGTCCGCGCAGCGCGTGGGTCGTCGTGCCCGACACGGCCGATACGTCGTCGTTGAACCCGTTCAGCTTCAGGTACTGGTACATCAGCTGCGCCTGCGGCTCGACCGCGATCGGCGTGCCGCCGATCCCGAACGGCTTGCCGACCTCCTGCGACAGCGCGATGCCGAAGCCGTTCTGCGAGGCCTCGTTGCCGTAGCTGTCGCGATAGCGGTTGCCGTAGTGCGTGACCTGGCCGACGCTATCGAAGTAGGTGCCGTCGGACAGGTAGCGTGTCCAGTAGCCGCCGACGCTCTGCGCGTGCATCTCGACCGAGCCCGTCGACGTCGACAGCCCGGCCGTGTCGGCGCGTGCCGTGTCGCTGAAGCTCGCGTTCGCGACGCCGATGCTCGCCGTCACGCCCGCATGCGTGCTGCCGCCGGCGGGCGCCTGGTCGAGCGTCCAGTCCTTGCCGAACTGCGCGAAGAACGTGCGCTCGTCGGCCGCGAAGCGGCCCGCGTTCGCGTCGAGGCTCTGTCCGCCGATGCGGCCCCACACGCCGTCGCGGTTGCCCGGCGCCTGCTTCTCGAGGTTGTAGATGTCGCCGACGCGCTCGTGCAGCTTGCCAAGCGTCGAGAAGCCGTAGTCGGCGTTCAGCAGCGGCGTCATCGCATAACCCGCGACGCCAGGACGGTACGCGAGATTGCCGCCGTTGTCGCCGCCCTCGATGACGGACGGGCCGACCGGATCGCCGGGGTCCGTCGGGTCCAGTTGCGAGCGCAGGTACCAGCCGTTCGCATCGCCCTGTCCGCCGCGGTAGAGACGGTATTCGTACGCGCCGGCCTGTACGGGGCCCGCGAGATGGAACGCCGACGCGGTAGTCGTGCCGCCATTGGCCGTGACGACCACCGGAATCCCGTCGCCCGTCGTCTGCGCGCCGGTGCCGGCCGTGTTCGCGATTTTCAGCCCGGTCGTGCCGCTCGCGGTGCCGCCGTTCACGATCAGCCGGTCGGTCGGCGATGCGTCGGCGCCGAGGTAGGTGTTCAGCGCGATCGTGCCGCCGTTGCCGACGTAATTGCCGGTCGTCAGCGTCCGGTAGCTGGCGGCCGCCGTCGGTGAACCGGACGGTGCGGCGAACGCGACCAGGCCCGCGTTGTTCAGGCTGCTCAGCACGGAGCTGCCGGTCATGTGCCACGTGCTCGAGCCGTCGACGCTCAGCGCGACCGGGTCGATCGTGCCGGTCAGGGTCGTGCCGTTCGTCAGGAACACGTTGCCGGTGCTCGACGCGTCCGACACGATGTCGCCGGCGAGATTCACGGCCGATGCGTTGAAGGTCGCGGTGCTGCCGTTCGCGAGGTCCAGCAGCGTGCCGTTGCCGGCCGTCACGACGGTGCCGTTGCGCACCGCGATGTCGACGGTGCCGCCGCGTGCGGCGAACGCCGGCCCGGTGACGGACGCGACGCTGCCGCCGTCGACGCGCACCGAGCTCGTCGCGCCGGTCGCGAGCGTGTCCGTGCTCATGACGCCGGCCGTCGCGCCCTTGAGCGTCGTGCCCGTCAGCGCGAGCATGCCGCCCCCGTCGACGGTCGCGCCGTTGCCGGCCGCGCTCGCGAGCGACGAACCCGTGTCGCCGATACGGCCGCCGTTGCGCGCGACGAGACCGTCGGCTGCCACGCCCGCCGCAGAGACCTTCGTGCCCGACAGCCACACGGTCGCGCCGCTGCCCGCGACGATCGCATGCGCGCCGGCGCCGGTCGTCGCGACGGTCGTGCCGTCGGCCGCCAGCGTCGAATCCGCGCCCGTCACGAAGAGGCCGCGTGCGTTGTCGCCGGCGGTGCGTACGACGGTCGCCGCGTCGGTCGCGATGCGTGCGCTCGTGCCCGTCGACGACAGCCCGTCGGCGCCATTGCCGGTCGTGCCGATCTGCGTGCCTGACAGCGCGATCGTCGTGTTCGTGCCGAGGTTGTCGATGCCCTTGCCGGCGCCGCCCGCCGCGATCGACGTCGCGCCGGCCGCGATCCCGCCGTTCGAGACGGTCGAGTCGATCAGCACGCCGTCGGCACTGCCGTTCACGACGACGGTGCCCGCGCCCGACAGCGCGACCGACGCACCCGCGCCGGTCAGGTGCACGCCCGCGACGCCGTCGTCGGCCTCGATCGTGCCCGCGTTGGCAAGCGTCGCCGACGCGCCCTGCACGAGCGCGCCGGTGCCGTTGACCACGCGGATCGCCGACGCGTTGTTCACGGTGCCGAGCGTGCCGACCACGACGCCCGTCGAGCCTGCGCCGCTCAGCAGCACCGTGTCGCGGTTGTCGAGCGTGCCGAGGTTCTGCGCGACGAAACCCGTCACGCCCGCGGTCGACGAGGTGACCGCGGCATCGTTGGTCAGCGTCGTCGCGACCGGTGCGCCGGCATTCGCGCCGGCGAGGTCGTGCGCCTGGCCGTCGACGACGCCCGCGATCGCGCCGGCCGCATTCAGGTTGATGGTCGCGCCCGAGTCGATCGTGCCCTTCGCGCCGCCTTCGACTGCAACCGCGATGCCGTTCGCGCCGTTGACGTTGTAGGTGGCGTGGCCGGTGGACAGCGTCGTGCCGGCGCCGGTCGCGAGCACGCCGCGCGCGCGCTGGCCGTTGACGTCGGTCGTCAGCGTGCCGGCGGCCGATGCCCCCGTATAGGCCGCGCCGCCCGCCATGCGGAACAGCGTCGAATCGTCGGTATCGACGCTCAGGTGCTGCGCGGCGACGTTGATCTTCGAGCCTGCGCCATACGCATAGAAGCCGATCTGGTTCGTGCCCGACATGAAGTGGGGCACCGCGTTCGCGTCGACGTTGATCGTCGCGCCCGAGCGCGCATGGACGCCGATCGCACCGGTGCCCGTCAGGTTGAGCGCGCCGTCGACCGTGGCCTTCGCGCGCGGCCCTTCGGCCCACACGCCGTAGTTGCGCGTGTCCGATGCCGGATCGAGCCCGCCGGCCACGTTGATCGTGCCGGTCGACGTTGCGGCCGTCGCGGTCGAGCCGGTGCCGACCACCATGATGCCGATGCCGTTCACGCCGTTCAGCGTGATCGTGCCGGTGTTGGTCACGGTCGCGGCCGTGTTGGCCGCGAGCATGCCGACGTTGGCGAACGGCGTGCCGGGCGCCGCGCCGTTCACGACGATCGTGCCCGCGTTGCGCAGCGTGCCGGACGACGAACCGATGCTCGCCATTCCGGCGCCGTTCTGCGTCTGCGAGCCGATCACGATCGAGCCGAGGTTGCTGGCGGTGCCCGACGCGCCGAGCAGGATCCCGTACGCATGCGCGGACAGCGCGACGTCGTTCGCCGCCGCCCCCGGCCCGTACTGGGCCGCGCGGCCGAGATAGATCGTGCCGCCGGCCGCGTTCGTGAAGGTGCCGCCCACCGCGAAGCCGCCGATCACCTGGCTGTCGAGCGTCGTCGCGTTGACGCCGACGTTGATCGTGCCGGCGTTCGACGCGTTCGCGCCGCCCGTCACGGCCACCGCGTAGTTCTGCAGGTCGGGGCGGTCGCCGGCGAGCGTCCACGCGCCGACGTTCATCACGCCGTGGTTGACGAACGAGGTGCCCGAGCCGTTCGCGTACACGCCGTTGCCCTCGGTGTACGCATGGAACCCGAAGTTGTCGGGCGGCGTGCCGCTGCTCGTGTCGAAATTGTTGCCGGACGCGTAGCCGGACGAGATCACGCCATTGTTGACGCCGCTCGCGCCGCTCAGCAGGCGCACCAGCGTGAAATCGCCCGACAGGCGGCCGTCGTTGACGAAGTGCGCGCCGTTTTCCGCGAGGACGGCCGAACTCGATGCGATCGTGTTGGTGCCGCGGAAGTCGATCTGGCCGTCCTTGCCGATCTGCAGCGTCGCGTTCGCGCCGGTGCCGTGCATTGCCGACAGGTGATCGATCGGCAGCGTGTTCTTGTCGCCGGCGGACACGTTGTTCGCGTACTGGAAGGTCTCCTTCGAGAACGTGACGGCCTGGCCGAACGCGGTGTCGTACGCGGCCTGCGAGCCGAGCGCGCCGCTCCGGACCGAACGCACGAGGAAGTCGTTGTAGGCGGCGAGCGACGCGGCGTCGCTGACGGTCCACGTGCTGCCGTCGAACGCGGTGAAAGTGCCCGCATAGGCCGGCACGTCGAGCTGGAGGTTGCCGACGGAGCCGCCGCTCGCGAGGTAGTCGCCGGTGGTGAACCAGACCTGGTTGCGTGAATTCCAGTTGACGACGCTTGGGGTGGCGCCCGTCCCGTCCGCGACGGTGAGGTCCGTCTGCTTCGCGGCCATCGTGATTGCGTTGCCGGCCGAGCCGGGCGCGTTGGCGGGATTGCCGATCGACACGTTCAGCGTGCCGCCGGAGCGGTCGACGGTGCCGATCCGCGTGTTCACGTACTGGTCGCCGTTGACGTCGAGGTAGACGGGCACGTCGGTCGTGCCGACCGTCGACGCGGAGAACGCGGACGAGTCGTAGGTGGCGACCGACGTATGGGTGCCCGTGATCGTGTCGGGCGTGCCGATGTTTTGCGTCTTGCCGCCGAGCGACACCAGCGGCTGATCCGGATTTCCCGACACGATCGTCGTCGTGCCGAACGGGATGCGCGTGTAGCCGGCGTCGCCGCTGTTCTGCGCCGTCCATGCGCCCGTCACGCCGACCGCGTCGCCGCCGGACACGGTCGTGGCGCCGGCCAGGTTGTCGTTCACGGTCGGGCTGACGCTGCCGAGCGCGCAGCTGCCGCCGCTCGCGACCGCCGAACCGTCGCCGCAGCTCGACCCGTACGCGGAGCCGGCCGACAGCGCGGCCAGCGCGGCACCGAGCGCGGCGACGCGCAGCGGCGAGCGGCGCATCGCCGTGCGGCCGGCGCGGGTGCTTGCGCCCGATTCCCGGCGTGAACGCTTGCCGCGCGCCCGTGTCGTTTCCGCGACCGCGACCCAGCAGCCGGCGGCGTCGCTCCAGATCGATCGAAATGAGTGATTCACGACATGCCCTCTTTCTTGTTTTGAAGTGGTATTCGCCGCATGCGGCGAATGCGCATTCCACGGTGACGCGAATGGACATGCGGCAGCCGTGGCTGCATGACGCGCCGGTCGGGTTTCGTTACACCGAAGATGGAGCGAGTCTACTAATTGGCGGGGCGGGCGATTTTCAAAAAATCAGGAAATGTGGGGATGGTAACGGTATTGAGTGGTATTTCTGAGTTGTGTGGGTAGTCGAACTGAAAGCCTTTGTGAATAAGGGCTTGGTGGATTTTTTATAGAACAGGCGGAAGCGCCGGTTCGGTAGGCTGGCGCACGATAGACGTGGGGATTTTGTTTTAAGCTGAGGCTTCCGGATTATCCGGTTTAGAATATCTTGTTTTATTTGTTTCGACGGTTAATCATTTTCACTTGAAAATTAATTAAATAAAAGTGAATGTCGTGTGGCGACGCACGCGTGCTTGAAATGGCAGCCTGAATGGAGTTGTCGGGGGAGATTTTCAATGCGGGCAATCATCGGCGGATGCCGGGCGCCGGATGCGTGGTTCGACGATCCGGGCATGACGCGGGATCGCCGGGCCGCGACGCTGGCGGAACAGCGCAACGCATGAAGCGCGCGCCCGGCGGCGGCGCGGCGCGCTCAGAAATCGATCGAGTCGTCGGAATCGCCGTCGGCGCCGGCCGCGAGTGCGGCGTGCTGCGTACCGCACGGCGCGGACGCCGACGCGTCGAGCGCCGGGTTGCGCAGTTTCTCGAGCACGCACTCGGGCACCGGAATCTGCATCCGCGCGGCGACGTCGCCGCACTGGAACATGATCAGCTCGCCCGGTTCGAACGAGGTCCAGATTTCGTTGTCGGTCAGCGGCTGCGTGGCGATCACCGCGACGCGATCCTCGGGCGTCGTGTATTTCGCGAAGTCGATCGACAGGTCTTCGTCGACCAGATGCGCGGTCGAGAACGGCCAGCGCCGCACGAGGTAGTGCAGCCGCGTCGAGCAGTGCGCGAAGAGAGCCTGGCCGTTCGACATCAGGAAGTTGAACACGCCGTGATCGGTGATGTCGCGCGTCAGCTCGCCGACGCGCTCGAACAGCTCCGGCAACGGCGGCTGCGCGCCGGGGAACGCTTCACGCAGCCCCTGCATCAGCACGCAGAACGCCTTCTCGCTGTCGGTGGTGCCGACCGGATGGTAGACGCTGCCGTCGAGATCGGGTTCGTACTCCTGCAGATCGCCGTTATGCGCGAAGATCCAGTGCCGCCCCCACAGCTCGCGCATGAACGGGTGGCTGTTCTCGAGCAGGATGTGGCCTTGCGTGGCCTTGCGGATGTGCGCGATCGTGTTCTTGGACTTGATCGGGTAGCGCTTGACCATTTCGGCGAGCGGCGACGTGGCCGATGCCTGGTGGTCGACGAAGAGGCGACAGGCCTTGTCCTCGAAGAACGCGATCCCCCAGCCGTCGGCATGGTGATCGGTGAGGCCGCCCCGGGCCGCGAAACCTGTGAAGGAGAATGTGACGTCCGTCGGCGCGGCGCAGTTCATTCCTAGGAGTTGGCACATTTTACTTGGGGCGGGGGCGGAAGCAGGGTAACCAACCGGGTGAACCCCGGTACAATGTGGCTTCTAGCATATCACCGAGCCTTGAGCGGTAAAAAGCGGATTCCGCCGGCCGAAGGCCCCGTGTTGCGGTTTGCCGTCAGTCGGCCCGCGCACGCGCGTTCCGGCCCCGCAGATGGCCAGCCCGTTCCTCACGACGCCTCCTATGACTGCCTCGAACGCTTCCTCTCCGGCGACGCTCACGCTCGCCCGTCCCGACGACCTGCACCTGCACCTGCGCGACGGCGACATGCTGGCCGCGGTGCTGCCGCACACGGCGCGCCAGTTCGCCCGCGCGATCGTCATGCCGAACCTGAAGCCGCCCGTCACGACCACCGCGCAAGCGCAGGCCTATCGCGAGCGAATCCTGGCCGCGCTGCCGGCGGGCATGGCGTTCGAGCCGCTGATGACGCTGTACCTGACCGACAACACGTCGCCCGACGAAATCCGCCGTGCGCGCGACAGCGGCTTCGTGCACGGCGTGAAGCTGTATCCGGCCGGCGCGACGACGAACTCCGACCACGGCGTCAGCGATCTCGCGAAGTGCGCGAAGACGCTCGAGGTCATGCAGGAAACCGGCATGCCGCTGCTCGTGCACGGCGAGGTGACCGACCCGGCGATCGACATGTTCGATCGCGAGAAGGTGTTCATCGACCGCGTGATGACGCCGCTGCGCCGCGATTTCCCCGGCCTGAAGGTGGTGTTCGAGCACATCACCACGAAGGACGCGGCCGACTACGTGCGCGACGCCGATGCGGCGCCGGGCCTGCTCGGCGCGACGATCACGCCGCAGCACATGCTGTACAGCCGCAACGCGCTGTTCGTCGGCGGGATCCGCCCGCATTACTACTGCCTGCCGGTGCTGAAGCGTGAAACGCACCGCGTCGCGCTCGTCGAAGCCGCGACGTCGGGCAACCCGCGCTTCTTCCTCGGCACCGACAGCGCGCCGCACGCACGCGACGCGAAGGAAACCGCGTGCGGCTGCGCGGGCTGCTACACGGCGCTGCACGCGCTCGAGCTGTATGCGGAAGCGTTCGACAAGGCGGGCGCGCTCGACAAGCTGGAAAATTTCGCGAGCCGCTTCGGCGCCGATTTCTACGGGCTGCCGCACAGCACCGAGACGATCACGCTGCGCCGCGAGACCTGGGAACTGCCGCGCGAGGTGTTCGCGGGCGATACGCCGGTCGTGCCGCTGCGCGCCGGCGAATCGATCGGCTGGAAGTTCGCGTGACCGGCACGCCGCCGCGCGCGGCCGGCCATGCGGCCGGCGGCGGCGCGGCGGCGTTCGCGCGGATCGACTGGTCCGCGCCGTGGCTCGCGCGTTACGCGGAACCGGGCCGCACGCTTCAGGCGGCCGCGCTCGCGGGCGAGGCCGCGCTGCTCGACGCACTGAACGGCGCACTGCGCGGTGATGCCCGTGTCAGCGGCCGCGGCAAGCCGCTGCGCTTCGTGCCACAGGCCGAGCTGCCGCCCGGCATCGCATACGAAACCCATATCGCCGCGACCGGCGGCGTCCCGACCCGCCACAATCTTCACGACTTCTTCAATGCGCTCGTCTGGTTCGCGTATCCGCGCACCAAGGCTGCGCTGAACGCACGCCAGGCCGCGGCGATCGATGTCGCGGGCGGCGTCGGGCCGGTGCGCGGCACGCTGCGCGATGCGCTGACGCTGTTCGACGAAAATGCCGCGCTGTTCGTGACGGCCGACCGCACGCTCGCCGATGCGCTGCGCGGCTTCAGCTGGCAGCAGCTGCTGGTGGCGGCGCGCGACGCGTGGGGCACGCGCTGCGAGGCGCGGCTCGTCGGCCATGCGCTGCTCGAGAAGCTCGTCGCGCCCTACAAGTCGTGCACCGCGCACGCATGGATCGTCGAAGTGGGCGACGACTATTTTTCGTGGCCTGACGCGCAGCGTGCCGCGCATGTCGATGCGCGGATCGCCGGCGAGCTCGCGACCCGCGACCTGACGAGCCGCGATTTCGCGCCGCTGCCGGTGCTCGGCGTGCCGGGCTGGTGCGAAGCGAATGCCGCGCCCGCGTTCTACGACGATCCGGCGGTTTTCCGCAGCGGCCGCCGCTCGCGCGCTGCCGGCGGCGGCGCACAGTGCTAGAATGCGCGTCGCAAAGCAGGCCAGGCAGTCGCGGCCTCGCCGCCTTCGGGCAGGCGGGGGCGAGGAAAGTCCGGACTCCACAGGGCAGGGTGATGGCTAACGGCCATCCGTGGCGACACGCGGAACAGGGCAACAGAAAGCAAACCGCCGATGGCCCGGCGCAAGCCGGGATCAGGTAAGGGTGAAACGGTGCGGTAAGAGCGCACCGCGGCGACGGCGACGTTCGCCGGCACGGTAACCTCCACCCGGAGCAATTCCAAGTAGGCAGGCGCGCATTTTCGGATGCAGGACGGGGCCCCCGTCTCGTCTGCGGGTAGGAAGCTTGAGCGCGTCAGCAATGGCGCGCCTAGAGGAATGGCTGCCACGCGCCGCGCGCTTCGGCGTGCAGCGTGCACAGAATCCGGCTTATCGGCCTGCTTTGCCGTTCGAATGCGAAAGGGCCGGCGCTCCGTCAGGAGCGCCGGCCCTTTTTTTCATGCGTGGCCGCCGTGCGTTCAGTCGGCGACGATGTCGAACGAATGCGTGAGTTCGGCGGTCTTCGCGATCATGATCGACGCGGAGCAGTACTTGTCGTGCGACAGGTTGATCGCGCGCTCGACCGTGGCCGGGTTCAGGTTGCGGCCGGTGACGGTGAAGTGGAAGTGGACCTTCGTGAACACTTTCGGATCTTCGCTCGCGCGTTCGGCCTTCAGCGTGACCGAGCAGCCGGTGACTTCCTGGCGGCTCTTCTTCAGGATCAGCACGACGTCGTACGCGGTGCAGCCGCCGGTACCGACCAGCACCATTTCCATCGGGCGCGGCGCGAGGTTGTGGCCGCCGCCTTCCGGCGCGCCGTCCATCGCGACGAGGTGCCCGCTCCCGGTCTGGGCGGAAAACGCCATGCCGTCCTGACCCATCCAGCTTACTTTGCATTCCATGCTTGCACTCCAGCGTTGCCTGATTCGGATTCGATCCGGCATTGTAGCCCGCAGCGCTTCGCTCGGCTGATGCGCTGCACGACGCGCCACGCCATGCCGCCGCGTGCGGTGCCCGGCGGGGCGCCGAACGGCGATTTCCCTGCTGTCTTTAGGGGTTTTACTCTAGGCGTGGCGGGCTTCCGGCTGCGCGCTTTCTTCCCAGTTGATTGATTTTAAAAGGGAAAATCCATTCATCGCGTGAGGCTTACCGGATTCCGCATTATGGTGTTGGATTTCGTAATGCAAATTTTCTTGTGAAGTCGGCGACGCATTCGTATAATGAGCCTCATTGGTTGTCGCGCTGCGGCAACCTCCGCATGTCTCCTCCACCCTCCTCCTAAGGTGGATTAAGCCCGAACCAGCCGTTCGGGCTTTTTTTCGTCCCATGCAAGCATCGGCGCGCAGTTTGCGCGCGTCGATATCCGTCATTGACTCCCGTTTACGCCGGCCGCCGCGCGGCTGGCTACGATGCCGCGCCGGGCGGCGTGTCCGTCGAACGGGCGGCAGGGGCCGGAACGTGTGCGGCCGATGCATGGCCATGACCACGCGCGCAGAAGTGGCGCACGCGTTCGCGCACCGCGCGCAGGCGGGCGATACGATCTTCGGCATGGGCGTGGCGGGCGTCGGCGATGCGGGCGTCGAGAGCGTCGAGCTTGGCCTCGCAGCCGGCCCGGGCGGCGACGGCGGGCGCCGCGGCGGCCAGCAGCGCGGCCGCGAGAAAGGGCGTAAGTCGTTGTTTCATCATGCTTGTTTGTTGTTTTCCGTGATCGGCCGGTCTGGCGCGGCAAGGTCAGGTGCCGCGCGTCGATGGGTGCCGCCCCAGGCGCTCGGTTCGCCTGGTGTATCGGGGCACGACCGAATTTTGGCCCATTTCGGGCGCCGCCGGCACGGGGCGTGGATTCTCTTTGACCGCGCTGCGGTATTTCCTTTATAATTCAGGGCTTTTCCGCATTCATGCCCACGGAAAAAGAACAGGGAGAGCCTGCACCGCGCCTCGAAGCGCACACAGACAAGCAGGAAGAACACATCGGGCAAAGCATTTTTTTTGGATCGATCATGAAGACGTTTTCCGCAAAAGCCCATGAGGTGACGCGCGAATGGTACGTGATTGACGCGACGGATAAGGTTCTCGGCCGTGTTGCCAGCGAAGTGGCACGCCGTCTGCGCGGCAAGCACAAGCCTGAGTTCACCCCGCACGTCGACACTGGTGATTTCATCATCATCATCAACGCGAGCAAGTTGAAGGTCACGGGCAACAAGACTCTGGACAAGAAGTACTACCGTCACTCGGGCTACCCGGGCGGTATCTATGAAACGACGTTCGGCAAGATGCAAGAACGCTTCCCGGGCCGTGCGCTCGAGAAGGCGGTCAAGGGCATGCTGCCGAAGGGCCCGCTCGGCTACGCGATGATCAAGAAGCTGAAGGTCTACGCTGAAGCTACGCATCCGCATTCGGCTCAACAGCCGAAGGCGCTCGAGATCTAAGGGGAGCCCACATGATCGGTAACTGGAACTACGGTACGGGCCGCCGCAAGAGCGCAGTCGCACGTGTCTTCATCAAGGCTGGCAAGGGCGACATCATCGTCAACGGCAAGCCCATCGCCGACTACTTCTCGCGTGAAACGTCGCTGATGATCGTGCGTCAACCGCTGGAACTCACGAACCACGGCCAGACGTTCGACATCAAGGTCAACGTCAACGGCGGCGGCGAAACGGGTCAGGCAGGCGCAGTGCGTCACGGCATCACCCGCGCGCTGATCGACTACGATGCAACGCTGAAGCCGTCGCTGTCGAACGCAGGCTTCGTCACGCGCGATGCACGTGAAGTCGAGCGTAAGAAGGTTGGTCTGCGCAAGGCACGTCGCGCAAAGCAGTTCTCGAAGCGTTAATTCCGCTTCATGGCCGCGCCGCTTCCGGGCGGCGTCCGCCGGAAAAACCGCCAGTTTTCGCGCTGGCGGTTTTTTTATGCCCGCGCGGCGGCGCCCCGCGGGCGGTTTCCTTTACTGAAATCAACAAGAACCTATTGATTTCATGGACATCAGCACGATCTTCTGATCGGCCCTACAATAGCGGCTAAAGCTTTTTGGAGAGTTCGCATGAACGCTGTTACCGAATCCGCAGCAACGACCACCGAAATGCCGGCACCGTTCGTCTTCACCGACGCCGCGGCCGACAAGGTCAAGCAACTGATCGACGAAGAGGGCAATCCCGACCTGAAGCTGCGCGTGTTCGTGCAGGGTGGCGGCTGCTCGGGCTTCCAGTATGGCTTCACGTTCGACGAGGAAGTCAACGAGGACGACACCGTGATGAACAAGAACGGCGTCCAGCTCCTGATCGACTCGATGAGCTACCAGTACCTGGTCGGCGCCGAGATCGACTACAAGGACGACCTCAACGGTGCCCAGTTCGTGATCAAGAACCCGAACGCCACGACCACCTGCGGGTGCGGCTCGTCGTTCTCGGTCTGAACGCACGACGGATCCTGTCCGGTTCGCCGGAATGAAAAACGGGGCTTGATGCCCCGTTTTTTTGCGTCCGTTGTACGCGACGAACCGCGCGGGCGGCCTGTCGGCGCAACCCGGACGCGCCGCATCGGGGCTCCCGCTCGTTTCGTCGTTTTCTCGTATCAGCGCGGATAAAGTGCGCCGAGCACGCGCTCGCCCGCGGCCCCCGTCACGCTCGCGAGATTGCCGGGCTGGCGCGCGGTGAAGCGGTACGCGAGCCACGCGAACGCGAGCGCCTCGACCTGCTGCGGCGGCACGCCGAGCGCGGCCGTCGTCTCCACCGTCGCCGGCACGCCGGCCTCGTGCAGTGCATGCCGGAGCGCATCGAGCAGCACCGGGTTGCGGGCGCCGCCGCCGCAGACGAACACGGCCTTGCAGCCGGCCGCGTGCCGGGCGATCTCGCGCGCGACCGAGACGGCGGTGAGTGCCGTCAGCGTCGCCTGCACGTCTTCCGGCGCGACCTGCGTGAACGCGGCGAGCTTCGCGTCGAGCCACGCGGGATTGAACAGGTCGCGGCCGGTGCTTTTCGGCGGCGGCGCGACGAAGTAGGGTTCGTCGAGCAGCGCGTCGAGCAGCGCCGCGTGCACGGTACCGCGCGCGGCGAACTTGCCGCCGTCGTCGTAGGGCTTGCCGAGATGGCGCGTCGCCCATTCGTCGAGCAACGCGTTCGCGGGCCCGCAGTCGAAGCCGCGCACGTCGCCGCCTTCGCCGGGCAGGATCGTGATGTTGCTGATGCCGCCGAGGTTGCAGACGACCCGCGTCTCGCCCGGCGCGCCGAACACCGTCGCGTGGAACGCCGGCGCGAGCGGCGCGCCGTGGCCGCCGGCCGCGACGTCGCGGCTGCGGAAATCGGCGATCACGTCGAGATGGGTGAGTTCGGCGAGCAGCGCCGGATTGTTGAGCTGGCGCGTGTAGCCGCGCTCGGGACGGTGCCGGACCGTCTGGCCGTGCACGCCGATCGCGCGGATCTCCTCGCGCGACAGGCCGGCCGTGCGCTGCAGCTCGTGACAGCACACCGCATAGCGCGCGACGAGCGCATTCGCCGCGACCGATTCGCGGTCGATCTCGTTGTCGCCGGGCTGCTGCAGCGCGAACAGCGCGTCGCGCAGCGATTGGGCGAAGCCGACGAACGCTTCCGCGAGCACGACCGGCGCGCGGCCGGTCTCGAAACGCACGGCGACGCCGTCGACGCCGTCCATGCTGGTTCCCGACATCAGCCCGAAGTAGATGCCGTCGGCCGGATGGGCGGGTTGCGGATGTCGTTGCGGCACGTTGGGTCCTCCTGGATCGAGCGGCGCGGGCCGGTGCCACGCGCCTTGCGCCCGATTATCCGCGCAACCTGACGCGTCGTTAAGCGATGCACGCGCAAGTTATGGGAAAATCCCTGTCTTTGCGACATTCTTCCTGGCCCCGATGAGCACCGAACCCAGTTCCAAGCCTGTTTTCCCGATCACCGACGAAGTCCGCCATGCGCTCGCCGTCACGAAGCGCGGCGTCGACGAACTGCTGATCGAGGAAGAGTTCGCGCAGAAGCTCGCGCGCAGCGCGGCCACCGGCACGCCGTTGCGCATCAAGCTCGGCCTCGACCCGACCGCACCCGACATCCACATCGGCCATACGGTCGTGCTGAACAAGATGCGTCAGCTGCAGGACCTCGGCCACACGGTGATCTTCCTGATCGGCGATTTCACGTCGCTGATCGGCGACCCGTCGGGCCGCAACGCGACGCGCCCGCCGCTCACGCGTGAGCAGATCGAATCGAACGCGAAGACCTACTTCGAGCAGGCTGCGCTCGTGCTCGACCGCGCCAAGACCGAGATCCGCTACAACAGCGAATGGTCGATGCCGCTCGGCGCGGACGGGATGATCAAGCTCGCGTCGCGCTACACGGTCGCGCGGATCCTCGAGCGCGAGGATTTCACGAAGCGCTTCCAGGGCGGCGTGCCGATCTCGATCCACGAATTCCTGTACCCGCTGATGCAGGGCTACGACTCGGTCGCGCTGAACGCCGACCTCGAGCTCGGTGGCACCGACCAGAAGTTCAACCTGCTGGTCGGCCGCGAACTGCAGAAGCAGTACGGCCAGGAACAGCAGTGCATTCTCACGATGCCGCTGCTCGAAGGCCTCGACGGCGTCGAGAAGATGTCGAAGTCGAAGGGCAACTACGTCGGCATCAGCGAGAAGCCGACCGACATGTTCGGCAAGCTGATGAGCATCTCGGACACGCTGATGTGGCGTTACTTCGAGCTGCTGTCGTTCCGCAGCATCGAAGAAATCGCGGGCTTCAAGCGCGACGCCGAAGGCGGCCGCAACCCGCGCGACTTCAAGGTGCTGCTCGCGCAGGAAATCGTCGCGCGCTTCCACTCGCAGGCCGATGCCGAGCGTGCGCTGGAGGACTTCAACCACCGCGCGAAGGGCGGCGTGCCGGACGACATCCCGTCGGTCACGCTCGCGGGCGCGCCGCTCGCGATCGGCCAGCTGCTGAAGCAGGCGGGCCTCGTGCCGTCGACGAGCGAAGCGCTGCGCAACATCGAGCAGGGCGGCGTGAAGATCGACGGCGCGACCGTCTCCGACAAGGGACTGAAGGTCGAGGCCGGCGAGTTCGTCGTCCAGGTCGGCAAGCGCCGCTTCGCGCGCGTCACGCTGACCGCATGATCGCGCTGATCCAGCGCGTGAAGCGCGCCGACGTGCGCGTCGGCGACCGTACGACGGGCGAGATCGGCGCAGGGCTGCTCGCGCTCGTCTGCGCGGAGCGCGGCGACACCGAGGCCGCGGCCGACAAGCTGCTCGCGAAGCTGCTCGGCTATCGCGTGTTCAGCGATGCCGCGGGCAAGATGAACCTGCCGGTGTCGAACATCGACGGCGCGGGCGGCGCCGGCGGCCTGCTGCTCGTGTCGCAGTTCACGCTCGCGGCCGATACCAACAGCGGGCTGCGGCCGAGCTTCACGCCGGCCGCGCCGCCCGACGAAGGCGCGCGCCTGTTCGACTATTTCGTCGCGGCCGCGCGCGAGCGTCATCCGGTCGTCGAGACGGGCGAGTTCGGCGCCGACATGCAGGTGTCGCTCGTCAACGACGGCCCCGTGACGTTCTGGCTGCAAGTGCGGCCCTGATTCATTCCCGGAGACGCGCCGCGATGGCCACCACGCAGATTCTCTTCATTCGCCATGGCGAGACGGCCTGGAACCGCATCAAGCGCATCCAGGGCCATATCGACATTCCACTGGCCGACACGGGGCTCGCGCAGGCGCAGCGGCTGGCCGTCCGGCTCGCGCGGGACGCGCGCGAAGGACAGCGGATCGACGCGATCTATTCGAGCGACCTGATGCGCGCGCAACAAACCGCGCAACCCTTTGCCGATGCGCTCGGGCTGCCGCTGCAGTTGCGCGAAGGGCTGCGCGAACGCGCGTACGGCGTGTTCCAGGGGCATGACAGCACCGAGATCGAGACGCTGTTTCCGGACGCCTACGCCGCGTGGCAGACGCGCGACCCGGGCTTCGCGCCCGACGGCGGCGAGTCGCAGCGCGAGTTCTATCATCGCGTGCTGCATGCGCTCGAGCCGATCGTCGCCGCGCATCCGGGCGGCCGGATCGCGTGTGTTGCACACGGCGGCGTGCTCGACTGCGTGTACCGCTTCGCCAACGGTATCGACCTGTCGGCGCCGCGCAGCTATCAGCTGCTCAACACGAGCATCAACGTCGTCGATTACGTCGATGGTCGCGCACAGGTCGTGCAATGGGCCGACGTGTCGCACCTCGACGCCGCGAGCGACGACGACGGGTATCGCAAGGTACTCTGATCCGGTCGTACTGGCTTCGCCCGGCGGAAGAAGCAGATCGTCAGGCGGGCGGGGTGCCGTCGGGCGGTGTCGCGGTTGCGCGGCGGCGTGCGCGCTTCGACGCGCCGTTGACGAGCGCCCAGCGCAGCACGGGCGCGACTGCCCGCACACCGGGCCGGACCACCGCGCGTCGCAGCGGCGCGAACGTCGACACGTCGAGCATGCGCTGCGCCCAGGGCGGCAGCAGGTCGATTCCCGCATGCATGATCAGCGACGCGGCTGGCCGCAGCGCGGGCGTTGCGACCGGCACGTTCAACAGGATGTCCATGACCTCGAAGGTGTGCGGCCCGGCTTCGAGTTCGGGCTGCATGCGCGCGAAATAGGCCGCTACCTCGGCGCGTGAACGGGGCACATCCCGGGCGCCGAGCAACTCCGCGATCAATGCCGTTTCCGCGTAGTAGCTGTCCTGCAGCTCGCCCGACAGCGACGGATTCACATAGCGCAAATGCGCGGCGAGGAAGCTCGAAACTTCCGCGACATGCACCCACGTCAGCAACGCCGGATCGTCGGCTCGATACGGCCGGCCGTCGGGCGCAGTGCCCGATATGCGCGCGTGGATCGTTTTCACGCGCTCGATGAGCGCGAGTGCGTCCGCGCGGCTGCCGAACGTCGTGCCCGTGATGAACGTGGCGGTGCGCCGCAAGCGGCCGAGGATGTCGGTGCGAAACGACGAGTGATCCCAGACGCCCGCGAGCGCGAGCGGATGGAGCGCCTGCAGCAGTAGCGCGGCAATGCCGCCCGTCATCATCGACGTGAAATCGGCATGCACGCGCCAGCAGATCGCGTCGGGGCCGAACAGCCCCGGGTCTCCGGGCGGCGACGAGAGATCGATCGACGGACCGCCGCCGCCCGTCGTCAGGTGCGTGATGCCGGCCACGAGCCGCTTGCGGATCGGTTCGACCCAGCGCGGGCCCGGTGTGGGCGGGGCGGGGTGCGGGCTGGGCGGCGTGGTCATGGCGAGCTTGGCGCGGGCAGCGGGTTACTTCCCGTCGGCGGTATCCCACATCCCGCGTTCGGGGTTGCCGGCGTCGGGCGCGGAGAGCCCGAAGTGGCGGTACGTGAGCAGCGTCGCGACGCGCCCGCGCGGCGTGCGCTGCAGGAAGCCCTGCTGGATCAGGTACGGTTCGAGCACGTCCTCGATCGTGTCGCGCTCCTCGCCGATCGCAGCTGCGAGGTTGTCGATGCCGACCGGGCCGCCGTCGAACTTGTGCAGGATCGCCTCGAGCAGCTTGCGGTCCATCAGGTCGAAGCCGACCGGGTCGACGTCGAGCATCGCGAGCGCGGCGTCGGCGACGGCCGCGGTGATCTGGCCGTCGGCCTTCACTTCCGCATAGTCGCGCACGCGGCGCAGCAGCCGGTTCGCGATCCGCGGCGTGCCGCGCGAGCGCTTCGCGATCTCCAGCGCGCCGTTCGAATCGATCTGCGCGTTCAGCAGCGACGCCGAGCGCCGCACGATGCGCGACAATTGCTCGGCATCGTAGAACTCGAGGCGCGCGACGATCCCGAAGCGATCGCGCAGCGGGTTGGTCAGCATCCCCGCGCGCGTGGTCGCGCCGACCAGCGTGAACGGCTGCAGGTCGAGCTTCACGCTGCGCGCGGCCGGCCCTTCGCCGATCATGATGTCGATCTGGTAATCCTCGAGCGCCGGATACAGGATTTCCTCGACGACCGGCGACAGCCGGTGGATCTCGTCGATGAACAGCACGTCGTTCGCTTCGAGGTTGGTCAGCAGCGCGGCGAGATCGCCCGCGCGTTCGAGCACGGGGCCCGACGTCTGGCGCAGGTTCACGCCCATCTCGCGCGCGATGATGTGCGCGAGGGTGGTCTTGCCGAGGCCGGGCGGCCCGAACAGCAGCACGTGGTCGAGCGGCTCGGCGCGGCGCTTCGCGGCCTCGATGAAGATCTCGAGCTGGCCGCGCACCTTTTCCTGGCCGACGTAGTCGTCGAGCTGGCGCGGCCGCAGCGCGCGTTCGAACACCTCCTCGTGCGACGAGGCGGGCGTGGCGGCGATGATCCGCTCGGCGGCGAGTTTGTCGGTTTCAATCATGCGGCCATTGTACCGCGCGCCGTCGCGCGGCCGAACTGGCCGAACGGCCGACTGGCGCGTGCCGCGCGACGGCGCGACACTGGCTCCGACAGCCGGCTCGGGCGGCCGTTACACCTTCGACAGTGCCTTGAGCGCGAGTTTGATGCCTTCGGACACGCCGGTGCCGGCCGGCACGTTCTTGATCGCGGCGAGGCCTTCCTTTTCCGAATAGCCGAGCGCGAGCAGCGCGTTGAGGATGTCGGTCGCGTGGTCGGACTGGGACGCGGCGCCGGCGAGTGCGCCGAGGTCCGCGCCGAGCTTGCCCTTCAACTCGAGCAGCAGGCGCTCGGCGGTCTTCTTGCCGATGCCGGGCAGGCGCGTGAGGCGCGCGGCGTCCTGCATCGTCACCGCCTGCGCGAGCTCCTGCACGCTCATGCCGGACAGCACGGCCAGCGCCATGCGCGCGCCGATGCCGGTGATCTTCAGCAGTTCGCGGAAGGTCGTCCGCTCCTGCGGCGTCAGGAAGCCGTACAGCAGGTGCGCGTCCTCGCGCACGATCTGCTGCGTGAGCAGCACGACGCGCTCGCCCGTTTGCGGCAGGTTGTAGAAGGTGCTCATCGGCACGTCGATTTCGTAACCGACGCCGTTGCAGTCGACGAGCAGGTGAGGCGGATTCTTTTCGAGCAGGATGCCGGCGATGCGACCGATCATGGATGGCGGGATGCGAGGAAGAAAGCGCGAGTGTAGCGCAGGTGCGGCGCGATGCCGATGGGTTGGCCGTCAGGTCGGGGCGCCGCGCGACGCGTGCGCGACGCGCGGCGATCAGGCAGGCAGGGCGGTGGCAGGCGCAATGCGCGCGACTCGGGTAGCCGCGCGCCGCGCCGAGGGGATGCGTGCCGTCGCGTCAGCCGACGAGCCGTCCGCGCCGCACGCGCAGCCCCCTTTTCGCGAGCGCCGGCGCGAGGCCGCCGATCGTGCCGAGCGTATTGCCGCTGTGCGCGTGGCAGATCGCCATCCCGAGCGCGTCGGCCGCGTCGCTGCCAGGCTGGCCGGTCAGGTTGAGCAGTCTCGTGACCATCTCCTGCATCTGCGACTTGGTCGCGCGGCCGTAACCGACGACCGCCTGCTTCAGTTGCAGCGCGGTGTATTCCGCCACCGGCAGGCCGCCGGAGACGAGCCCGCAGATCGCGGCACCGCGCGCCTGGCCGAGCAGCAGCGTCGACTGCGGGTTCACGTTCACGAACACCTGCTCGATCGCGGCCTGGTCGGGCGCGTGTTCGCGCACGAGCGTCGATACGCCCTGGAAGATCGTGCCGAGCCGGGTAGCCAGGTCAGCCGTAGGCGTGCGGATCACGCCGCTTGCGACATAGGCGAGCCGGTGGCCGCTGACGTCGATGACGCCGAAGCCGGTGACGCGCAGGCCGGGGTCGATGCCGAGAATTCGCATGAGTGAGGAGAAAAACCTGATGCCGCGATACTACAACGAATGGTGCGCGGGGCCGGCCGCGTGGCTGCGTGCGCCGGCGCCGCGCAATAAAAAACCCGGCGGGTATGATGCCGCCGGGTTTTCGTGCGGCGGCCGCGCGGGCCGCGTGCGATCAGTGACGGAAGTGGCGCACGCCCGTCAGGATCATTGCGATGCCGTGCTCGTCGGCCGCCGCGATCACTTCGTCGTCGCGCATCGAGCCGCCCGGCTGGATCACGCAGGTCGCGCCTGCCGCCACGACGACGTCGAGACCGTCGCGGAACGGGAAGAACGCATCCGACGCGACGGCCGAACCGGCCAGCGTGAGGCCCGCGTTCTGCGCCTTGATGCTCGCGATGCGTGCCGAATCGACGCGGCTCATCTGACCTGCGCCGACGCCGAGCGTCATGCCGTTGCCGCAGAACACGATCGCGTTCGACTTCACGTACTTCGCGACGCGCCATGCGAACAGCAGGTCGTCCATTTCCTTCGCGGTCGGTTGACGCTTCGTGACGACGCGCAGCTCGCTCGGCTGCACGTTCTTCGAATCGAGCGACTGCACGAGCAGGCCGCCGCCCACGCGCTTCAGGTCGAACGCGTTATGGCCGTCGCCGAGCGCGATTTCGAGCAGGCGCACGTTCTGCTTCGCGGCGAACACCTGCTTCGCGGCGTCCGTGAACGACGGCGCGATCAGCACTTCGACGAACTGCTTGGCCACCGCCTGCGCGGCCGTCTCGTCGACTTCGCGGTTGAACGCGATGATGCCGCCGAACGCCGACGTCGGGTCGGTCTGGAATGCCTTCGCGTACGCGTCGGCCGAATCGTTGCCGACCGCGACGCCGCACGGGTTCGCGTGCTTGATGATCACGCAGGCCGGCGCGTCGAACGTCTTCACGCATTCCCACGCCGCGTCCGAATCCGCGATGTTGTTGTACGACAGTTCCTTGCCCTGCAGCTGGCGGTAGTTCGCCAGTGCGCCGGCCGGCGCCGCGAGGTCGCGGTAGAACGCCGCGCTCTGGTGCGGGTTCTCGCCGTAGCGCAGGTCCTGCACCTTGTCGAACGCCATGTTCAGCGTGGCCGGGTATGCGCTGCGCGATGCGTGCTGCAGCTCGTCGGTCAGGCTCGTCAGGTAGTTCGTGATCGCGCCGTCGTATTGCGCGGTGTGCGCGAACACCTTGGTCGCGAGGCGGAAGTTGGTCGCATAGCCGATCGCGTTGCCGTTCGCCTTCATTTCATCGAGCACGACCGCGTAATCGGCCGGGTCGACGACGACCGTCACGTCGCGGTGGTTCTTCGCGGCCGAGCGCAGCATCGTCGGGCCGCCGATGTCGATGTTCTCGATCGCGTCGGCGAGCGTGCAGTCGTCCTTCGCGATCGTCGCGACGAACGGGTACAGATTCACGACCAGCAGGTCGATCGTCGGGATGCCGTGCTGCTCCAGCGCCTGCATGTGCTCGGGCAGGTCGCGGCGGGCGAGGATGCCGCCGTGCACCTTCGGGTGGAGCGTCTTCACGCGCCCATCGAGCATTTCCGGGAAGCCCGTGTAGTCAGCGACTTCGGTCACGGGCAGGCCCGCGTCGGCGAGGAGTTTCGCGGTGCCGCCGGTCGACAGGAGTTTGACGCCGAGGTCGGACAGCGACTTCGCGAAGTCGACGATGCCGGTCTTGTCGGAAACGGAAATGAGCGCTTGCTTGATCATGATGGAACCACCAATAGCCAGGGAAACGGGGACGGGACGGCCGCCTACAGCAGGCCGTGCTGCTGCAGCTTCTTGCGCAGCGTATTGCGATTGATGCCGAGGTACTCCGCGGCGAGCGACTGGTTGCCGCCGGCCTGTACGAGCACGACCTCGAGCATCGGCTTTTCGACGCAGGACATCACCATTTCATAGACGTCGTGCGGATTGGAGCCGTCTAGATCCCGGAAATACACGTCCAGGCTCTCGCGGACACATTGTTCGATGTTGTGCTTGCTCATGCTGCTAACTGGTTATGGTCGTCCGACTCGCCCTGGCCGTTTTCCTCTTCGTCATCGACGTAGACGAGGTGGTCCGACAGCGCCTTTTGCGCCTCGAAGAATGCATTGACGGCGGCGAGTTGCTCGCGGGTGGAATCGAGCGTGTTCATCCTGTGCCGGAACCCGTTGGCACCGGAAAGGCCGCGAGTGTACCAGCCGATGTGCTTGCGCGCAGTACGGACGCCCGTGAATTCACCATAGAACGCGTAGTGGTCTTCCAGGTGTTCGTTCATCACGTGCTGGATCTCGTCGATCCGCGGCGGGGGCAGCAGCTCGCCGGTTTGCAGGAAATGATCGATTTCACGGAACAGCCACGGCCGGCCTTGCGCGGCGCGACCGATCATCAGTGCGTCGGCGCTGGTGGCGTCGAGCACGGCCTTCGCTTTTGCCGGCGACGTGATGTCGCCGTTAGCGACGACCGGGATGCGCACGGCCGCCTTCACGGCCGCGATGGTGTCGTATTCCGCGTCGCCGCGGTAGAGGTCGGCGCGCGTGCGGCCGTGCACGGTCAGCATCGAGATGCCGGCCGCCTCGGCGAGGCGCGCGACCGTGATCGCGTTCTTGTGCTCGCGATCCCAGCCGGTGCGGATCTTCAGCGTGACGGGCACCGCATCCGGCCCCGTGCCGACCGCCGCGACGACGGCCTCGACGATCCGCTGCACGAGCGGCTCGTTCTGCAGCAGCGCGGAGCCGGCCGCGACGTTGCAGACCTTCTTCGCCGGGCAACCCATGTTGATGTCGATGATCTGCGCGCCGTTGTCGACGTTGTAGCGGGCCGCTTCGGCCATCATCGCCGGATCGGCGCCGGCGATCTGCACCGCGATCGGCTCGACCTCTCCTTCGTGGTTCGCCCGTCGCATCGTCTTCGCGCTCTTCCACAGCTGCGCATTGGACGCGACCATCTCGGACACGGCGTACCCGGCCCCCAGCCGCTTGCACAGCTGGCGGAACGGACGATCCGTCACGCCGGCCATCGGGGCGACGAACAGGTTGTTACGCAATACGTGAGAGCCGATAACGGGCATCGCAATGGCACCGCCCGCGAGCGCCGGGCGTCGCGGGCAAAAAAGGGCAGAGGGAAAACAGCTATTTTACCGTATTCCCATGCCCCGCCGATTTGACCCGGTTTGCGCGGCCTGACCGCGCGCAACGCGCGGCGTGTCAGTTGCGCTGGCCGAACATCATCTGGCGTGCGATCGCCTTCTTGAGCGGCGGCACGAATTCGAGCGCGGTGAGCGCCGCGCCGCGCAGCAGCGGAAGAGGGCCGGCGTCGACGGTAAACAGGCGCGCGAGCGTGTCCGTCGCGCCGATCGTGAAGCGCCGGTCGAGCGCGCGCCGTGCGTTGAAGGTGGCAAGCGCGGTCGCTTCGAAGCCCTGCGTGGACAGCGCGTCGACGAGCGTGTGCGCATCGCGCAGCCCGAGGTTGAGCCCCTGGCCGGCGACCGGATGCAGCGTTTGCGCGGCGTTGCCGACGATCGCGATGCGCCCGTTGACGAGCGTCTGTGCCGCGTTCAATCCGAGCGGGAACGATGCGCGCCCCGCGATCGCGACGAATCGGCCCATCCGCTCGCCGAATGCAGCGCCGAGTTCGCGCAGGAACGCGTCGTCGGGAAGGGCGGCGCGGCGGGCCGCCTCGTCGGGCGTGCAGCACCACACGAGCGAATAATCGGCACCGCCAAGCGGCAGCAGCGCGAGCGGGCCTTCGTGCGTGAAGCGCTCCCAGGCGACGTTCGGGCGCGGCGCCGAGACGGTGACCGTGCCGACGATCGCGGTCTGGCCATAGTCGCGGCGATGCTTGCCGGTATCGGCCTGCTGTTCGTGGAACAGCCCGCCTTCGGCGTTGATGACGATGCGCGCGCGCAGCGTGCGCTCGCCTTGCGGGCCGTCGAGCGTCAGCGTGACGCCGTCGGCGTCCTGTTGCGGCGTGCGTGCGGTGGTCGACGTGAGCCAGTCGACGCGCGTGCCGCGCACGGCCTGCGCGAGCGCCTGCACGATCGAGCCGTAGCGCACGACGTAGCCGAGCGCGGCGAGGTCGTGCTCGTCGCGGTCGATCAGCGTGCGGCCGAAATGGCCGCGCTGCGACACGTGGATGTGTTCGATCGGCGTTGCGTCGGCCGGCCATCCGAGCGTGTCGAGCAGCACGCGGCTGCCGTGCGACACGGCGATCGCGCGCGGGTCGTTCGCGCTCGCGGCCGGCTCGCGCGCGTCGATCAGCGCGATCGACGCGTGCTGCGTCGCGCTGCGTCGGGCGAGCCAGCCGGCGAGCGCGAGCCCGACGGGGCCCGCGCCGACGATGGCGAGGTCATGGTCCGGCGTGGCCGGGGAGGAAGCGGTCGTCATCAGTGTTCGTGAAACGGGGTAACGGTCAACTGCGGGTCAACGGCAGGTCAACGGCAGATCAACACCGGGCCAACGACGGTCCGGCACCGGCGCGATGTCAACCTGCGGTACGCTCACGCGCCGTGCGCCGCGCCCGCACGCATCAGCGCCTCGATCTCGTCGGCCGCCACCGGCACGTCGCGCGTGATCAGCTCGCAACCGTGCTCGCGCACGATCGCGTCGTCCTCGATGCGGATGCCGATGTTCCAGTATTCGGACGGCACGTCGTCGGCGGCGCGCACGTACAGGCCCGGCTCGACGGTGAGCGTCATGCCGGCTTTCAGCGTGCGCCACGGCAGCGCGCCGTTGGCGTCGCGCGCGGCGAGCCGCTCGCGGTAGTCGCCGCAATCGTGCACGTCCATGCCGATCCAGTGGCCGGTGCGGTGCATGTAGAAGCGTGCGTACGCGCGCTCGGCGAGCACGTCGTCGACGCTCGAGAAGCGCGTCTTCGGGATGATGCCCGTATCGAGCAGCCCTTGCGCCAGCACCCGCACGGCCGCGTCGTGCGGCGCCTCGAACGGCACGCCCGCGCGCGTCGCGTCAATCGCGGCCTGCTGCGCGGCGAGCACGATGTCGTACAGCGTGCGCTGCGCGGGCGAGAAGCGCCCGTTGGCCGGGAACGTGCGCGTGATGTCCGACGCGTAGCCGTCGAGTTCGCACGCGGCATCGATCAGGATCAGGTCGCCGTCCCGCGCGGCCGCGTTGCCGGCCGGGTAATGCAGCACGCACGCGTTCGCGCCGGCCGCGACGATCGAGCCGTACGCGGGCGCCTGCGCGCCATGCTTGCGGAACGTGTACAGCAGCTCGGCCTCGAGTTCGTACTCGCGGATCCCCGGGCGGCACACCTGCATCGCGCGACGGTGCGCGAGCGCGGAGATGTGTGCGGCGCGCATCATGATCGCGAGTTCGTGTTCGTCCTTCACGAGCCGCATGTCGTCGAGCAGGGGCGTGAGGTCGAGCAGCGCGTCCGGTGCGGCGACGCCGCTGCGCGCCTGCGCGCGCACCGCATCGATCCAGCCGGCGAGCTGGCGGTCGAACTCGGCCGACGCGCCGAACCGGTAGTGCACGGTGCCCGCATCGGCGAGCAGGCGCGGCATTTCGGTGTCGATCACGTCGACCGCGTAGGCCGCGTCGAAGCCGAACGCATCGCGCGCGGCCTCGGGCCCGTAATGGAAACCTTCCCAGATCTCGCGGTCGGCATTCTTCGCGCGGCAGAACAGGATCGATTCCGGCGCGCCGTGCGACCCGGCCGCGTTCAGCACGAGCACGGCGTCCGGCTCGGTGAAGCCCGTCAGGTAGTGGAAGTAGCTGTCATGCCGGTACGGAAAGGCCGTATCGCGGTTGCGCAGCATTTCCGGCGCGGTGGGAACGATGGCGACGCCGCCGCCGGCGGCGCGCAGTGTGGCAAGCACGCGTTCACGGCGCTGGCGGTAGACGTCGACGGCGATGGCGGTATCGAGGGGCGCATTCATCGTGCGATTGTAGCGCCGCCGGACGCGGCGCGTGAGAGACACGGCCGCAAGCCGCGCCGGACGGGGCTCGGCGGCGGCTGTTGCAAACCATCCACAGGCCGGACGGGCGATTTTCTATCGGGCCGCGCCGGCCGGTTATGATCGGCGACAACGTATACTCTCGGCAGTTCCCTTGAAAAGGCAGATGATGAAATTAATCGGTTCGCTCAGCAGCCCGTACGTCCGCAAGGCGCGGATCGTGCTTGCTGAAAAGAAGATCGACTACAAGCTGGAGCTCGAGAACGTATGGGCGCCGGAGACGGACATTCATGCATCGAATCCGCTCGGCAAGGTCCCGTGTCTCGTGATGGAGGATGGTGCCGCGGTGTTCGATTCCCGCGTGATCTGCGAATACGTCGACACGCTGTCGCCGGTCGGCAAGCTGATTCCGCCGTCGGGACGCGAGCGGCTCGAAGTGCGGTGCTGGGAAGCGCTGGGCGACGGCGTGCTCGACGCGGCCGTGGCGATCCGTCTCGAACACACGCTGCGCGACGAAGCGCAGCGCAGCGCGAGCTGGATCGCGCGCCAGCAGCGCAAGATCGACGACGCGCTCGTCGCGATGTCGCAGGGCCTCGGCGGCAAGACGTGGTGCGTCGGTAATCATTACACGCTCGCCGACATCGCACTCGGCTGCGCGCTCGGCTACCTCGACTTCCGGATGTCCGAACTCAACTGGCGCGACCGCCATCCGAATCTCGACAAGCATTTCGTGAAGCTATCGCAGCGGCAGACGTTCGTCGACACGCTGCCGCAAGGCTGACCTGCCGCCGCCCGCGGATCGGGCAGACAAGAGAAAAGCGCCCCGCGGGGCGCTTTTCTCTTTGGCGAGCCGCCCGGCGGCGGGCGCTCGCGCGTTACTCGATCGACGTGTAAACGGTTTCGCCGAGCACGAACGAATCGCTGCGCGCGATCGGCCACCACTTGTCGTACAGCGTATAGCCGCAGGTCTGGCCGTCGAGCAGCGCGCCGGGCTTCAGGTACTTCAGCAGCTGCGACATCAGCCGCACCTCGTGCGGCGCGACGCGCTGCACGATGTGATGCGCGCGCAGCTCGGACGGATGGCCGAGGCCGGCCGCCTGCACGAGTTCCTGCAGTGCGTGCAGCGTATTGCGGTGGAAGTTGAACACGCGCTCGGCCTTGTCGGGCACGACGAGGGCGCGCTGGCGCACCGGGTCCTGCGTGGCGACGCCGGTCGGGCAGCGGTCGGTGTGGCAGTGCTGCGCCTGGATGCAGCCGACCGCGAACATGAAGCCGCGTGCCGAGTTCACCCAGTCCGCGCCGATCGCGAGCGTGCGTGCGATGTCGAACGCGCTGATGATCTTGCCGCTCGCGCCGATCTTCACGCGATCGCGCACGCCGATCCCGACGAGCGTGTTGTGCACCAGCAGCAGGCCCTCCTGCAGCGGCACGCCGACATGGTCGGTGAATTCGAGCGGCGCCGCGCCGGTGCCGCCTTCCGCGCCGTCGACGACGATGAAGTCGGGCACGATGCCCGTCTCTAGCATCGCCTTCGCGATCCCGAAGAACTCCCACGGATGGCCGATGCACAGCTTGAAGCCGGTCGGCTTGCCGCCCGACAGCGTGCGCAGCCGTTCGACGAATTCGAGCAGCCCGCGCGGCGTCGAGAATTGCGAGTGCGTCGCGGGCGAGATGCAGTCCTTGCCCATCGGCACGCCGCGCGTCTCGGCGATCTCGGGCGTGATCTTCGCGGCCGGCAGCACGCCGCCGTGGCCCGGCTTCGCGCCTTGCGACAGCTTGATCTCGATCATCTTGACCTGCGGATCGGCGGCCTGCTTCGCGAACTTGTCCGGGTTGAACGTGCCGTCCTCATTGCGGCAGCCGAAGTAGCCGGACGCGATTTCCCAGATGATGTCGCCGCCGTTTTCGCGATGGTACTTCGACAGCGAGCCTTCGCCGGTGTCGTGCGCGAACCCGCCTTTCTTCGCGCCGAGGTTCAGCGAGCGGATCGCGTTCGCGGACAACGAGCCGAAGCTCATCGCCGAGATGTTGAAGATCGAGATGTCGTACGGCTGCGCGCGGTTCGCGCCGACCCGGATGCGGAAGTCGTGGTTCGGCAGCTTCGTCGGCGCGAGCGAGTGGCTGATCCATTCGTGCGCGACGGACTTCACGTTCAGTTCGGTGCCGTACGGGCGGTTGTCGGCGACGTTCTTCGCGCGCTGGTAGACGAGGCTGCGCTGCGCGCGCGAGAACGGTTTCTCGTCGGTGTCGTCCTCGACGAAGTACTGGCGGATTTCAGGCCGGATGAACTCGAACAGGAAGCGGAAATGGCCCCAGAGCGGGTAGTTGCGCAGGATCGCGTGACGGTCCTGGTTCAGGTCGTACAGGCCGACGGCGACGAGGGCGACGGGGATGATGATCCACAGCCAGGAAAGCACGTGGATCGACGCGAGCGCGGCCGCGGCAACGAGCAGCAGGACGGCACACCACATCGCGAGGTAGCGTCTGGAAAGCATGGGGACTCCTAGGGTCTATTCATGTATGGAACGCGCATGCGAATGCCCGAAAGCGCGCGCAGGGCAAGGAGCGAGGAGCGCCGTTTGGCCGAGCCAAACAAGTGACGAGCGACGCCGCCATGCGGGCGATTTCGGGCATTCCCGTGACATGAATTTCTTAATTTGGGGTTGCCACGAGAACGGCCGCTCGCCGCGTTGCGCTCCTTGCGAATACGTCAGTATTCGCGGCGTCGCGCGCCTCGCGAGCGGCCGTTCTCGTGGCAACGCATGTGCGTTCCATACATGAATAGACCCTGCATCTTGAAATGCCGCCATGCGTACGCTGCGCGGCGGCGCACCGGCCGCGGCGGAATCGTGTTCCGCCGGGCGCGGCGTGCCGCAAGTCTAAACCGAATGGATGTCAGCGTGCTTCGGCGAGCGCACCCGCGCGGGCTACCGCCGGTGCCGGCGCCGTCTGGCCGGGCTGGCCGGTGGCCGCGAACTCGATGATGCCGCCGCCGAGGCAGATCTCGCCGTCGTACAGCACGGCCGACTGGCCGGGCGTGACCGCCCATTGCGCGTCGTCGAAGGCGAGCGAGAAGCGGGCTTCGCCGGCCGGGCCGGGTGCGGCGGCGCCGAACGCGCATGCCGCATCGGCCTGCCGGTAGCGCGTCTTCGCGCCGCACGCGAAGCCGTCGGCCGGCGGTTCGCCCGCGACCCAGCTCACGTTGCCGGCAACGAGCTCGCGCGACAGCAGCCACGGATGGTCGTGGCCCTGCACGACGTACAGCGTGTTCGACGCGATGTCCTTCGCCGCGACGAACCACGGCTCGCCGCTGCCGCTCTTGCTGCCGCCGAGGCCGATGCCCTTGCGCTGGCCGAACGTGTAGAACGCGAGGCCGATGTGCTCGCCGACCACCTTGCCGTCCGGCGTCTTCATCGGACCGGGTTTCGTCGGAAGATAGCGGTTCAGGAAGTCGCGGAACGGCCGTTCGCCGATGAAGCAGATGCCGGTCGAGTCCTTCTTCTTCGCGTTCGGCAGGCCGATCTGCGCGGCGATCTCGCGCACCTTCGTCTTCGGGATCTCGCCGAGCGGGAACATCGTCTTCGACAGTTGCGCCTGGTTCAGCCGGTGCAGGAAGTACGACTGGTCTTTCGTATGATCGAATGCCTTCAGCAGTTCGAAGCGGCCGTCGCGCTCGCGCACGCGCGCGTAGTGGCCGGTCGCGATCATTTCCGCGTCGAGCGACATCGCGTGGTCGAGGAACGCCTTGAACTTGATCTCGGCGTTGCACAGCACGTCCGGGTTCGGCGTGCGGCCGGCCGAATATTCGCGCAGGAATTCGGCGAACACGCGGTCCTTGTATTCGGCCGCGAAGTTCACGGCTTCCACGTCGATGCCGATCAGGTCGGCCACCGACACCACGTCGATCCAGTCCTGGCGCGTCGAGCAGTATTCGCCGTCGTCGTCGTCTTCCCAGTTCTTCATGAACAGGCCGACCACGTCGTATCCCTGTTCCTTCAGCAGCCACGCGGTCACCGACGAATCGACGCCGCCCGACATGCCCACTACTACACGGCGCTTGCTCATTTGTTTACCGCCTGACGGTCGAATGCGTCCGGGCGCGGCGCGACCGAATGCGTGTGCACGAAATCGAGCGGAATGCGCCGCCCGGCCAGATAGTCGTCGACGCAGCGCATCACCGCGGGCGAGCGGTGACGCTCGCTGCACGCGCGCAGCTCGTCGGCGCTCATCCACAGCGTGCGGACGATGCCGTCGTCGAGCACGTGGCCCGGCAGCGGCTCGCCGGCCGTGCCGCAGAACGTGAAGCGCAGGTAGGTCGCGCCGGCGCTGCCGGGGCGGTCGTAGTGCGCGAGATAGACGCCGACGAGCGCATCGGGGACGAACGGATGCGCGGTTTCCTCGAGCGTCTCGCGGATCACGGCGTCGGCGAGCGTCTCGCCGGCCTCGAGATGGCCGGCCGGCTGGTTGATGCGCAGGCCCGTCGAGGTTTCTTCCTCGATCACGAGAAAGCGACCGGCGCGCTCGACGAGCGCCGCGACGGTCACATGCGGGGTCCAGATTTCGGGTTTCATGGATCGGCATTTTACCGGTTGCGCCCGGACGCTGCCGGCCATTACGTTAGACGAATCCGACCCCCGTGCTCTCGCCCTCGCCTCGGCGGTGCACGCCGCATCGCGCCCTTTTATGGCGCGACGATCGTCGCGACGCAGGCGGCGATCGTGTCCCGCACGCGCACGATTGCCGGGTCGCGCTGCGTGCTCGTGCGCCAGCCGATTTCCACCGGGTAGCGCGGCAGCTCGACCGGGCACGCGAGCGCGCGCAGCGACGTCGACTGCGCGATCGCGCGGGCCGCGTGCGCCGGTATCGTCGCCACCGCGTCGGAGCCGGCGAGCAGGTACGGCAGCGCCGCGAAATGCGTGGTCGACGCCGCCACGCGCCGCTTGTGGCCGAGCGCGGCCAGCGCTTCGTCGACGATCCCGATCACGCCGCCCGACGACACGAGCAGGTGATCGCGCCGCAGGAAATCGGCGAGCGCGAGCGTGCGCGGCGCGCGCGCCCGGCCGGCCGGATCGATCAGGCATGCGTAGCCGCCCGTCGCGACCGCGCGCCGGCTGAGCCCGTTCGCCGAGAACCCGCCCGACGCGATCGCGAGATCGACGCCGTGCCGCAGCAGCGCGTCGCCCGCGATGCCGCTGTGGGTCTGCCGGAAGATCAGCCGGATGCCCGCGGCTTCCCGCGCGACCGCGTCGATCAGCGCGCGGCCGAGCGCGATCTCGAAGTCGTCCGACAGCCCGATCGAGATCGTGCGGCCGACCCGCTCGCCGCCGTCGGCCGCGATCGCGAGGCTCGCGCGGCAGCGGTCGAGCGCGTCGGACAGGATCGGCTTGAGCTCGTCCGCGCGCGGCGTCGGCGCGAGCCCGCGGCCAGTGCGCACGAACAGCGGGTCGGCGTAGATCACGCGCAGCCGCGCGAGCGCCGCGCTGACGGCCGACTGCGTGAGGCCGAGCCGCAGCGCCGCGCGGCTCGCGCCGCCTTCCTCGTACAGCGCCTCGAACACCTTCAGCAGGTTCAGGTCGAGCCCGGCGATATCATCCGTATTCATGTCAGTTATCGTTGTATCGATTTGATCGATGAAATGATATCGATAAAGATGGCGTCACCCCATTCACCGGAGACGTCGTCATGTCCACCTCAGTCATCGCCGCGCTGCAGATCGGCGCATCGCCCGCCGGCACGCGCGCCACGCTCGACACGATCCTCGGCTACGAAACCGCGATCCGCGACAGCGGCGCGTCGCTCGTCGTGCTGCCCGAAGCCGTGCTCGGCGGCTATCCGAAAGGCGAGATCTTCGGCACGCGGCTCGGCTACCGGCTGCCCGAGGGCCGCGACGCGTATGCGCGCTACGCCGCGCAGGCGATCGACGTGCCGGGCCCCGAAACCGACGAACTGGCCGCGCTCTCGCAGCGCACGGGCGCGAGCCTCGTGGTCGGTGTGATCGAGCGCGGCGGCAGCACGCTGTACTGCACGGCGCTGTTCTTCGATCCGCGCGACGGGCTCGTCGCGAAGCACCGCAAGCTGATGCCGACCGGCACCGAACGGCTGATCTGGGGGCAGGGCGACGGCTCGACGCTGCCGGTGGTCGACACGGCCGCGGGCCGCGCGGGCGCCGTGATCTGCTGGGAGAACCACATGCCGCTGCTGCGCTGCGCGATGTATGCGAAAGGCGTGCAGATCTGGTGTGCGCCGACCGTCGACGAGCGCGACCTGTGGCAAAGCTCGATGCGGCACATCGCGCACGAGGGACGCTGCTTCGTCGTGAGCGCCTGCCAAGTGCAGCCGTCGCCGCGCGCGCTCGGCATCGACGTGCCGGGCTGGGATCCGGAGCGGCCGCTGATCCGCGGCGGCAGCGTGATCGTCGGGCCGCTCGGCGACCTGCTGACCGAGCCGCTGATCGGCGAGGCCGGGCTCGTGACCGCGCGTATCGATACCGACGAACTCGTGCGCGCGCGTTACGACTTCGATGTGGTCGGGCACTATGCGCGCCCGGACGTGTTTTCGCTGCACGTCGACGAGCGGCCGAAGCGGTCGGTGGTGTTCGGCGAGTGACGGGTGCGACCGGGGCGCGGACGCCCCGGCGTGCGAATGGCGGCGAGGTGGCCTGACAGTCGGGCGGCCGGACAGCCAGACAGACCGCCGGACAACCAGGTAGCCGAACCGCCGAACCGCGGCGCGGCATTCAGCGGGCGGCGGCTCTCCCCGCCTCAGCGCATCGGCGCTTCCGCGATCCGCATGTAGTCGGCGATCCGCCGGCCTTCCATGTCCGGAAACTGCTCGTGCACGGAGATATCACCCATCCGCGCGATGTCGAAGGTGCGGAAGTCGTCGCGCAGCTCGCACCATGCGCCGATCGTCCAGCGTCCGCCCCAGTAGACGAGCCCGAGCGGCCACACGCGGCGCTTCGTGTGCGCGCCGAGCCGGTCGCGGTAGTCGAAGCTGACGACGTGATGCGTGTCGACCGCCTGGTGGATCGCGTCGACCTTCGCGCAGAACGTCTCGTCGATGTGGAACGACGGCGCGAACACCGGCAGGCGATCGAGCGCGGTGCGCTTGTCGGCCGGCATCGCCGACGCGATCTTCGCGAGCGCCGAACGCGCGCCGCCCGCGAAGCGCGCGCCGCCCCAGGTCTCGAGCATGCGCGCGCCGGCCGCGAGCGCCGCGAGCTCCTCGGCCGTGAACGTGAGCGGCGGCAGGCTGGCGTTGCGGTTCAGCCGGTAGCCGATGCCGGCTTCGCCTTCGATCGGCACACCCGACAGCTGCAGGTCGCGCACGTCGCGATAGACCGTGCGCGGCGACACCGACAGCCAGTCGGCGAGTTGCTGCGCGGTCGTGAGACGCCGCCCGCGCAGCAGCTCGGCGATCTGGAACAGGCGGTCGGCACGGCGCGTCATGGCTGCACCTCGACTCCAACGGCTACGGGGACTTCGCGATGATAGCGCCGCGCCGGCCGGAGGGTGGACGCACTCAGTGGCATTTCGGCGCGTGCAGGCCGACGCGGTTGCCTTCGGTGTCGATCAGGTAGCCGATGTAGCCGTAGTTGTTCGGCAACTCGACGACCGAGCCCTGCACGACGCCGCCCGCGCGCTTCGCGCGTTCGAGTGCCGCGACGACCGACTCGCCGGCGTTCAGGTAGACGAGCACGCCGTTCGCGCTCGGCTTCATCTGCTGCGGATCGAACACGATGCTGCCGCCCGTGCTCGACGCTTCGTGATCGAACATGGCCATCGGCACGCCGCCGATGACTTCGCGCTGCAGCGTCGTCTGCAGCACGGTTTCGTAGAAACGGATCGCCCGGTCGAAATCGAGGGACGGGATGTCGAACCACGCGATCGCGCGTTCCAGGGTTGCGGTGTCGGTTGCAGTTGCGGACGTCATGACGAGCTCCGTGTTGTTCGGGTTCTTGATGGAAACCAGCCTTGCATTGCGCCGGGATTGCAGTGTGACCGGGGGCTGCTGACAGCGTGCTGTCAGTAGTCGTGGCGACGCTGACAAATGACGCTGACAAACGGCGGCTTCGCTCCCGCAACGACCGCGCGGAACCTCGGCGGCGCGCGTGGCGCCGCTCGCCTGGGTGCGGCGGAAAGAAAAATGCCCGGCCGATTGGCCGGGCATCGTCAGGGTGTCAGCAGGCGGCCGCAGCCGCCGCGTCGCGTATCAGGCGTCGCCTTCCGGCGTGGCCGGGCGTGCCTTCACGCTGCCGGCGATCAGGTCGAAGCGGAACAGCCGGCATTCGAGCGCGCCGTTGAACAGCGGCGTCTTCGCCGATTCGCGCAGGCGCAGCTGGCCCGGCAGCGAGCGGTCCGACGTCAGCAGGAACGCCTGCCAGCCGGTGAAGCGCTGCTTGAGCGCATCGCCGAGCGCGTTGAAGAACTCGCTGTCCGGCGCGTCGGTGTGCGTGCGGCGGAATGCGTCGTCGTTGCCGCGGTTGCGGCCCGTCTCGCGCACCTCGCCGCGCGCGCTGCGGCCGCGCACCTCGATCCGCTCGCCGTACGGCGGGTTCGCGAGGATGATGCCCGGGCCGTCGCACGGCGGCGTCATGCCGCGCGCGTCGACCTGCTTGAGCCACACCGACGGCACGCCCGCGCGCTCGAGGTTCGCGCGCGCCTTCTCGAGCATGTCGCCCGAGATGTCGCTGCCGTACACGCCGAGCGAATCGCGCTTGCCGCGCGCCGCGCGTTTCGCGTCGAGCGCCGCGACCTTCAGGCCCTGCCATGCGGTGATGTCGTACTGCTTGAGCTTCTCGAAGCCGAACCGGCGCTCGACGCCCGGCGCGACGCCGAGTGCGATCTGCGCGGCTTCCGCGAGGAACGTGCCGCTGCCGCACATCGGGTCGTACAGCGCGGTGCCGGGCGTCCAGCCCGTCAGGCGCAGGATGCCGGCCGCGAGGTTCTCGCGCAGCGGCGCCGCGCCCTTGTCGAGGCGCCAGCCGCGCTTGAACAGCGGCTCGCCCGACGTATCGAGGTACAGCGTGCACTCGGTGGCCGTCAGGAACGCGAACACGCGCACGTCCGGCGCGCCGGTGTCGATGCTCGGGCGCGAACCGGTCTTGTCGCGCATCCGGTCGCAGATCGCGTCCTTCACGCGCAGCGTCGCGAACTCGAGGCTCTTCAGCGGCGACTTGATCGCGGTGATGTCGACGCGCAGCGTCTGCGTCGACGCGAACCAGCGTTCCCACGGCTGCTCGAGCGCGAGCGCGTAGACGTCCTGTTCGTTGCGGTACGGGCGATGCGCGATCTTCAGCAGGATCCGGCTCGCGATTCGCGAATGGAGGTTCGCGGCCATGCCGGCGGCCCAGCCGCCGCGGAAATGGACGCCGCCCGGCACCTGCGCGCCCGCGGTGAACGGCGCGCCGTCCAGATGGCGGCCGGCGATTTCGGCCAGCTCGGCGGCAAGCGCCGCTTCGAGGCCGCGCGGGCAGGGAGCGAAGAATTCGTACAGGGTGGGCGAGGACATAAGGCGGGTGAGGACGTGCAAAAGTCCACTATTGTACGCGGCGCGGGCGCCCGGGGCCGGCGTTGCGTCGGATTCGGGACGCCGGCGCGGGTCGGCCGGCCGTGACGGGCGGCCCGCCGGGCCGCGCGGCGGCGCCCGCCCGGGCGGGCGCGCCGCCGTCGAACGCTCAGTGCGAGCCCGTCTGGCCGGCGCGCGCGGCCGTTCCGCCGGCCGGCCAGAACAGCGCGGACGGCTTCGCGAGCACCGTGCGGACGATCGCGCCGACCAGCGCGCGCACCTTGGTGCGGCGCAGGCTGCGCGAGCGCACGGCCATCGTGAACGCGAGCGCGAAGCTCACGAGCACGTTGAGGATCGCCATGCTCAGCACGCCGGCGCCGGCCCACCAGAGTTCGGGCGTGCTCAGCGCGCCCTTGCCGAGCACGCCGAGCGCGATTCCGATCGAGCCGGCCGACAGCGTCACGTGCCGCACCTCGAACGGGAACAGGAACACGGTGACGATCGCGGGGATCAGGCCGAGCATCAGGCCGAGGCCGACGTTGGCGACCACGCCCGCGACGTTCGAGCGGCAGAAGTGCGCGAGTTTCGCGGCGCCCGACGCGCCGAGCGTGAGCCGCAGCCGGCGGTTGTACGTGAGCGCGTCGCCGACCCGGTGCAGCACGAACCAGTTGTCGGCCCAGCCCGCGAGCAGGCTCGACGCCCACAGCAGCACGCCCGTGAGCGCCGCATAGAACGGGGTCGGGCCCAGCAGCGAGAACGAATGCAGCGTCGCATGCGCCTTTTCCGGCGAGATCAGGTTCGCGTGCAGCAGGTTGCCCGCGAACAGCTGCACGAGCAGACAGACGGGCAGCACGACGAGCACGTTGCCGGAGATCGCCGCGGCCTGTGTGCGGATCAGCGCGATCACCGACGCGACGAACGCCTTCACGCCTTCCTCGTGACCGGTGTCGTCGAGCTCGCGCGCGAGCGTCGGCGCTGTCATCGCGGGCTGCTTGGTCGCGAGCGTGAAGTGCAGGAAGTGCATCAGCATGAAGCTGGCCGCGTAGTTGACGCCCGCGAGCAGCCCTTCGAGCATCGACTGCAGGTGCGCGCCCGTGATCGCGAACTTCACGCACACGGTCACGACGGTGACGAGCCCGCCGCCCGCGGCCATCCGCAGCATCTTCAGGTACTCGGCGCGGCCGCGCGAGATGTAGTGCTCGCCGGTGTCCGCGTTGGTCTCGACGAGCTTGCGCGCGAACAGCGAGAAGTTGCTGCGCACGAGGTGCGACACGCTCTGGCTGTTCTGGTTCGCGTCGACGAGTTCGGCCGTCAGGCGTGCCATCCCGCGCAGGTCATCGCGTGCCATCCACGCGTTGAGCAGCAGTTCCGCGCGCAGGATGCGCATGCGCATCCGTTCGACCTGGAACACGATGTCGACCGACACGCCGTTGCGGTACAGGTGCGCGAACACGTCGTCGACCGCGATCCGGCATTCGTCGAGCAGCACGCGCAGGTAATTCACTTCGTGCAGCAGCTTGCTCGGGTCGCCGCCGTCCTCGACGGCCGCGTGGGCGGTCTCGACCGCGAGCATCGCACGCGTGAGGCGGTAGAACGGCTGCGTTTCGAGCGGCTTGCGCGCGTCGTCGTCGGACAGGCGGCTGCGCACCGTCTGCGACAGGCCGGTCGAGCTGATCTGGCAGGTCAGGTTGTGCAGCGCGGCCAGCAGGTCGCGCGAGAACGAGCCGGGCTCGTGGCGTTCTTCGTCGGTGACGTCGAACGAGATCAGCTCGGCGAGGCGGGCGAGCAGGTCGTCGGGCAGTGCGTCGATCCATTGCGCGTCTTCCGGCGTCGGGAACATCAGCGTGAACAGCGCCGTCAGCTCGCGGCGGTTCGGCGCCGGCGGGATCAGCGACGAGTCGATGCGCTCGAACAGCGCGCCGAAGAAACCGGAATGCACGGGCATCCCCGCGTCGCACAGCAGCGAGATGCCGTCGCATTCGCGCAGGATCCCGCGCAGGATGCGCGCCGCGTGCGATTTCCATGCCGGGTTGCGGTCGAGCACGTGGAACAGGTAGCGCAGCCGCGCGTGCGCCGGATACGCGCGTGCGTCGGCATCGCGTGCGGCCGGCGTGTCGTGCGCGGCCTGCATCGCGCCGTTGCGGCGCAGCCAGTGCGCGAGCTCGATCAGCCATTCGCTGCGCTCGGCGTACGGCGCGTCCGCGTCGGCATGCGCGAGCAGCGCATCGAGCTGGTGGCCCGCATTGCGCGACGCGCGCCACTTCTTGATCAGGGTCGTCAGGGAATGAAACATAAACGGAATAGCGATAGCCCTGGACGGGCGGGTTCGGGATGCCGGCCGGGAACAGACGGCGCGGCGCCGGCGAGAACGGTGAAGCTGGTCGGGATGCCGGACGATGCGCGGCGACCCGCGATGCGGCTGCCCCGATGCGGTGCACGCGAACACGCGTGCGAGCCCCGGGAGACGCGGCGGCCGGACCGGACACAACGGGCGGATCGCCGCCGGCTGGCGCGCGCGACAGGCGGCACGCGGCACGCGCCGGAAAGTGCGTAGGATCGTCAATTGGGCGCGAAAACGCAAGCCGACCGCATTGCATGGCGCCGGTTCCGGCGGATTTTGACAAACACTGCAAAGCGGCCGTCCGGCCGATGGATGCCGTGCTGCGTCGGCCGTGGCGACGAGGGCGGCGGGTTCGCGTGCGCGGCGGCGCGCGCACGCGGATCGATGCCGACGAGGACTATCGGGCGGCGCGTGCCGAATCCGGTCGCGGGCGCGCAGGCACCGGACGCCGGCCGCGCGCCGCGCTTACGCGCCGGACTTGACGCTCGCGCTCGCGTCGCCGCCGGGCGTCGGATTGGCCGGGCAGGGTATGACGGGCGCGGCGGCCGCTGCCTTGCCGGACGCGGTCGTCGACGGGGTCGAGGCAGCCGTCGAGCCGCGCCGCGCGGCGAGCGCGCGCACGCCGGACGCGGCCTGCGATGCAATCACGTCGAGCGCGCGCCGGTGACCGGCGACGAGCGCGTCGTAGCCGTCGGCGACCGGTTCCGCGACGCTCGTGCGGCAGGTCATCAGTGCCTGCGTGCCGACCGCGCGCACGCTCCACACCGCATCGATCGCCGCACGCTTGCCGGGCCACGACTCGAAGCGCTGCACGTTCACGCTGATCCGATAGACGGGCACGCCGGCCGGATACGCGGAATTCGCGACGTCGATCGTGCCGAGCTGTGCGGCGAGGTCGTCGGACAGCGCGCGGCGAATCTCGTCGGCGGGCGGCGCGGCCCAGCGTTCCTGCTCGAGCACGTCGACCTGCGCGGCGTTCTTCTGCACGACGAGCTGGTTCTTCGCGACCTGTTCGGGCACGCCGACGGACGGCACCTCGATCAGGAACGGCGGGTTGGCGGGTGCAGTGCGCACGGGCGCCGCGGCGTCGGCCGGGCTCAGCGTATAGAACCGCGCGGGCGGCGAGCTGCACGCGGCGAGCGCGAGTGCGGCGAACACTGCCGCCGCGCCGCTCGCGAGGACGTTCACGCGTGTCGTCGTCATTATCGATCTCCTGATTTGCCCTTGAGCAGCGATTCGGGATGGCGCTCCAGATAGTCGGCGAGCGCGTTCAGCGATTGCAGCGTGCGCGTGAGTTCCTTCAGCGCACCGCGCACGTCGGACTGCAGCGGCGAATCCTGCTGCAGCGTCACCTCGGCGGTCGAGAAGGTCTGCCGCGCGGCCGACAGCGTGTCGCGCGCTTCCGGCGCGACCTGCGTGTCGAGCTGCTTGAACAGCTTGTCGGCATTCGACAGCGCGCTGTTCAGGTTCGCGCCGATCTGGTCGAACGGCACCTTGTCGAGCTTCTTCGCGATGTCGGCGACCTGCAGCTGCAGTTCGTCGAGCGTGTTCGGCACGGTCGGCAGCTCGAGCGGCTGGCGCGCTGTGTCGATCTTCACGGCCGGCGCCTTCGGGAAGAAGTCGAGCGCGACGTACAGCTGGCTCGTCAGCAGGTTGCCCGTGCGCAGCTGGCCGCGCAGGCCGTGCTGGACCAGGCGCTCGACGATCTCGCGGCGGGCCGGTTCGCCCTTGCTCTCGATCGTTTCGCGGAAGCGCGGTCCGAGCCGCTCCGGATATACGTTCATCGTCACCGGCATCAGGAAGTTCTTGGTCTTCGGATCGAAGTCGATGCCGATGTTCGTGACTTCGCCGAGCACGATGCCGCGGAAGTCGACCGGCGCGCCGACCGCGAGCCCGCGCAGCGACTGGTTGAAGTTCATCACGACCTGCAGCGGCTGGCCGTCCGGATCGCGCATCGCGTCGGCCTCGTCGGAGCCGAGGCGGAAGGTCGTGTTGTTCGGCGCCGTCGCGCCGCTGTCCTGGTTCGGCGGCGTCTGGAACGCGATGCCGCCGAGGATCACCGTCGCGAGCGACTGCGTATTCAGCTTCAGGCCGCTCGAATCGAGCCGCAGGTCGACGCCGCTCGCCTGCCACCAGCGCGAGTTCACGCCGACGTACTGGTTGTACGGCGCATTGACGAACACGTTGAACGTGACGCCGGTGCCGTCCTTGTCGAGCGAGAAGCCGACCACCTGGCCGACCTGCACGCGGCGGTAGTAGACGGGCGAGCCGATGTCGACCGAGCCGAGCGAATCGCCGCGCAGCACGTACTGCGTGCCCTTCTGGTCGCCGGTCACGGGCGGCGGCGTCTCGAGGCCGGTGAAGTCGGTCTGCGTGTCCTGCCCGTGGCCGGCATCGACGCCGATGTACGCGCCCGACAGCAGCGTGCCGAGCCCCGACACGCCGGTCGCGCCGATGCGCGGACGCACGATCCAGAAGCGCGAGCCCTTGATCGCGAAGTCCTCGGCTTCCTTCTTCAGCTGCACCTGCACCAGCACGCGCGACAGGTCTTTCGACAGCTTGATCGTCTTGACCGTGCCGATCTCGACGTCCTTGTACCTGACCTGCGTCTTGCCCGGCTCGAGCCCTTCCGCGCTGTGGAAGCTGATCGAGATTTCCGGGCCGCGCTCGCGCACGGACTTGATCACGAGGCCGATGCCGATCAGCGCGGCGATCAGCGGCACGAGCCAGACGAGCGACGGCAGCCAGCCGCTTTTCGTCGAGATCGCGGGATCGGGCGGCCGGGACGCATCGTGCTGCGGGCCTTGCGGACTATTCATGGTGTTTCCCTGAGGTTTCGACTGGATCCCAGATCAGGCGGGGATCGAACTGCATCGACGCGAGCATCGTCAGGATCACGACCGAGCCGAACGCGAGCGCGCCGGGGCCGGCCGTGATGACGGCGAGCGAACGGAAATGGACGAGCGCGACGGTGAGCGTCACGACGAAGATGTCGAGCATCGACCAGCGGCCGATCCGCTCGACGATCCGGAACAGGCGCGTGCGCTGCAGCGGCCGCCACGTGGCGCGCCGCTGCGCGCTGGTGACGAGGATCGTCAGCACGCCGAGCTTGAGCATCGGCACGAGGATGCTGGCGACGAACACGACGACCGCGAGCGGCCAGTCGCCGGACGTCCAGAAATAGATGACGCCGCTCATGATCGTGTCTTCCTGCGAGCCGACGATCGACGACGTGTGCAGGATCGGCAGCAGGTTCGCCGGGATATAGAGGATCGCGGCCGCGATCAGCAGCGCCCACGTACGCATGATGCTGTTCGGCTTGCGGATGTGCAGCGCGCTTCCGCAGCGGGCGCAATGCGCGTGCGGATGGTCGATCGTCTGCACGAGCCCGCATGCGTGGCAGCTGGCATAGCCCTCGCGGGCGGCGGTCGGCGTCGTCATCGGCGGGGGGCTTCCGGTCGCGGCGGGGCGTTGTCGGGCCGCACGGGCGAGCGCCCGGCGCGCAGGTCGTCGGCCATGTCCCACAGCGTGCGCGGATCGAACATCAGCACGACGGCGGTCATCAGCGTGAGTGCGGCGAACGCGAACAGCGCCGCGTCGGGCACGACGCGCGCGAGGCTCACCATCTTCACGATCGTCACGAGGATCCCGAGCATGAACACCTCGATCATCCCCCACGGCCGCACGAACTGGATCATGCGCAGCACGAAGTTCAGGCCCGGCGGCACGACGCCACGCCGGATCGGCAGCAGCACGTAAAGCAGCGCGGCCATCTCGACGAGCGGGAACAGCACGGTCGAACAGAACACCATCACGCCGACGATCTCCATGTCCTGATGCCACAGCGCATCGATCGCGCCGATCAGCGTCGTCTGCACGCGGGTGCCGTTCAGGTCCATTTCGAGGATCGGGAACCCCTGCGCGATGATGAACGTGACGAGCGCCGCGACCGCCAGCGCGCTGATTCGCTCGATCTGCGTGGTGCTGTCGCGATAGAGCAGCGCGTCGCAGCGCGGGCAGCGTGCGATTTCGCGGCGCGCGAGGTGCGGTTTATGCAACAGTGCGTCGCATTCGTGGCAGGCAATCAGGTCGTGTCGTTGCATGGGAAAAGCGGTTGTGCGACGGGCGGGAGACGCGTCGACGGGGCCGGAACCCGCGCCAATCTTACCAAAACGGCTTTTTCGACGTGTCAACGCCCGGTTGCCGCGTGACCGGTCGGTAACATGGCGTAAACCTGGCAGCCGGCTGGCGCGCGTGTCCTCAGAGTCCGCGCGTGGCAAAAGGTTGCGGTAGCATGGCGGCCTTGACAAGCGTCGGACGAATGGGCCGGCGCAGCCGTTCGCTCAACTGAGGAATCCAAGATGGCATCGAAATCGCCGCCGGCCGGGCCGGCACGCTACGCGCACACCGCGATCGCGCTGCACTGGCTGATCGCGCTGCTGATCGTCTGCGGCTTCGCACTCGGCTGGGTCATGACCGACATCCCCGGCTTCACGCCGACGAAGCTGAAGTACTTCTCGTGGCACAAGTGGATCGGCGTGACGGTGTTCGCACTGGCCGTCGTGCGCGTGCTGTGGCGCGCGACCCACGTGCCGCCGCCGCTGCCGGGCGACACGCCGGCGTGGCAGCGCGCGGTGTCGCACGGCGTGCACATGCTGCTGTACGTGCTGATGATCGTGATCCCGGTAACGGGCTACCTGTACAGCTCGGCGTCGAACATCCCGGTCGTCTACCTCGGCATCGTGCCGCTGCCGCGCCTGATCGATCCCGATCCGGTGCTGAAGGAAACCTTCAAGACGCTGCACGTGTCCTTGAATTACATTCTGCTTGCGCTCGTCGCCATGCACGTGCTCGCGGCGCTCAAGCACCAGTTGTTGGACCGCGACGGCCTGCTGTCGCGGATGCTTCCCTCCGCCAAATGAAGGATCCCATGAAAGTGTCTTTCTCCCGCTCCATGCTGACCGCGTTCGCCGCGGCGTCACTTGTCGCGTCGGCCGCGGCGCATGCCGACGTCGATCTCTCGAAGAGCAAGGTGTCCGCCGTGTCGAAGCAGATGAACGTGCCGACCGAAGGCGCGTTCAAGAAGTTCTCCGCGCAGGTGAAGTTCGACCCCGCGAAGGCGGCGCAGGGCAGCGCGCAAATGTCGATCGACATCGCGAGCTTCGACCTCGGCGACAAGATGTACAACGAGCAGGTCACGGGCAAGGACTGGTTCGACGCGAAGGCGTATCCGCAGGCGACCTTCGCGTCGTCGGCGATCGCGCCGGCCGGCGGCAACAAGTACAACGTGACCGGCAAGCTGACGATCAAGGGCAAGTCCGAGACCGTCACCGTGCCCGTCACGGTCACGCAGAGCGGCGCGACGCAGACCTTCGACGGCGTGCTGCCGATCAAGCGTTCGGCGTTCAACGTCGGCACCGGCGAGTGGAAGGACACGTCGATCGTCGCCGACGAAGTGCAGATCAAGTTCCATCTCGTCGCCACGAAGTAAGCGGCGGGCTGTCGCATCACCCCGAATGCCGCGCGAGGGCGCGGCGCTGTTCCAAGGAGAAAGCATTTGAAAAAGCATCTGATCATCGCCGCGGGCGCGCTGGCCGCCTCGCTGTCGTTCTCGGCATTCGCCGACAGCGCGACGTACCAGTTCGACCCGAGCCACACGTACCCGAGCTTCGAGGCCGACCACTTCGGCGGCCTGTCGGTCTGGCGCGGCAAGTTCGACAAGTCGAGCGGCAGCGTGACGCTCGACCGCGCGGCGAAGACCGGCACGGTCGACGTGACGACCGACGTCGCGTCGATCCAGACGGGCAGCGCGAAGCTCGACGAGCACCTGCAGACGGCCGAGTTCTTCGACGTCTCCAAGTTCCCGCAGGCGAACTACAAGGGCACCATCAAGTTCGACGGCGACAAGCCGGTGTCGGTGGTCGGCAACCTGACGCTGCACGGCGTCACGAAGCCGCTCACGCTGAAGATCGATTCGTTCAAGTGCATGCCGCATCCGATGCTCAAGCGTGAAGTGTGCGGCGTCGACGCGGTCGGCGAATTCAGCCGCGACGATTTCGGCCTCGACTACGGCAAGCAGTACGGCTTCAAGATGAAGACGAAGCTGCTGATCACGGCCGAAGCCGTCAAGCAGCAGTAACGCGCCCGGCCGGGCCGGCCGCCGCGTCACGCTCGCCGGCCCGTCGCGTGCCAGCCGCCGCGCTCCCGTTGTTCGGGGGCGCGGCGGTTTTTTTTGCGCGCCTATAATCGTGCGCACAGCTCGCGGCGCGAGAACGGACGCGTCGGACAGAACGTACAACGACAAGGAGATCGCCGATGCACGCCGTCACGCAGTCCAGCTCCATTGCTTCGTCGTCGCGCGTATGGCGCGCGGTGGTCGCCGCGTCGATCGGCAACGCGCTCGAATGGTTCGACCTCGTCGTCTACGGCTTCTTCGCGGTGACGATCTCGAAGCTGTTCTTTCCGGCCGGCAACGACACCGTGTCGCTGCTGCTCACGCTCGGCACGTTCGGCGTGTCGTTCTTCATGCGCCCGCTCGGCGCGATCGTGCTCGGCGCGTACGCCGACCGCGCGGGCCGCAAGGCCGCGCTCACGCTGTCGATCCTGCTGATGATGGCCGGCACGCTGGTCATCGCGGTACTGCCGACCTACCGGACGATCGGCGTCGCGGCGCCGCTGATCCTCGTCGCCGCGCGATTGATGCAGGGCTTTTCGGCCGGCGGCGAATTCGGCAGCGCGACCGCGTTCCTGGCCGAGCATGTGCCCGGGCGGCGCGGTTTCTTCGCGAGCTGGCAGGTCGCGAGCCAGGGGCTCACGACGCTGCTCGCGGCGGGTTTCGGCACCGTGCTGAACGCGCAGCTCACGGCCGAGCAGATGGCCGCGTGGGGCTGGCGCATCCCGTTCTTTTTCGGACTGCTGCTCGGGCCCGTCGCGTACTACATCCGCTCGAAGGTCGACGAGACGCCCGAATTCCTCGCGGCGGAAAGCACCGCGAGCCCGCTGCGCGACACGTTCGCGTCGCACAAGGCGCGGCTCGTCGCCGCGATGGGCGTGGTGGTGCTCGGCACCGTCGCGACCTATCTCGTGCTGTTCATGCCGACCTACGGCGTGAAGCAGCTCGGCCTCGCGCCGTCGGCCGCGTTCGCGGCGATCCTCGTCGTCGGCGTGATCCAGATGGCGTTCGCGCCGCTCGTCGGCCACTGGTCGGATCGTTACGGCCGCGTGCGCGTGATGCTCGCGCCGGCCGTCGGCATTCTCGTGCTGATCTATCCGGCGTTCGCGTATCTCGTCGCGCATCCGGGCTTCGGCACGCTGATCGCGCTGCAGGTACTGCTCGCGTTCCTGATGACCGGCTATTTCGCGGCGCTGCCGGGGCTGCTGTCCGAAGTGTTTCCGGTGCAGACGCGCACGACCGGGATGTCGCTCGCCTATAACGTCGCGGTGACGATCTTCGGCGGCTTCGGGCCGTTCATCATCGCATGGCTGATCCGCGCGACCGGGATGAAGACCGCGCCGAGCTTCTACCTGATGTTCGCGGCCGTGCTGAGCCTCGCGGCGCTGGTGGTGTTGCGGCGGCGGTTCGGGTTCCGGTGATCGGGAAGGGCGGCCGTCGATCAGCCGTCGGTATCGCGCAGCGTCTTTGCCGTCGCGCGCAGCGTTTCGAGATCGGCCGGGATGTTCTGCCGGCCGGCCGGGTTCGTCGCGGATACCGTTTCGATGAAGCGGTGAGTGGCGTCGTACTGTGGTTTCGAGAGCAGCAGGCGCCGAGTGGCCAGTGCATCGCGTGCGTCGTCTCGAGCACGTTGCGCATCGGCACCGAGCGCGCGATAGTGCTTCCGGAGGAGCGCCGACACCGGGTTTTGCGGCATCTCTGCCGCCAGCGCGTCGAGTGCCGCGACATCGTCGTACCGTGCCTGCTTCTCGGCGAAAAGCTCGGCTCGACCCCACGCTTCATCGAAGGCCTTGCGCTGCTCGTCGGCGCGCGCCATCTCGTGGTTGACGATCCAGGTGCTGGCGCTGCCGATCAGTGCACAGGCGATTCCCACGGCGAGCGGATGTTCGAGGAATGCGCGGATGGAGCGGCGTGGTCTGGCGTGTGTCATCGGCTTCGGTCCGGAGGTGACGGAGCGTTCAATCTACCACCGCGGCCGATGCGGTCGGTCCGACGGCACGTCAGTGCTCGCCGCGCTCGCATACCGGCTGCGCCGGCATCAGTTGCGCCGGTGCAGCGACGGTCTGCACCGGGCGGCCGGCGAGCGCGTCGAGCGCTTGCCGGAGCTGCCAGTCACTTGCCGTGCCGAATTCGCGCTGCGGAAGCGCCGCGCTCTTCGCCGTATCGATCTTCGCGCGCACGCGGGCTTCGCGCAGTGCCTGCCGTGCCTTGCGAACCTGCGCGAACGGGTCGGGTGCGAGCCGGTCCGCATACGGCGCGCGGGCGAGATCGACTTCGCGGTACCACAGCAGCACGCCGTCGACGTCCGAGTCGCGGCGCGGCGGCACGAGCCAGTCCGGCACGACGCCGTAGCCATCCATCGGGCAGCCGTTCGGCCGCAGGTTGCGCGCGAACGTGAAAGCGAGGCGCGTGCCGTCGATCAGGTCGACGCCGGTCTGCGCGAGTCCCTTTCCGTAGGTCGGCATCCCGAGCAGCCGCGCGCGGCCGAGATCCTTCAGTGCCGCCGCCGTCGCTTCGGCGGCCGACGCGCTCTGTCCGTCGACGAGCACCACGAGCGGCACGGTGCGCCACCAGTCGTCGGCCTGCAGCGGCGCGAGCGGATCCTGGCCGCGCATGACCGGCAGTTCGTAGTCGGGCCAGTTGGTCGTGAAGCGGCGGCGCTTCGTGCCGTCGCGCTCGAGCGTGATCATCGCGGTACGGTCGCGCCCGGCGAACAGCGCGGTGATGCCGATCGCCGCATTCAGCGCGCCGCCGCCGTTGATGCGCAGGTCGAGGATCACGCCTTTCACCGGCGGCCCCGCGCGGCGCGCGGCCTGCACCGCGTCGATATAGCTGCCGACCGCGGGCTCCGGAAAGCTCGACAGCCGCGTGTACAGGATGTCGCCGGCGAGCCGCTTCGTCGTCGCCGGGTGTGGCCGGACGATCGCGCGGACCGGCGCGAAGGTCAGCGTCGCGTGGTTCGGACCGCGCCGGACCGTGAGCTTCAGCGGCACGCCCGCGTCGCCCTTCGCGAATTTCACGACCTCGCTGCTGTCGATGCCGACGACGCTCCGGTCGTTCATCGCGACGACGAGATCGTCGGGCCGCACGCCGGCCTGTTCGGCGGGCGCGTCGGGGATGACGTCGAGGATGTGCAGCCCGTCGGGCCGTGTCTCGAACACGATGCCGATGCCCGGCGTGCCGTCGCGCGCGCGGCGCTCGTCGTCGCGCCGTTCCTGCTCCTCCTTCGCGTTGAAGAAGCGCGCGTGCGGCAGCGTCTTGATCCCGTCGTGCACGGTGGCGTCGAGCAGCGCGCCGATGTCGACGTCGGTCAGGTGCTGCTTCTTCAGCACGTCGACCGCGGCCTTCAGTTCGCAGAGCTGCGGTTCCCAGTCGGGCGGGCAGGGTGACGGTTGCGACGCGGCGGCGGCAGCGGCCGCCGCGGCCGCGGACGGGGCCGCAGGCGGGACGGCAGGCGGCGCGGACGCGGATTGCGCGCGCGCGGCCGATGCGCATGCAACGAACGCAGCCGCGGCGGCTGCGCCGGTACTCCAGGCGACGATGCGATGAACGACACGCGTGGCTGGCATCATGAGGACCGCGGCTTCGGCGGGTGGCGGGGCGGGACGGTGACGCGATTGTAGCCGACGGTCCGTGCAGTCGCGACGGACGAGGAGGGCGGCGGCTCGCCCATGAAAAAAGGCCGGTCCACGAGGGACCGGCCTTCCGGTATCAGCCGAAGCGATACAGCGCTTAAACCTGCGCGCCCGCGTTCGGATCGTCCGGATCGTGCGCGGTCTTCTTTTCCTTGATGAGGTCTTCGCGCTTGATGCCGAGCCACATCGCGAGCGAGCCCGCGACGAACACCGACGAGTAGATGCCGAACATGATGCCGACCGTCAGCGCGAGCGCGAAGTAGTGCAGCGTCGGGCCGCCGAAGAAGAACATCGACAGCACCATCATTTCCGTCGACGTGTGCGTGATGATCGTCCGCGACATCGTGGTCGTGATCGCGTGGTTGATCACTTCCTGCACGCTCATCTTGCGTTCGCGGCGGAACGTTTCGCGGATCCGGTCGAAGATGACGACCGACTCGTTGACCGAGTAGCCGAGCACCGCGAGGATCGCCGCGAGCACCGCCAGCGAGAACTCCCACTGGAAGAACGCGAAGAAGCCGAGAATGATCACGACGTCGTGCAGGTTCGCGATGATACCGGCGACCGCGTACTTCCATTCGAAGCGGATCGACAGGTAGATCACGATGCCGATCACCACGCACGCGAGCGCGAGGAGACCGTCGGTCGCAAGCTCGCGGCCGACCTGCGGGCCGACGAACTCGACGCGCTGCAGCGTCACGTCGGGGCTTTGCGCCTTCAGCGCGGTCATCACCTGGTCGCTCTGCTGCGCGGACGTCAGGCCTTCCTTCAGCTGCAGGCGGATCAGCACGTTGCGCGAGGTGCCGAAGTTCTGCACCTGCGCATCGGCATAGCCGAGCTTGCCGAGCGTGTCGCGCACGGGTTCGAGCTGCGCGGCCTGCTGATACTGGACCTCGATCACCGTGCCGCCGGTGAATTCGACGGACAGGTGCAGCCCGCGGTGGAACAGGAAGAACACGGCGGCGAGGAACGTGACCAGCGAGATCACGTTGAACACCAGCGCGTGCCGCATGAACGGAATGTCTTTACGGATGCGGAAAAATTCCATGGCTTCGTCTCCGGGGCCTTATTGGGTCGAGCCCGGTTTCTTCGGCGACACGCCTTGCTGCGCGCGGTTGCGCAGCTGCGGCTTGCCGGCGCGCGGTGCGTCGCCCTTCGCGGGAGCGGCGAGCTTCGCGGCGCGCGCGGTGTCGGTCGATTCGTCGGCCGCGCCGAACGCTGCGCCTGCGGCACCGGCCGTGGCGCCTTCCGGCTTCCACACCTGGCCGATCGCGAGCGACTTCAGCTTCTTGCGGCCGCCGTACCAGAGGTTGACGATCCCGCGCGAGAAGAACACCGCGGAGAACATCGACGTCAGGATGCCGAGGCAGTGCACGATCGCGAATGCGCGAACCGGGCCCGAACCGAACGCGAGCAGCGCGAGGCCGGCGATCAGCGTCGTGACGTTCGAGTCGAGAATCGTCGCCCACGCATGCGCGTAACCGGCCTGGATCGCGAGCTGCGGCGGCTGGCCGGCGCGCAGTTCTTCACGCACGCGCTCGTTGATCAGCACGTTCGAGTCGATCGCCATGCCGAGCGCGAGTGCGATAGCGGCGATACCGGGCAGCGTCAGCGTCGCCTGCATCAGCGACAGCACCGCGACGAGCAGCAGCAGGTTCACCGACAGGCCGATCACCGAGATCACGCCGAACAGCATGTAGTACGCGATCATGAACACGGCGATCGCGCAGAAGCCCCAGATCACCGAGTGGACGCCCATCTTGATGTTGTCCGCGCCGAGGCTCGGGCCGATCGTGCGTTCCTCGATGATGTCCATCGGTGCGGCGAGCGAACCGGCGCGCAGCAGCAGCGCGAGGTCGGCCGCCGCCTGCGGCGTCGGCTGGCCCGTGATCTGGAAGCGGTCGCCGAGTTCGGACTGGATCGTCGCGACCGTCAGCACCTCGCCCTTGCCCTTCTCGAACAGCACCATCGCCATCGGCTTGCCGATGTTCTCGCGCGACACCGCGCGCACCGAGCGGCCGCCCGCCGAGTCGAGGCGGATGTTGACCGACGGACGCTGGTGTTCGTCGAAGCCGGCCGACGCATCGATGATGCGGTCGCCGGTGAAGATCACTTCCTTCTTCAGCAGCACGGGCGCCTGGTTGCCCTGCGTAAACAGCTCCTCGCCCGGCGGCACGGGGTCGTTCGGGTTCGGGTGCGTGTTGAGCGGATCGGCGAGGCGCGCCTCGAGCGTCGCGGTGCGGCCGATGATGTCCTTCGCCTTCGCGGTGTCCTGCACGCCCGGCAGTTCGACGACGATACGGTCGTTGCCCTGCTGCTGCAGGATCGGCTCGGACACGCCGAGTTCGTTCACGCGGTTGTGGAGCGTGGTCAGGTTCTGCTTGAGCGCGGCGTCCTCGACGGCCTTCTGCACGGCCGGCGTGAACGTGCCGACGACTTGCGTGCCGCCGCCGCCGGGCTGGGTCGCCCATTGCAGTTCGGTGACCGACGCGGCGAGCACCTTGCGGGCGTCTTCGGCCGTTTGCGCGTCGCTGAAGTTGACGACGACGGACTGGTCGACGCGGCTCACGCCGCCGTCGCGGATGTTCTTGTCACGCAGCAGCGCACGGGCGTCGGACGCGTCGGAGTCGAGCTTCTTGGTGAGCGCGCCCGTCATGTCGACCTGGAGCAGGAAATGCACACCGCCGCGCAGGTCGAGGCCGAGATACATCGGCAGGGCGTGCAGCGCGGTCAGCCAGCGCGGCGACGCGCTCTGCAGGTTCAGTGCGACGACGTACTGCGGATCGTTCGGGTCGGTGTTCAGCGATTTCTGCAGCAGGTCCTTGACGCGCAGCTGCGTATCGGTGTCCTTCAGGCGCACGCGGATGTTCGCGTTGGACGCCGTGTTCTCGAAGGTGACGTCGTCCGGCGTGATCTGCGCGGACGCGAGCGCGGATTCGACCTGGGTCAGCGTGGTCGAGTCGAGCTTGACCGTGGCCTTGCCGCTCGACACCTGCACCGCCGGCGCTTCACCGAAGAAGTTGGGCAATGTGTACAGAAGGCCGATGGCGAGCGCCACGACCATCACGACATATTTCCAGAGTGGATAACGATTCATGAGGGGGCCGAACGGGTGGTTGGCGTGAAAGCGTCGCGTCCGGCGCCGCGGCGGCCCGCGCTGTCAGGCGGGCACGGCGCGGGGAGCCGGACGCTCGGTGAAAACCTTACAGCGACTTGATCGTGCCCTTCGGCAGAATGGTCGTGACCGCAGCCTTCTGCACGGTGATTTCGGTGCCTTCGGCGATTTCGACGCCGATGTAGCCTTCGGTGACCTTCGTCACCTTGCCGACGAGGCCGCCGCTCGTGACGACTTCGTCGCCCTTCGCCATGGCCGCGAGCATGTTGCGGTGTTCCTTCTGGCGCTTCATCTGCGGACGGATCATGATGAAGTACAGCACCGCGAACATCAGGATGAGCGGCAGGAAGCTCATCAGGCTCGATTCGGCGCCACCGGCGCCTTGCGCGAAGGCATTGGAAATGAACGGCACGTTGGTCTCTCCGTAGGGGAAGATCGAAAAATAAGCCGGTTATTCTACCACCGGCCCCATGCGCGAACGGCTCGGCAAATGCGCTTTCGGATCAAGCTGTTAAGCGTGAAACGACGCCGTTGCGACTCGTTTGGAAAGGCGATTGTAATGTTTGGCGGTCGCGACGGGCACCCGGAACGCATTATTTAGTACGTGTCCTATGTGACGGGCGCGCTGCGGGCCGCCGGCCCGTCAGTCGACCCCTCTCGCGCGATCCTCCGCGAAGCGCTGGCGGAATGCGTCGAACGTATGGGTCTCGATCGCGTCGCGGATCTCGCTCATCAACTGCAGGTAGTAGTGCAGGTTGTGGATCGTGTTGAGCTGCGCGCCGAGGATTTCGCCGACGCGGTGCAGGTGATGCAGGTAGCCGCGCGAGAAATTCTGGCACGTGTAGCACGTGCAGCTCGCGTCGAGCGGCTTCAGCGAGTTCTTGTGCGTCGCGTTGCGGATCTTCACGTCGCCGAAGCGCGTGAAGAGCCAGCCGTTGCGCGCGTTGCGGGTCGGCATCACGCAGTCGAACATGTCGATGCCGTTCGCGACGCCCTCGACCAGGTCCTCCGGCGTCCCGACGCCCATCAGGTAGTGCGGCTTGTGCGCCGGCAGCTTCGGGCCGACGTGCCGCAGCACGCGCATCATGTCTTCCTTCGGCTCGCCGACCGACAGCCCGCCGATCGCGAGGCCGTGGAAGCCGAGCTCCGCGAGGCCCGCGAGCGATTCGTCGCGCAGGTCCTCGAACATCCCGCCCTGGACGATCCCGAAGAGAGCGTTCGGGTTGCCGAGCCGGTCGAACTCGTCGAGCGAGCGCTTCGCCCAGCGCAGCGACATGCGCATCGAGTCGGCCGCTTCCTTGTGCGTGGTCGGCACGCCGTTGGTCGCGTACGGCGTGCACTCGTCGAACTGCATCACGATGTCCGAGTTCAACACCTTCTGGATCTGCATCGACACTTCCGGCGACAGGAACAGCTTGTCGCCGTTGATCGGCGATGCGAACGTCACGCCGTCCTCGGTGATCTTGCGCAGGTCGCCGAGCGAGAACACCTGGAAGCCGCCCGAGTCCGTCAGGATCGGCTTGTTCCAGCCCATGAAGCCGTGCAGGCCGCCGTGCGCGTCGATCGTGTCGAGGCCCGGGCGCAGCCACAGGTGGAACGTGTTGCCGAGGATGATCTGGGCCTTGATCTCGTGCAGCTCGCGCGGCTGGATCGCCTTCACGGTGCCGTACGTGCCGACCGGCATGAAGATCGGCGTCTCGACCACGCCGTGGTTGAGCTTCACGCGGCCGCGGCGCGCATGGCCGTCGGTCGTCAGCAGTTCGAATTCGAGCCCGTTCGCGGGGCGGTCCTGCACGGGGGCGTGCGGATGAGCGTGCGTATCGTGGGATGAACCTTCGGTCATCGCGTCATTCTCCTTGCCACCGGAGAACAGTCCGGCGCATGTTGGAAACGCCGCCGGGCAACCGGCGGCGGGGAAAAGCGGGTGCGCGCCATCGTAGCGCGTACCGCAGCAAAACGGGGGCGACGGCGCGGGGACAACGGCGCGACGGCGCGACGCGCAGCGGCCGCAGCGCGGTCGCGGGCCGGCGTGTCTTCGCACCTGCCGCGCTTACGCGCGCGGCGCCTCCGGCGTGTCGCGCCGCGTGAGCAGCATCGCGTCGCCGTAGCTGAAGAAGCGGTAGCGTGCGTCGATCGCGTGCCGGTACGCGGCGCGGATCGTCTCGACGCCCGCGAACGCCGACACCAGCATCAGCAGTGTCGACTTCGGCAGGTGGAAGTTCGTGACGAGCCGGTCGACGATCCGGAAAGCGTAGCCGGGCGTGATGAAGATGTCGGTCTCGGCCTGCGTCGCCGCGAGCGGGCGGCCGGCTTCGTCGGCGCTGCGCGCCGCGGCTTCGAGCGCGCGCATCGAGGTCGTGCCGACCGCGATCACGTTGCCGCCGCGCGCGCGGGTCGCGGCGATCTTGTCGACAAGCGACTGCGGCAGGTCGTACCACTCGCTGTGCATCTTGTGCTCGGCGAGGTTCTCGACGCGCACCGGCTGGAACGTGCCGGCGCCCACGTGCAGCGTCAGCGTCGCGCGCTCGACGCCCATCGCGTCGAGCTGCTCGAGCAGCGGCTGGTCGAAATGGAGCCCGGCCGTGGGCGCGGCGACCGCGCCCGGATTGCTCGCATAGACGGTCTGGTAGCGCGTTTCGTCGGTCGCGTCCGGATCGTGCTCGATATAGGGCGGCAGCGGCAGGCGGCCGAACTGCTCGATCAGGTCGAGGCACGGCTCGGGGAAGATCAGCGTGAAGAACGGCTCGACGCGCTCGCCGACCGTCACGTCGAACGCGTCGGCGAGGCGCAGCGTCGTGCCGGCGCCCGGCGACTTGCTCGCGCGGATCTGCGCGAGCGCGGTGTGCGTGCCGGTCACGCGCTCGATCAGTACCTCGATCTTGCCGCCGCTGGCCTTCTGGCCGAAGAAGCGTGCCTTCAGGACCTTGGTATCGTTGAACACGAGCAGGTCGCCGGGCGCGATGCACGACGGCAGCTCGGCGAAGCGGCGGTCGACGAGGCGCGCGGGCTCGACGGTGCCGTCGACCTCGAGCAGGCGGCTCGCGGTACGGTCGGGCAGCGCGGTTTGCGCAATCAGCTCGGGAGGCAGATTGAAATCGAAATCGGAAAGCGTGAACATGCGGGCTGGTTCGAAACGGCCGGCGGGCGCCGCCGACAAGGCGGAAACGCATGAATGGGGCGCGCGAGCCGCTATGATGGCGGGATGCGCGGCCTGGCCGGCGTCGTTCGTTCGGACGACGTGAAAGCCGCTATTGTACTTGCCTTGCGAAGCACCCAGACGATCCGATGCCTGTGTCACCACGCCGTTCCACCGCCGCCGTTGCCGATTCCGCCGATCCGTTCGACGCGGACGATGCCGCGTTACCCGCGCGCAGCGCGGGGGAGCACGAGTCACCGCGCGGTATCGCGCCGCGGCGCACGGGCCCGAAGCGCGGTGCCGACGGGCGGCTCGCGCAGCCGGCCGCTGCCGCACCCGACGCCGAACCGGGCGCGGGCGGTGACGAAGCGGGTGAAGCGGGCGCAGCGGGACCATCCGGTGCGAAACGCAAGAAGAAGCCGGCCGCCGACAAACCCGTGAAGACCGTCGACAAGCTCGCGAAGCTCGGCCTCACGCGCTCGATCGATCTCGTGCTGCATCTGCCGATGCGCTACGAAGACGAAACCACGCTCACGCCGATCGGCGAACTGCTGCCGGGCGGCATCGCGCAGACCGAAGGCGTCGTGTTCGACAACGAGGTCGCGTACCGGCCGCGTCGGCAGCTCGTCGTGAAGATCCAGGACGACGACGGCGAGCAGCTCGTGCTGCGCTTCCTCAATTTCTACGGCTCGCAGGTCAAGCAGATGGCCGTCGGCCAGCGGCTGCGCGTGCGCGGCGACGTCCGCGGCGGCTTCTTCGGGATGGAGATGGTGCATCCGGCCGTGCGCGTCGTCGAGGCCGATGCGCCGCTGCCGCAGGTGCTCACGCCCGTCTATCCGAGCACGGCCGGCGTGTCGCAGGCGTATCTGCGCAAGGCGATCGAGAACGCGGTCGAGCGCACGCCGCTGCCCGAGCTGCTGCCGCCCGAGATCGAGCGCGACTACCTGAAGCCGCTCGGCGTGCCGACGCTCGCGCAGGCCGTGCGCATCCTGCACCACCCGGCCGTCGATTCCGACGAAGCCGCGCTGATGGACGGCTCGCATCCGGCGTGGACCCGCATCAAGTTCGAGGAGCTGCTCGCGCAGCAACTGTCGCTCAAGCGCGCGCACGAGGAGCGCCGCACGCGCGCGGCGCCCGCGATGCCGCGTCGCGCCGCGACCGATGCCGATGCGCTGACCACACGCCTTTACGCGGCGCTGCCGTTCACGCTGACGGGCGCGCAGTCGCGCGTCGTCGACGAGATCGCGCACGACCTCACGCTCGCGCACCCGATGCAGCGGCTGCTGCAGGGCGACGTCGGCAGCGGCAAGACGGTCGTCGCGGCGCTGGCGGCCGCGCAGGCGATCGACGCCGGCTACCAGGCCGCGCTGATGGCGCCGACCGAAATCCTCGCGGAACAGCACGCGCGCAAGCTGCGCGCGTGGCTCGAACCGCTCGGCGTCACGGTCGCATGGCTCGCGGGCAGCCTGAAGGCGAAGGAGAAGCGCGCGGCGATCGAGGCCGCGGCGCTCGGCACCGCGCAGCTCGTGATCGGCACGCACGCGATCATCCAGGACACCGTCGAATTCGCGCGGCTCGGCCTCGTGATCGTCGACGAGCAGCACCGCTTCGGCGTCGAGCAGCGTCTCGCGCTGCGCGCGAAGGCCGCGAACGCGGCCAACGGCGCGCGCGATTTCCAGCCGCACCAGCTGATGATGTCGGCCACGCCGATCCCGCGCACGCTCGCGATGACGTATTACGCGGACCTCGAGGTGTCGACGATCGACGAGCTGCCGCCGGGCCGCACGCCGGTGCTGACGCGCCTCGTCGGCGACGCGCGGCGCGAGGAGGTGATCGCCCGCGTGCGCGAGGCCGCGCTGACCGGCCGCCAGGTGTACTGGGTGTGTCCGCTGATCGAGGAGAGCGAGACGCTGCAGCTGCAGACGGCCGTCGAAACCTATGAAACGCTGGCCGCGGCACTGCCCGAGCTGAAGGTCGGGCTCGTGCACGGGCGGCTGTCGCCGGCCGACAAGGCGGCCGTGATGGAGGCCTTCACGCGCAACGACGTGCAGCTGCTCGTCGCGACGACCGTGATCGAAGTCGGCGTCGACGTGCCGAATGCCTCGCTGATGGTGATCGAGCACGCGGAGCGCTTCGGCCTCGCGCAGTTGCACCAGCTGCGCGGCCGCGTCGGGCGCGGCACCGCGGCGTCGGTGTGCGTGCTGCTGTACACGGGCCCGCTGTCGCTGACCGGCCGCGAGCGGCTGAAGACGATGCGCGAGACGACCGACGGCTTCGAGATCGCGCGGCGCGACCTCGAGATCCGCGGCCCCGGCGAATTCCTCGGCGCGCGCCAGTCCGGCGCGGCGATGCTGCGCTTCGCGAACCTCGAGACCGACGGCTGGCTGATCGATCCGGCCCGCGACGCGGCGGCGCGGCTGATCGCCGCGTATCCCGACGTGGTCACGCAGCATCTCGCCCGCTGGCTCGGCGCGCGCGAGCAATATCTGAAGGCCTGATTCGCGCATTCAGGGTCGGATTTAAAACCGCCATGCAGCGCTGATTCGGCGTGTTGCGATACAGAGAAACTTGGCGAACCGGTGCCAACGGGTGTATAAATTAAACCTATCGCCTGTATATCCCTGATTGACCCACAATGACCCTGACTGAATTGAAATACATCGTCGCGGTCGCGCGCGAACGGCACTTCGGTCGCGCGGCCGAAGCGTGCTTCGTGAGCCAGCCGACGCTGTCGGTGGCGATCAAGAAGCTCGAAGACGAGCTCAACGTGCAGATTTTCGAGCGCGGCGCGAGCGAGGTGAGCGTGACCCCGATCGGCGACCAGATCGTCACGCAGGCGCAGCGCGTGCTCGAGCAGACCTTCGCGATCAAGGAGATCGCGAAGCAGGGCAAGGACCCGCTCGTCGGCCCGTTCCGGCTCGGCGTGATCTACACGATCGGGCCGTACCTGCTGCCGACGCTCGTCAAGCAGATGATCCAGCGCGTGCCGCAGATGCCGCTGATGCTGCAGGAAAACTACACGCTGAAGCTGCTCGAACTGCTGAAGCAGGGCGAGATCGACGCCGCGATCATGGCGCTGCCGTTCCCCGAAACCGGCCTGATGGTGCGGCCGCTGTACGACGAGCCGTTCGTCGTCGCGCTGCCGGCTGGCCATCCGTGGGAGAAGCGCGAGGAAATCGACGCCGAGGACCTGAAGCAGGAAACCATGCTGCTGCTCGGCAACGGCCATTGCTTCCGCGATCACGTGCTCGGCGTGTGCCCGGAGCTGATGCGCTTCTCGCAGACGGCCGACGGCATCCAGAAGACCTTCGAGGGCTCATCGCTCGAAACGATTCGCCATATGGTCGCGAGCGGCGTCGGCATCACGGTGCTGCCGCGGATGTCGGTCGCCGAGGTTGGTCCGCGCGCGAACGGCCCCGACGCCGAGTTGCTGTCGTACGTGCCGTTCAACGAACCGGTGCCGGATCGCCGCGTCGTGCTGGTGTGGCGCAAGAGCTTCACGCGGATGCCCGCGATCGACGCGATCAGCGAGGCGATCGCCGCGTGCGAGCTGCCGGGCGTCGCGAAGCTCGACATGCCGGCGACGATGAACTGAGTGAACTGATCAGGGAGCAGTGCTCCCGAGGCAGGCGGATGAACGGGGTCTGGCGACCCCGTTTATTTTTGCCTATCGAATAGATGAAATTTATTAAATTCAAATTATCGATAGACGTAATTAGAATCATTTCCATGGATTGCGTCGGATCGGCGGTTCGATTCGCACGTTGAATGCAAGCGTCAAAGGAGGATGTCATGATGCGGTCGGTACTGCAGCACGCGCAGCGGAACATCCCGTCGCGCGACGAGGTCGTCAATCGTGCGAGGGCCGCGGCCCGGAGCCTGCGCCCGATTGCGTTCGCGTACCTGGCGGACCGTACGTATGGCGGATGAGTGCCGTTGCATGCAGGTTCGGTGTTCCCCGACTCACCGCCGTTCAGCCATGAGGGAGCGTTGCATGTCCGAAGTCCCGCAACCCGCATCGAAGGCCACGCGGCCTGACACCCCGTAGTACGACAGGATCAACCTGTTCCGTTTCATCCCCCCGCAATGCTCCATGAACCGCGCCCGGCAAGTGGGGGCTTACGAGTCAAGCAAAGGAGAAAAAAGCATGTCGACCGAATCGAAGTGTCCGTTCAACCATACGGCGGCCGGCGGCACGTCGAACAGGGACTGGTGGCCGAACCAGCTCAATCTCAACATCCTGCACCGGCACTCGGCGCTGTCCGATCCGATGGACAAGGATTTCGACTACGCGGAAGCGTTCAAGAAGCTCGACCTCGCGGCGGTGAAGCGCGATCTGCAGGCGCTGATGACCACGTCGCAGGACTGGTGGCCGGCCGACTTCGGCCACTACGGCGGCCTGTTCATCCGGATGGCCTGGCACAGCGCCGGCACGTACCGGACCGCCGACGGCCGCGGCGGCGCGGGCGGCGGGCAACAGCGCTTCGCCCCGCTGAACAGCTGGCCGGACAACGGCAACCTCGACAAGGCGCGCCGGCTGTTGTGGCCGATCAAGCAGAAGTACGGCCGCAACATCTCGTGGGCCGACCTGCTGATCCTGACCGGCAACGTCGCGCTCGAATCGATGGGCTTCAAGACCTTCGGCTTCGCGGGCGGCCGCGTCGACACATGGGAACCGGACGACGTCTACTGGGGTTCGGAAAAGATCTGGCTGGAACTGAGCGGCGGCCCGAACAGCCGTTACTCGGGCGACCGTGATCTCGAGAACCCGCTCGCGGCCGTGCAGATGGGCCTCATCTACGTGAACCCGGAAGGCCCCGACGGCAACCCCGACCCGGTCGCGGCGGCCCGCGACATCCGCGAGACGTTCGCGCGGATGGCGATGAACGACGAAGAGACGGTTGCGCTGATCGCCGGCGGCCACACGTTCGGCAAGACGCACGGCGCCGGCCCCGCTACGAACGTCGGCCCCGAGCCGGAAGCGGCGGCCATCGAGCAGCAGGGCCTCGGCTGGAAGAGCACGTACGCATCGGGCAAGGGCCGCGACGCGATCACGAGCGGCCTCGAAGTCACGTGGACGTCGACACCGACGAAGTGGAGCAACGACTTCTTCAAGCACCTGTTCGGCTATGAATGGGAACTGACGAAGAGCCCGGCCGGCGCGCACCAGTGGGTTGCGAAGGGCGCCGACGAGGTGATTCCCGATGCGTTCGATCCGGCGAAGAAGCATCGCCCGACGATGCTGACGACCGACCTGTCGCTGCGTTTCGACCCGGCCTACGAGAAGATCTCGCGCCGCTTCTACGAGAACCCGGCCGAGTTCGCCGACGCGTTCGCGCGCGCCTGGTTCAAGCTCACGCACCGCGACATGGGTCCGCGTGCGCGCTATCTGGGCCCGGAAGTGCCGGCCGAGCAACTGCTGTGGCAAGACCCGATCCCGGCCGTCGACCACCCACTGATCGACGCCGCCGACGTCGCGGCGCTGAAGGCGAAGGTGCTCGCGTCGGGGCTGTCGGTCGCGCAGCTCGTGTCGACCGCGTGGGCGTCGGCTTCCACGTTCCGCGGTTCGGACAAGCGCGGCGGCGCGAACGGCGCGCGCATCCGCCTCGCCCCGCAGAAGGACTGGGAAGTGAACCAGCCGGCGGCACTTGCCGCGGTGCTCGAAACGCTCGAAGGCGTGCAGAAGGCGTTCAACGATGCGCAGACGGGCGGCAAGAAGGTGTCGCTCGCCGACCTGATCGTGCTCGCCGGTGCAGCCGGCGTCGAGCAGGCCGCGAAGAACGCGGGTGTCGCGGTGACGGTGCCGTTCGCACCGGGCCGGATGGACGCGTCGCAAGAGCAGACCGACATCGAGGCGATGGCCGTGCTCGAGCCGGTTGCGGACGGTTTCCGCAACTACCTGAAGCACGCGTACAAGACGCCGGCCGAGGCGCTGCTGGTCGACAAGGCCCAGCTGCTGACGCTGAGCGGGCCGGAGCTGACGGTGCTCGTCGGCGGCCTGCGGGTGCTCGGCGCGAACGTCGGTGACGCAAAGCACGGCGTGTTCACCGATCGTCCGGGCGCGCTGACCAACGACTTCTTCGTGAACCTGCTCGACATGGGCACGGAGTGGAAGCCGGTGTCGGCCGCGAACGACGTGTTCGAAGGGCGCGACCGGGCGACGGGCCAGGTCAAGTGGACCGGCACGCGCGTCGACCTGATCTTCGGTTCGCACTCGCAGCTGCGGGCGCTGGCCGAGGTGTACGGCAGCGCCGACGCGCACGAGAAGTTCGTGCGCGATTTCGTCGCGGCCTGGAACAAGGTGATGAACCTCGACCGCTTCGACCTCGCGTGAAAGTCGCGATGCGCTGACGCAGTCACGCTGTAACGTGAAACGGCCGGTCGCACGACCGGCCGTTTTTTCTTCCGATTCAAGGTCTTGTCGAAGGAGTGACGACCATGACGCAAATGATGCTGAACATGCGCGCCGCGTTCACGCCGGCCGAGCTGGCGCGCCGTATCGTCGGTTTCGCGATCGTCATCGGCGGTGCGGCCGAGCTGGTCGCGCAGGCGCTGCACGCGCTCGCACCGCTCGTGTCGAGCGCCGGCGGCTGAGCGCAGCGAATCGCGCGCCGCGCTAGACTGGCACGTCGCGAACGGATGCCGCACGGCGCGGCATGCGGATTGCTCGACGCGTTTTCGCCGGTTCAACATTTCGAATGAGGAGTCCCGAAGATGGCCAGGAAAGGCAACGCCACGCAGATCAACATCGGCATCAGCGACAAGGACCGCAAGAAGATCGCGGACGGCCTGTCGCGTCTGCTCGCCGATACGTTTTCGCTGTACCTGAAGACCCACAACTTCCACTGGAACGTCACCGGGCCGATGTTCAACACGCTGCATCTGATGTTCGAAGAGCAGTACAACGAACTGTGGCTCGCGGTCGACCTGGTCGCCGAGCGCATTCGCACGCTCGGCGTCGTCGCGCCGGGCACGTTCGCGGATTTCGCGAAGCTGTCGTCGGTGCCGGAAGCGAACGGCGTGCCGGCGGCCGAAGAGATGATCCGCCAGCTCGTCGAAGGGCACGAGACGGTCGTGCGCACCGCGCGCGAAATCTTCCCGATCGCCGATGCGGCGAGCGACGAGCCGACCGCCGACCTGCTGACGCAGCGCCTGCAGACGCATGAAAAGACTGCGTGGATGCTGCGGTCGCTGCTTGCCTGAATCCGGGGTGACCGGCCGTGCGTCGTGCGGCCGGTGTCAGCGGGTGATCGGCAACCGGGCGGTGTCCCGAAGTCGAAGCGGGGTCGGATTGCCTGCATCGGCATCGAATGTCGGCAGGGCGGGCTGCGCACCGCCCATGCATCTGTCCCCTGATCGACGTATGCGGCTGCTCGGCCGCGTGCAGCGGGCCCGGGCAGCCTGCGCGCGCGCCGCCGCACCCGGCTGCGGGCCGTCCCGACATGACGCGAACCGCCGCTCGGCTCTAAAATGCCGGGATTCTCTTCCCGGTGGTTCGCCATGCTCGCTCGCTTTCCCCTGTACCTGCGGCTCGTCCGGATGGACAAGCCGATCGGCAGCCTGCTGCTGCTCTGGCCGACGCTCAACGCACTGTGGATCGCGTCGGACGGTCATCCGCGCTGGCCGCTGCTGGTGATCTTCGCGCTCGGCACGTTGCTGATGCGCTCGGCCGGCTGCGCGATGAACGACTATGCCGACCGCGATTTCGACCGTCACGTGAAGCGCACGGCCGACCGGCCGCTGACGTCGGGCAAGATCCGCGCATGGGAAGCCGTCGCGATCGCGGTGGTGCTGTCGTTCATCGCGTTCCTGCTGATCCTGCCGCTCAACACGCTGACGAAGGAGCTGTCGGTCGTCGCGCTGTTCGTCGCCGGCTCGTACCCGTTCATGAAGCGTTTCTTCGCTATTCCGCAGGCGTATCTCGGCATCGCGTTCGGCTTTGGCATCCCGATGGCGTTCGCGGCCGTGCAGGACACGGTGCCGATGCTCGCGTGGGTGATGCTGGTGGCGAACATCTTCTGGTCGGTCGCGTACGACACCGAATACGCGATGGTCGACCGCGACGACGACATCAAGATCGGCATTCGCACGTCCGCGCTGACGTTCGGCCGCTTCGACGTCGCGGCCGTGATGGCGTGCTATGCGGTGACGCTGGGCATCTACGTGTGGATCGGCGTGACGCTCGGCTTCGGTCTCGCGTACTGGGCCGGCTGGGCTGCGGCGGTCGGCTGCGCGCTGTATCACTACACGCTGATCAAGGATCGCGAGCGGATGCCGTGCTTCGCGGCGTTCCGGCACAACAACTGGCTCGGCGGCGTGCTGTTCGCGGGGATCGCCGTGCATTACCTGCTGGCGGGGCCGGCTGCCAACTGAAGCGGTACGGGCACCTCGCCGGTGCGCGATGCCAACAAAAAAGCGGCCGTGGCCGCTTTTTTTGTTGGCGCGGCCGGGCAAGCCCGGCCGACGACGCGGCGCTTACGCGCGACCGAGCTCGTCGCCCATTTCCTTCGCGCGTGCCTCGGCCGCGAGCGCGCCGCGCACGATCGCTTCCTTCACGCCTTGCGCGTCGAACGACGCGAGCGCGGCGGCCGTCGTGCCGCCCTTCGACGTCACGCGCTCGCGCAGCACGCTCGCCGGTTCGCCCGACTGCGCGGCGAGTTGCGCGGCGCCCGCGAACGTCGCGACCGCGAGCGCGCGGCCCTGTTCGTCGTTCATACCGAGGCGGCGCGCGGCTTCCTGCAGCGCTTCGATGAAATAGAACACGTACGCCGGGCCGCTGCCCGAGATCGCCGTGACCGCGTCGAGCTGCGCTTCGTCGTCGAACCAGACGATCTCGCCGACCGCGCCGAGCACGTTCGACGCGAGCTCGCGACCGGCCGCGTCGACGCCCGGCAGCGCGGCGAGGCCCGTCACGCCCATGCCGACCAGCGCCGGCGTGTTCGGCATCGTGCGCACGACGCGTGCGTAGTCGCCGAGCCAGCGGGCGAGGTCGGTGCCGCGGATGCCGGCCGCGATGCTGATCACGAGCTGCGACTTCAGGTGCGGCGCGAGCGCCTGCGCGACGTCCTTCAGCACCTGCGGTTTCACCGCGAGCACGATCGCGTCGTAGTCCGCGAGCGTCGCGTCGACGGCCGCGCCGGTGCGGATGCCGAACTGCTGCGCGGTGCGCGCGCGGGCGTCTTCGTTGACGTCGATGGCATACAGGCCGTCAGCGGCGACGCCGCGCTTGATCAGGCCGCCGATCAGGGCCGCGGCCATGTTGCCGCCGCCGATGAATGCGATTTTCATGGTGTCGAATTGAGCAAGTGAGTGAACGGGAAGGCGGAAAAGGGCGGCGCTCAGTGCGAATAATCGCGGGCGCCGAAGATCGCGGTGCCGACGCGCACGATGGTCGCGCCTTCGAGCACCGCGGCCTCGAGATCGGCGGACATGCCCATCGACAACGTGTCGAGCGGCAGGCCGTCGGCGCGCAATGCGTCGTACAGCGCGCGCAGCGCGCGATGCGGCACGCGTTGCGCATCGATATCGCCGGCCGGCTCGGGAATCGCCATCAGGCCGCGCAGGCGCAGCGCCGGCAGCGCGGCGACCGCGCGCGCGACGTCGGCCACGTCGGCCGGCGCGACACCGCTCTTCGACGCCTCGCCGCTGATGTTCACCTGCACGCATACGTTGAGCGGCGGCAGGTGCGCGGGGCGCTGTTCGGCGAGGCGCTGCGCGATCTTGAGCCGGTCGACCGAATGGACCCAGTCGAACCGTTCGGCGACCGGGCGCGTCTTGTTCGATTGCAGCGGCCCGATGAAATGCCATTCGAGCGCGGCGCGCAGATCCGCGAGCGCGTCGATCTTGTCGATCGATTCCTGCACGTAGTTCTCGCCGAACGCGCGTTGGCCGGCCGCATGCGCGGCGCGCACGTCGTCGGCGGGAAACGTCTTCGACACGGCGAGCAGCGAGACGGTGGCGGGATCGCGGCCGGCCGCGCGGGCGGCGTCGGCGATGCGGCGGTGAACGGAATCGAGACGGACGGCGAAATCGGACATGACGGGCACGGAAGCAGGCACGGGAAGCGAGTACGGCGGCGAATGGCGACGAATGCGGCAGCGGGTGCGGCACGGCACGCGCCGCATCGGTTCGCCCATTATACGGACGGGGCGCCGGCGGGGCCGGCCATCCGCGTCAGCCGTACAGCAGATGTTCGACGAGCTGGATCCAGTGCGCGACCGGAATCTGCGTGCCGCTTTGCAGGTGCGCGATGCAGCCGACGTTGCCGGACACGATCATCTGCGGCTCGAGTGCCTGCAGCTTCAGCAGCTTCTGCTTGCGCAGCCGGTACGACAGCGACGGCTGCGTCAGCGAATAGGTGCCGGCCGAGCCGCAGCACAGATGGCTGTCGGCCGGCAGCCGCACGTCGATGCCGAGCGTCTCGAGCAGGCGCTCGACCTTGCCGCGCGACTGCTGGCCGTGCTGCAGCGTGCACGGCGGGTGGTACGCGACGGTATGGATCGCGCGGCGCCGCGCGAGCGTCGCGATCTCGGCCTCGAACGCGAGCAGCACGTCGGAGATGTCGCGCGTCAGCGCGACGATGCGCTGCGCCTTCTCCGCATAGGCCGGATCGTCGCGCAGCAGGTGCGCGTATTCGAGCACCGTCGCGCCGCAGCCCGTTGCGTTCATCACGATCGCTTCGGCGCCTTGCTCGACGTACGGCCACCACGCGTCGATGTTGCGGCGCGCGTCGTCGAGGGCCTCGTCGTGATAGTTCAGGTGCAGGCGGATCGCGCCGCAGCAGCCCGCGTCGGGCGCGACGATCGTCTCGACCCCGAGCGCGTCGAGCACGCGCGCGGTCGCGATGTTGATGTTCGGCAGCATCGACGGCTGCACGCAGCCGGCGAGCATCAGCATCTTGCGCGAATGGGGGCGCTGCGGCCATTCGAGCAGCCGCGTGCGCGGCGGCACCTTGTCGCGCAGCCGTTTCGGCAAGAGCGGCCGCATGTGCTGGCCGAGCCGCATGAGCGGCGAGAACAGCGCCGCGTTCGGCACGACGCTGGCGAGCACGCGGCGCACGAGCCGTTGCTGCACGGGGCGCTGCACTTGCGCCTCGACGTGCTTGCGGCCGATTTCGACGAGCCGGCCGTACTGGACACCCGACGGGCAGGTCGTCTCGCAGCTGCGGCAGGTGAGGCAGCGGTCGAGGTGCTGCTGCGTGCTGCGCGTGACGGGCGCGCCTTCGACCATCTGCTTGATCAGGTAGATGCGGCCGCGCGGGCCGTCGAGTTCGTCGCCGAGCAGCTGATAGGTCGGGCACGTCGCGGTGCAGAAGCCGCAATGCACGCACTTGCGCAGGATCGCGTCGGCCTCGTCGCCGTCGGGCGTATTGCGGATGAAATCGGCGAGGTTCGTTTGCATCGATCTTAGGGTCTGTTTATATATGGAACGCGCATGCGTTGCCACGAGAACGGCCGCTCGCGAGGCGCGTGACGCCGCGAATACTGGCGTATTCGCAAGGAGCGCAACGCGGCGAGCGGCCGTTCTCGTGGCAACCCCTAATCAAAAGATTCATTCCACGGGAATGCCCGAAATCGCCCGTATGGCGGCGTCGCTCGTCGCTTGTTTGGCTCGGCCAAACGGCGCTCCTCACTTCTTGCCCTACGCGCGATTTCGGGCATTCGCATGTGCGTTCCATATATAAACAGACCCTAAAGATCAGGGTAGAGCCGGCCGCGATTGAAGATGCGCGCGGGATCGAACGCAGCCTTCAGCCCGCGGTGAATCTTCATCAGCGGCGCGGGCAGCGGCGTGAACACGCCCGCGCTGCGGTCGTACGACTCGCCCGCGCGGAACAGCGTCGCATGGCCGCCGGCCTGCTTCGCGCTCATGCGCACCGTCTGCGCGTCGGCGTCGGTGATCCACCAGCGCTGCGCGCCGCCCCATTCCATCAGCTGGGTGCCGGGCAGGTGCATCGGTTCGGTGATCGACGGCAGCGCGAGCCGCCACAGCGCATAGCCGGGCGGGATGCCGTTGAAGAACGGGTCGGTGTGCTCGCGCACGCCGGCCCAGAAGCGCTCGGCCTCGACCGCGTCGACGACTTCGCCGCCGAGCAGCGTCTTCGCCGATTTCACGGCCGCCTCGGCGCCCGACAGCCGCAGCACGAGCGTGCCGTTGCGCCACGCGCTCGCGCTGACGGGCAGCGGATGGCCGCCCCATTCGTTGAGCTTGCGCACCGCGTCGGTCGCGGTCATCTCGAACTTCAGCGTGACTTCGGCGACGGGCACCGGCAGCACCTTGATCGACAGCTCGAGCATCAGCCCGAGCGTGCCGAGCGAGCCGGCCATCAGCCGCGACACGTCGTAGCCGGCGACGTTCTTCACGACCTGCCCGCCGAAGCGCAGCGCTTCGCCGCGGCCGTTCATCAGCGTGACGCCGAGCACGAAATCGCGCGGCGCGCCGCAGGTCGCGCGGCGCGGCCCCGCGAGGCCCGCCGCGACGCAGCCGCCGACGGTGGCCGCGCGGCCGAAGTGAGGCGGCTCGAACGGCAGCATCTGGCCGCACTCGGCGAGGACGGCTTCAAGCTGCGCGAGCGGCGTGCCCGCGCGGACCGTGACGACGAGTTCGGCCGGGTCGTACGACACGACGCCCTGAAACGCACGCGTGTCGAGTATTTCGCCGTCCAGCGCCTGGCCGTACCAGTCCTTGGTGCCGCCGCCGCGAATCCGCAGCGGCCGGCCGTCGGCACTGGCGGCACGGATGCGCTCGGCCCATCCGGCGACGATGTCGTCCTCTTCCATGTTGTATTGCTGCCTCGTTGTTGTCCGGTCGATTGTACCGGGGTGGCGCGAATCCACATCGCGACTATCCCTAAGCCACGCATGACGAATGCATGCGGGCGTCGCCGCGCGCACGGCCGGCGCGGGCAGGGCGGCACATCGCGGCCCGCGCGGCGGCACGGGCCGCGCACCGCGCGGCGCTCAGAAACGCGGCAGGTCGGGGTGCGGCAGCAGCCCTCCGCGCACGTGCTGGCGGCCGTATTCGGCGCAGCGCGCGCGGGTCGGGATGCCCTTGTCGGGATTGAGCAGCCCGGCCGGATCGAACGCGCGCTTGACCGCGAAGAACGCATCGCGCTCCTGCGGCGAGAACTGCACGCACATCGAATTCAGCTTTTCGATGCCGACGCCGTGCTCGCCCGTCACGCTGCCGCCGAATTCCACGCAGCATTCGAGTATTTCCGCGCCGAACTGCTCGGCGCGGTGCAGCTCGTCCGGATCGTTCGCGTTGTAGAGAATCAGCGGATGCATGTTGCCGTCGCCGGCATGGAACACGTTGATGCAGCGCAGCCCGTAGCGTGTCTCGAGCTGCTCGATGCGGGCGAGCAGCGGGCCGATCGCACGGCGCGGCACGGTGCCGTCCATGCAGTAATAGTCGGCGGAAATGCGCCCGGCGGCCGGGAACGCGTTCTTGCGGCCGGACCAGAAGCGCAGTCGCTCGCTTTCGTTGCGGGACACCTGGATGCGCGTCGCGCCATGCTCGCGCAGCACGGCCGTCATGCGGACGATTTCCTCCGCGACTTCTTCGGGCGTGCCGTCCGATTCGCACAGCAGGATCGCCTTCGCGTCGAGGTCGTAGCCCGCGTGCGTGAATGCCTCTACGGCCTGGGTGGCCGGCTTGTCCATCATTTCCAGCCCCGCCGGGATGATGCCCGACGCGATGATCGCGGCGACAGCCTCGCCGCCCTTCACGACATCGTCGAAGCTTGCCATCACGAGCTGCGCGGTCTGCGGTTTCGGGATCAGCTTCACCGTGATTTCGGTGACGATCGCGAACATCCCTTCGCTGCCGATCATCACCGCGAGCAGGTCGAGGCCCGGCGCGTCGAGACCGAGCGAGCCGAATTCGACGACCTCGCCGTCGATCGTGACCGCGCGCACGCGCATCACGTTGTGCACCGTCAGCCCGTATTTCAGGCAATGGACGCCGCCGGAATTTTCGGCGACGTTGCCGCCGATCGTGCAGGCGATCTGCGACGAAGGATCGGGGGCGTAGTACAGCCCGTAAGGCGCGGCGGCTTCCGAAATCGCGAGGTTGCGCACGCCGGGCTGCACGGTGGCCGTGCGCGCGTACGGATCGACCTCGACGATGCGCGTGAAGCGCGCGAGCGACAGCACGACGCCGTTCGCGATCGGCAGCGCGCCGCCGGACAGGCTCGTGCCGGCGCCGCGCGGCACGATCGGCACTTCCATGCGGCGGCAGATCTGCACGATCCGCTGCACCTGCGATTCGGTTTCGGGCAGCGCGACCGCGAGCGGCAGCCGGCGGTACGCCGACAGGCCGTCGCATTCGTACGGCGCGGTGTCTTCGTCGCGGAACAGCAGGCAATGCGTCGGCAGCACGGCCATCAGCGCCTGCACGACTTCGCGCTGGCGCTGCGCGCGGGTCGCGCTCGACAGTTCGACGGAAGCGTTCATTGGGTCTCCAGCCGGGGCGCGGCGGCGCGCCGCCGTGTCAGCACGTGAAGATCTTGCCGGGATTCATCAGGTTGCGCGGATCGAGCGCCAGCTTGATCGCGCGCATCGCATCGATCGCGTTGTCGCCGTGCTCCTTCGGCAGGAAGCGCATCTTGTGCAGCCCGACGCCGTGTTCGCCGGTGCAGGTGCCGCCGAGGCGCAGCGCGCGCTCGACGATCCGGTCGTTGATGCGTTCGGCTTCGTCGATTTCCTCGGGCCTGTCGGGATCGATCAGGATCGCGACGTGGAAATTGCCGTCGCCGACGTGGCCGACGATCGGGCAGGGCAGCGACGATGCGCGCAGGTCGATCTCGGTTTCCTCGACGCACGCGGCGAGCTGCGAGATCGGCACGCACACGTCGGTCGTCACCGCGCGGCAGCCGGGCTTCAGCTGCAGCATCGCGAAGTACGCGTTGTGGCGCGCGGCCCAGAGCCGCGTGCGGTCCTCGGGGCGGGTCGCCCATTCGAAGCCCTGGCCGTTGTTCTGGCCCGCGAGCGCCTGCACGAGCTCGGCCTGTTCCTTCACGCCGGCCTCGGTGCCGTGGAATTCGAAGAACAGCGTCGGCGCTTCGGCGAGCGTCAGGTTCGAATGGCGGTTGATCGAGCGCACCGCGAGCGCGTCGACGAATTCGACGCGCGCGATCGGCACGCCGATCTGGATCGTTTCGATCACCGTGCGCACCGCGTCGCCCATCGACGGGAACGTGCAGATCGCGGCCGACACGGCTTCGGGCAGCGGATGCAGGCGCAGCGTGATCTCGGTGATCACGCCGAGCGTGCCTTCGGAGCCGACGAACAGGCGCGTGAGGTCGTAGCCGGCGGACGACTTGCGCGCGCGCGAGCCCGTCTTCACGACGCGGCCGTCGGCGAGCACGGCGGTCAGGCCGAGCACGTTTTCGCGCATGGTTCCGTAGCGCACGGCGTTGGTGCCCGATGCGCGGGTCGCGGTCATCCCGCCGATGCTGGCGTCGGCGCCCGGATCGATCGGGAAGAACAGGCCGGTGTCGCGCAGCGCTTCGTTGAGCGCCTTGCGCGTGATGCCCGGTTCGACCGTGACCGTCAGGTCTTCCGCGTTGATCGACAGCACGCGGTTCATCTCCGACAGGTCGAGCGAGACGCCGCCGCGCACCGCGAGCAGATGGCCTTCGAGCGACGAGCCGGCGCCGTACGGGATCAGCGGCACGCTGTAGAGCGCGCACAGCGACACGACTTGGCGGACTTCATCGGCGTTGCGGGCGAACACGACGGCGTCGGGCAGTTGCGGATCGAACGGCGATTCGTCGCGGCCGTGATGGGCGCGGACGGCGTCGGCGGTCGACACGCGCTCGCCGAAGGCGGCGCGCAGCGCATCGAGCATGGCGGGGGGCAGCGGGCGGCGCGTGGTGGCCGGCGGGGCAGGGTGATTCACGAATGTCTCCTGACGACTGCTTGTCAAACCTTCGGCCCATTCTACGCTGGAACGCCCGCTGCGCCCGCCGCCGCGGGCTGCGATAATCGCGTACCAACCCAACCGGGCCGCATCGCGGCCGCGCACGAGAGGACATTCGCATGGGCAACCGCTTGAGCAAGATCGCGACGCGCACGGGCGACGACGGCACCACCGGCCTCGGCGACGGCCGGCGCATCGGCAAGGACGACGCGCGGATCGCCGCGATCGGCGACGTCGACGAACTGAACTCGAATCTTGGCGTGCTGCTCGCCGAGACGCTGCCGGACGACGTGCGCACGGCGCTCGTCACGATCCAGCACGACCTGTTCGATCTCGGCGGCGAGCTGTGCATTCCCGGCCATGCGGTGCTCGACGACACGCACCTCGCGCGCCTCGACAACTGGCTGGCCGACTACAACGCGACGCTGCCGCCGCTGAAGGAATTCATCCTGCCGGCCGGCTCGCGTGCGGCGTCGCTCACGCACGTCTGCCGGACGGTGTGCCGCCGCGCGGAGCGCTCGATCGTCGCGCTCGGGCGCACCGACACGCTCAATGACGCGCCGCGGCGTTACGTGAACCGGCTGTCGGACCTGCTGTTCGTGCTGGCGCGTGTGCTGAACCGCGCGGATGGCGGCTCGGACGTGCTGTGGGAGCGCGGGCGCGTCCGCTGACCCCCGGCGTCGTGTTTCCGCACTGCGACAATTTGCCCGACGGACGTCTGTTTTTAAAGATGTATCGTAAAAGCATGTTTAACGGAGAACGACATGACCCACATCACCGCTGACCAGATGGCTCGCGTGAAGGCCACTGCCCCTGTCCTCGCCGTGCACGGCGCGACGATCACGAAGCATTTCTACCAGCGCATGTTCGCGCGGCATCCGGAACTGAAGAACCTGTTCAACCAGACGCACCAGAAGACCGGCAGCCAGCCGGAAACGCTCGCGAAGGCGGTCTATGCGTATGCGGCGAACATCGACAACCTCGGCGCGCTCGGCGGGGCGGTGTCGCACATCGCGCACAAGCACGCGAGCCTGAACATCCGCCCCGAGCATTACCCGATCGTCGGCGAGAACCTGCTCGCGTCGATCGTCGAAGTGCTCGGCGATGCGGTCGACGCCGAGACGCTCGAGGCATGGCGCGTCGCGTACGGCCAGCTCGCGCAGATCCTGATCGGCGCCGAGGCCGACCTGTACGCGGGCGCCGCGTGGAGCGGCTTCCGTCCGTTCAAGGTTGCCCGCAAGGTGCGTGAGAGCGACGAGATCACGTCGTTCTACCTGACGCCGGCCGACGGCGGCGACGCGCCGACCTTCGCGCCCGGCCAGTACGTCACGGTGAAGCGCTTCGTCGGCGATCTCGGCGTCGATCAGCCGCGCCAGTACAGCCTGTCCGACGCGCCGCACGGCAAGTGGCTGCGCATCTCGGTGAAGCGCGAGGCCGGCCAGCCGGAAGCGATCCCGGCCGGCAAGGTGTCGACGCTGATGCATGACGGCGTGGAGGAGGGCGCGATCGTCGAGGTGACCGCGCCGATGGGCGAATTCTCGCTGAAGCGCGGCGTCGATACGCCGGTCGTGTTGATCTCGGGCGGCGTCGGGCTCACGCCGATGGTGTCGATGGCCTCGACGCTGGTCGGCGAAGGCAGCACGCGTGAAGTACGGTTCGTCCACGCATGCCGGTCGGGCGCGGTGCATGCGTTCCGCGACTGGCTGAACGATACGGTGCGCGAACACGCGAACGTCAAGCGCACGGTGCTGTATGAATTGGTGGGGCCGACCGACCGGGTCGGCGTCGATCACGACCTCGAGGGGCGCCTGACGCCGGAGCGCGTGAAGTACGATGCGCTGGTGCCGGATGCCGACTACTACATCTGCGGCCCGATCGCGTTCATGAAGGCGCAACGCGACGCGCTGGTCGCGCTCGGCGTCGCGCCGGAACGCATCAATACCGAGGTCTTCGGCTCGGGCGCGCTCGTGTGAGGATCTGACGGCGGCTGCTCGCACATGAAGAAGCCCGGCGCAAGCCGGGCTTCGTTTCTTGCGGCACAGGCCGGAGCCCGCAGGCGGCATGTGCCGCCTCGGGCCCGCCGGCGATCAGTTCCCGCTGCCGCGCGCGACGCGGCGTGCCTTCACCGATTCCGCGAGGCCTTCGAGCACCTTCACGCTGTCGTCCCACGCGATGCACGCGTCGGTGATGCTCTGGCCGTAGGTCAGCGGGCAGCCTTCCTTCAGGTCCTGGCGCCCCTCGACGAGGTGCGACTCGATCATCACGCCGACGATGCGCTCGTCGCCGGCCGCGACCTGGCGGCCGATGTCCGCGCACACGGGAATCTGGTTCTCGTGCTTCTTCGAGCTGTTCGCATGGCTCGCGTCGATCATCAGGCGCGCGGCGAGGCCGGCCTTGCCGATGTCCGCGCACGCGGCGTTCACGCTGTCCGCGTCGTAGTTCGGCGTCTTGCCGCCGCGCAGGATCACGTGGCAGTCCTCGTTGCCGGCCGTCGACACGATCGCCGAATGGCCGCCCTTGGTCACCGACAGGAAATGGTGCGGCTGCGATGCGGCCTTGATCGCGTCGACCGCGATCTTCACGTTGCCGTCGGTGCCGTTCTTGAAGCCGACCGGGCACGACAGCCCCGACGCCAGCTCGCGGTGCACCTGCGACTCGGTCGTGCGCGCGCCGATCGCGCCCCACGAGATCAGGTCGGCGATGTACTGCGGGCTGATCATGTCGAGGTATTCGGTCGCGGCCGGCAGCCCCATCTCGTTGATCTGCAGCAGCAGCTCGCGCGCGGTGCGCAGCCCTTCGTTGATCTTGAAGCTGTTGTCGAGGTGCGGATCGTTGATGAGCCCCTTCCAGCCGACCGTCGTGCGCGGCTTCTCGAAGTACACGCGCATCACGATTTCCAGCTCGCCCTTGAAGCGCTCGCGCTCCTTCACGAGCCGCCCCGCGTACTCGATCGCCGCCTTCGTATCGTGGATCGAGCACGGCCCGATCACGACGATCAGCCGGTCGTCCATCCCGTGCAGGATGCGGTGCATCGACTGGCGCGAGTTGTAGATCAGCTCGGACGCGGCCTCGGAGCACGCGAATTCGCGGATCAGGTGGGCGGGCGGCGTCAGTTCCTTGAGTTCGCGGATGCGGACGTCGTCGGTGTTGTGCGGGGGCATGCTGTTTCTCCTGGTTTTGCGGGCGCCGTTCGGTCAGTGCGCGTGCGGCAGATTCATCGATTCAAGCGATTCAGTGATTTCGGTCGGGGCCGCGGGATCCGCTGCGGCGGCGACCGGGTGGCGAAGGGCGAAAAAAAACCGCCGGGTTCGCCGGCGGTTTTTTCGGGAATTTCGGTTGCGCTTCACGCGCCATCAACCCTCTCGATCCGCCAGCGGTCTGAGATGCCAAAAAAAGTAAAAATAAAACTTGGCGGACATGACGGAGATTCGGTTCGTCAAAAAAGTTGATTCGGAATTTATACCCGGTCGCCGCGTCGCTGGCAACCGGGGGTGCTCAAAAATGCGGAGAATCCGCGCGCTTTTGCCAAAATGCGCGGATTGTATGCGCTGCGATGCGGTTATGCCGTACCGCCGACCGTCATCTTGTCGATCCGCAGGGTCGGCTGGCCGACGCCCACCGGCACGCTCTGGCCTTCCTTGCCGCACACGCCGACGCCCGAGTCGAGCGACATGTCGTTGCCGATCATGCTCACGTACTTCAGCGATTCCGGGCCGCTGCCGATCAGCGTCGCGCCCTTCACCGGGTAGGTGATCTTGCCGTTCTCGATCATGTACGCCTCGGACGCCGAGAACACGAACTTGCCGTTCGTGATGTCGACCTGGCCGCCGCCGAAGTTCACCGCGTACAGGCCGTTCTTCACCGACGCGATGATTTCCTGCGGATCCTTGTCGCCGTTCAGCATGTACGTGTTGGTCATGCGCGGCATCGGCAGCGCCGCGTACGACTCGCGCCGCGCGTTGCCGGTGACGGGCATCTTCATCAGGCGCGCGTTCAGCGTGTCCTGGATGTAGCCCTTCAGGATGCCGTCCTCGATCAGCGTCGTGCACTGCGTCGGGTTGCCTTCGTCGTCGATGTTCAGCGAGCCGCGGCGGTTCGGCAGCGTGCCGTCGTCGACCACCGTCACGCCCTTCGCGGCGACCTGCTCGCCGATCCGGCCGGCGAACGCCGACGAACCCTTGCGGTTGAAGTCGCCCTCGAGGCCGTGGCCGATCGCCTCGTGCAGCAGCACGCCCGGCCAGCCCGGCCCGAGCACGACGGTCATCGCGCCGGCCGGCGCGGGGCGCGCGTCGAGGTTGACGAGCGCCGCGTGCACGGCGTCGTCGACGTAGCGCGACAGCACTTCGTCGGTGAAGTAGCCGTAGTCGAAGCGGCCGCCGCCGCCGCCGGAGCCGATCTCGCGGCGGCCGTTCTGTTCGGCGATCACCGTGACCGACACGCGCACGAGCGGGCGGATGTCGGCCGCGAGCGCGCCGTCGCTGCGCGCGACCAGCACGACGTCGTATTCGCCGGCGAGGCCCGCCATCACCTGCGTGACGCGCGGGTCGCGCCCGCGCGCCATCTGCTCGATGCGCTCGAGCAGCTTGACCTTCGCGGTCGCGTCGAGCGACGCGAGCGGATCGGACGGCAGGTACAGGTCGCGGCCCGAGATGCCCTTCAGGGACGTCGCCGCCTTGATCTTCTGGCGGCCGCCGCCGGCCGCCGCGATCGCCTTGGTGGCCGCGGCCGCCTGCGCGATGGCTTCCGGCGACAGGTCGTCCGAGTAGGCGAACGCGGTGCGGTCGCCCGCGACCGCGCGCACGCCGACGCCCTGGTCGATGCTGAAGCTGCCCGACTTCACGATGCCTTCCTCGAGGCTCCACGCTTCGCTGCGGGTCGCCTGGAAGTACAGGTCGGCGTAGTCGACGCGATGCGTGAAGATGTCGGCGATCGTGCGCGTGAGCAGGCTCTCGTCGAGGCCGTACGGCGTGAGGAGGATGTCCTTCGCCAGCGCAAGATTGCGGATGCCGGGTTCGATGATGTTCATGCGGGTATCGAGGGTTCTCAAAAAGTTGTCGGGTGCGTTCTGGGCAGATGGGTTGGCCGGGCGGCGTTTCAAGCGCCGGGCGGTTCAGCGGTTCAGGCCAGCACGCGATGCCGCCACGCGGGCAGGCTCTGGCGCACGTCGGCGATGCGCTGCGGATCGAGCGCGCCGGTCACGACGCTCGCGCCTTCGTCGCGGACCGCGACGATCTCGCCCCACGGGTCGATCAGCATGCTGTGGCCCCAGGTGCGCCGGCCGTTCTCGTGCTTGCCGCCTTGCGCGGCCGCGAGCACGTAGCACTGGTTCTCCACGGCCCGCGCGCGCAGCAGCATTTCCCAGTGCGCGCGGCCCGTCGTATACGTAAACGCCGACGGCACGACGATCAGCGCGCAGTCGCCCATCCTGCGATACAGCTCCGGAAAGCGCAGATCGTAACAGACCGACAGGCCGACCCGCCCGAACGGCGCGTCGAACGCGACGACCGTGTCGCCCGCGCGGATCGTGCGCGCCTCGTCGAACGATTCGTCGCCTTTCTCGAAGTTGAACAGGTGGATCTTGTCGTAGCGGGCGGCTTCCTGGCCGTTCGGGTCGAACACGAGCGTCGTGTTCAGCACGCGATCGGGCTCCGGCGCCTTCAGCGGCAGCGTGCCGCCGATCACCCAGATGCCGTGACGGTGCGCGGCCTCCGACAGGAAGCGCTGGATCGGGCCGTCGCGGTAGGGTTCGGCGAGCGCGAGCTTGTCGGTGTCGCGATGGCCCATGAAGCAGAAATACTCGGGCAGCAGTACGAGCTGCGCGCCGTCGCCGGCCGCTTCCGCGATCAGGCGGCCGGCTTCGGCGAGATTGCGTGCGACGTCCGGCGTGCTCACCATCTGCAGCGCGGCGACCCGAAAGGGCGTGGCGGAACGGGTGTGATCGGTCATCGCTGGATCGGTTGCGTCATAAATGGGGTGCGGCCCGGCACCCTGCGCGCGTCAGTGGCTCGCCGCATCGGCCGGACCGTGATTCATCTTACCCTGATCGCCTCGCACCCGCTCGATGTGCGGATGCGCCCACGAGCCCGTGATCGCGTAGTCGAGCGCGAACGCGTGCGACAGCGTCTCCGACAGCGCGTAGTTCGCGGCCAGCACGCCGACACCCAGCAGCGGATTGATGATCGCGGCCGCGATTGCCGCCGTGCCGGCGCCGATCTTCGGCGCGACGTGCGCGTGCAGGTCCTGCGTCTCGGCGCCGAGGTCGACCGCGCCACGCACCGTCACGTTCGCCGGTGCCGTCGTCATCGAGAAGTCGTCGGTGCGCGCGATCCCGTTCGAGATCCGGCTGGTGCCCGTGATCTTGTCGAACGGCAGTCCCTTGCCGATCACGTCGCGGAAATTCAGCGTCAGGAAGCGCGCGAGGCTCTGCAGGCTCAGCACGCCGAGCAGTTTCGCGGCACCCGGATCGACCTTCAGGATCTGGCCGTGTTCCAGGTCGAGCGCGACCTGGCCGCCGAGCGACGGCAGATCGACCGCGGTCGGGCCGCCGCGCCAGCCGACCTTGCCGGTCACGGTGCCGTGGCCGTTTGCAAGCGTGCGCGGCAGGCCCACGAGGTCGAGCAGCGCGCCCGCGTTGCCGACGTCGAGCTTGAAGTCGAACACGCTGCGGCGCGGCGCATCGTTTTCGTCGACGCCGCGGGCCAGCGCGCGGCGCGACGTGCGCCAGTTGCCGGTCGCCGTCAGCTTCGCGGCCGGGTTCGCCAGCTCGAACTTGTCGAGCTGCCACACCGGCGCGCCGTCTTCCTCGAGGTTGCGCGCGTTGACGACGAGCCTGCCGATGTCGTGATCGCGCGCGACGACCTGGTCGACGATCAGGTCGACCGACGGCATCGGCCGGTCGGTCGGCGTCGGTAGGTTCATCGCGCGGCCGACGAGGTCGTGCTGCGCGCTCTGCGGGATCACGAGCTTCGCGAGCCGCGCGTTCAGCACGCCCGCACCGTTGTGGCCGCCGCCCGGCGCCCACGACAGGTAGCCCGATACCTGGTTCGACGCGATGTTCGCCTGCCACAGCTCGTCGACGTGCGACGCGCCGATGATCACGTTTTCCCAGTTGCGCTTGAGCAGCTTCAGCGTGCCGAAGTGGAGCGCGAAGCGCTTCGGCGTGAAGCTCGCGACGTCGACGCGCGGCGCGGCCTGCGGCTCCGGCGCGCGCGGCGTGTCGTGCTGCAGCGTGCGGGCGAGCGCGAGCCAGGCGTCGGCGTCCAGTTCGTCGACGTCGACGGCGGCGCTCACGCCGTCCTGCGGCAGATCGGGCATCCGGTGGATGCCCATCGCGCCGCGCACCGCGCGCAGCGGCTGGCCCGACGTGGCGTCGAGCAGGTAGGTCGCAGACACGGGCCCGAGCGTCAGGTCGGCATGCTCGAGGCGCTTGCCGCCGGCCTGGGCGGCCGGCTGCAGCGTGAAGCGGAACGGCATCGGCGTGCCGGCCGGTTTCGCGAACGGCGCCGGGAAATTCAGCGCGACGCCCGTCAGGTCGGAATGCGCGGTGACCTCCGGCAGGCGGCCCGGCGCGCCGCGCACGGCGAGCTGGTACGGCGCGTCGCCGACCACGTGCTCGAGCAGCGCCGCGGCCGTGCCGCGCAGGTTCAGGCCGCGCGCGGCGTCAAGCGCGAGCTTGCCGTCGACGTCCACCGCGTACGGGCCGTGCGACTGGAAGTTGCCGTTCGCGCGCACCGGGCCGCCGAGGAAGCGCCCCGACAGCTCGTGCAGCGACGCGCCGGCCTCGCTGAAGCGCACGCTGCCGCGCAGCGCGGACAGCGGCGGCACGCCGTCGGTCGACAGCGTGTTGCCGCCGAACGCGAGCGTGCCCTCGACGTGCGTATGCGGATGCGGAACGTGCTGCGGAATCGTGATCTTGAGCGCGAGTGCCGCGGGCCCCTGCGCATCGATCCGCTGGCCGATGTGCCCGCTCATCGCGCCGAGCGAGCTGTTGTCCGCGTAGTCGATCAGGTCCGCGAGCGGGCCTTGCGCATGGCCGTCGATGATGAGCGGCGACTTCGACGGATTGCCGAGATCGTCGATCCGGCCGGCGACCTTCGTCAGCGCGACGCGCTTGTAGTGCGCGCGCGCGATGTCGAAGCGCAGCTTGTTCTGCGCGAGCTCGAACACGCCGTCGATTCCGTCGAGTGCGGGCCAGATGCTCGGCGTGCCGTTCGCGAGCTTGCGCGGCGGGTACGGCGTCGGCTCGAAGCGCCCGCCGGTGAACGGCGCGACGATGTGGAACACGCCGGCGTCCGGCTCGTGTTCGAACGGGAATTTCTCGAGCGGGCCGCGGGCGACGATCGAGGCTCCCTTGGTCACCTGGCCGTCCTGCAGCGCATGGCCGAGATAGTCGCGCAGGTGCTCGGACATCCCGGTCGGCAGGTAGCGCGGAATGCGCGCAACCGATGCGCGCGCGAAATCCGCGCGCAGGTCGAGCGAGCCGCGGCCGTGGCCGGGGTTCGTGTACGTGCCCGACACCGCGATTTCCGCATCGGGGTTCGCGACGAACAGGTCGGGCAACGTCACGTCGACGCGCGCGTGCTTCTCGCCCGGCGCCGGCGTGATCACCCATTTCGCGTTGCCGCGCAGCCGGTCGAAGGTCAGGCGCGGCTCGTCGAATTCGCCGGGCACCGTGACCGCCGCATTGACCGTGTCGAAGTGCGCGCTGCCGCCGGTTTCGTTCGCGTCGATGTGGCCCCACAAATTCTCGACGCCCGGCCAGCCGGCGCGCGGGTGACCGCGCGGGGAAAGACCCGGCGGCGGCTCCTGCGCGGCGACGCTGATGCCCTGCAGATCGCCGAGGAAGCGGTAGCGGACGATCGGCGCGGCGCCCATGCGCCGCTCTTCGTCGGCCAGGTCGGGCCGCGCCGGCTTCGCGCGTTCGACCTCGATGTGATAGTTCGACACCATCCCGCGCGGGTCGAGCTTGATCAGCTCGTTGCGCAGCCGCGCGGGCAGCGGCAGCCCGCGGATGAACTCGCTGAGGATGCCGAGATCGACGCGGTCGCCGACGACGCTGAGCAGCTGCCCCTGGTCGGCGGTCGGCACGCGGTAGCGGGCGGTCAGCGTCGACAGCGCGAGCGAACGGGCGAGCGGCGTGCCGTCCGGCAGCGGCGGCTGGCCGAGCTCCGCGTTGAAGCGCGTCAGGTGCAGCGTGTAGTCGTGGCCGGCGTCCAGCGCCATGTCCCAGCCGAACCCGACCGTCGGCACGTCGAGGCGCGGCTGGGTCGGCCGGACGCGCAGCACGACGTCGGCGCCCTGCAGGTCGCCGCCCGCGGAGCGCAGGTGGCCGTCCTGGAAGGTCGCCCAGATCGCGTTGTCGATCCGGCCCGCGTGGATCGTGAGCGGAATGTCGAGATAGCGGCCGAGCGTCTGCAGGTCGACCGGGCCGGTCGACAGGTACGCGTCGCCGGTCCAGTTCGTCGGCTTGCCGATCGGCGCGAGCGGCTTGTGGCGGAAACGCGCGCGGAAATCGAGCGGGCCGAGCAGCAGCGTGCCGTTCGCGGGCGCCTGCAGCGCGGCCTTGTGCTCGCGGCCGTGGTTGAGCACCGCGAGGCGGATGCCGGACAGCGCGAGTTCCGGTGCGTCGTGCTGCGCGTCGCGCCAGCGCAGCGTGCCGTTGCGCAGCACGATCGCTTCCTGCTTCAGCAGCCACGTGCCGAACGTGTCGTTGCCGCCATGGGTGGTCGCGACGCCGACGCCCGCGACGCTCAGCGAGCCGTCGGCGGCGCGCGCGACGACGAGGTCGGGATGGTCGACGATCAGGCTCGACAGCGCGGGCGACAGCCGCAGCAGCGACATCCACGACAGCGCTGCCGTCGCGTGCGGGACCGACAGCGCGATCTGGCCGTCACGGCCGCGAATGGTGAGGTTGGCGACTTCGACGCCCGGCTGCATGCCGGACCAGTGCGGAGACAGCTTGCCGATCGAAAGCTGTGCGTGCAGCTTGTCGGACACCGCGCGCTCGATGCGCGGGCGGTACTCGTCGATGCGCGGCAGCAGCACGTAGCGCATCCCGAGGAACACGCCGGACGCGACGAAGTACGTGCCGATCCCGACTGCCAGCGTCACCCTGAACACGCGACGCAGGACCGGATGATCGTGCTTCGGAGGTCCCGCTTCGGGCTCAGCTACGGCGGATTCCTGACGGTCGGACATGCGGCGGAAGGGCGGCGATATGGTAGTTTTGCAGACTGACGTTGAAATGTATCACACGGGTTCGTGCCGGCGGCCGTTGAGGCCGCACGGCACGGGCTTTCCGGCGCGCGGTTGTCGCGGCGGCGCATCCGCGTCGCGACACCGCGCCGAGTCCAAGGGGCCTGTCGGCAGCGGGGCGCGCACGCGTTGTTCCCGCAGCGGGGCCATACTGCCAGGCCCGCTTTTCGATGACCGACGCTTCCGCCCTGATCAGCACGTCCTATTCCCGCTATCTCGCCCGCGCGGCCGCCGCGCGTCCCGCGCTGTCCGACCAGATCGCCGCGTGGGCCGCCGCGCCGCTCACGCGCGCGCAGCTCGACGCGCGCCTGACCGAACTGCTCGCCACGCCGGCCGGCGCGGCCGCGCCGGGCGACGAGCAACTGAAGCGTGCGCTGCGGCAGTTGCGTATCGAGGTGTTCGGCGCGGTCGCGGAGCGCGACCTGCGCGGCGTCGCGAGCGTCGCCGAGGTGACGGGCGCGATGACCGATCTCGCCGAAGTGGCCGTGCAGCGCTCGCTCGCGCTGCTGTCGGCCGAACTCGAGGCGATGTACGGCGAGCCGCGCGGCGCCGACGGCCAGCGCGTCGTGCTCGGCGTGGTCGGGATGGGCAAGCTCGGCGGCCGCGAGCTGAACGTGTCGTCGGACATCGACCTGATCTTCGTCTACGAGGACGACGGCGAAACGGCCGGCGGCACGCGCTCGCCGCTGTCCACCCAGGAATATTTCACGCGGCTCGGCCGCCGCCTGATCGGCGTGCTGTCCGAGGTCACGGCCGACGGCTACGTGTTTCGCGTCGACATGCGGCTGCGCCCGAACGGCGATTCGGGGCCGCTCGTCTGCAGTCTCGGGATGCTCGAGGAGTATTTCTACGTGCAGGGGCGCGAATGGGAGCGCTACGCGTGGATCAAGGGGCGGCTCGTATCCGAAGGCGACAGCGACGCGGCGCGGCGGCTGGCGGCGCAGCTCGAATCGATCGTCAAGCCGTTCGTATACCGCCGCTATCTCGACTTTGGCGTGATCGGCGCGATCCGTGCGCTGCACCAGCAGATTCGCCAGGAAGCCGCGCGCCGCGCGTCGATGCGGCCCGACAAGGCCGACGACATCAAGCTCGGGCGCGGCGGGATCCGCGAAATCGAATTCAGCGCGCAGGTGTTCCAGCTGATCCGCGGCGGCCAGGATGCGGAATTCCGCGTGCGGCCGACGCTCGCGGTGCTGCGCCATGCGCAGGCGCGCGGGCTGATCGGCGAGGACGTGCGCGAGCGCCTGACCGACGCCTACAACTTCCTGCGCACGCTCGAGCACCGGCTGCAGTACCGCGACGACGCGCAGACGCACGCGATGCCGGTCGATGCGGGCGAGCGGGCGGTGCTGGCCGCGTCGCTCGGCTTTGCCGACTATGCGGCGCTGATGACGGTGCTCGACGGTCACCGGACGTTCGTCGAGGCGCAGTTCGACCAGATCTTTGCCGACAAGGTGAACGGCGGCCCCTGCGCGGCGGGCGAGGACACGGCCGCCACGTGGATCTGGAGCGGGGCGCTCGCCGACGACGGCGAAGACGACGCGCTGCTCGCGCGCCTCGACGGCGTGGGCTTCACCGATCCGGCGGCCGTGCTCGCGCGGCTGCGCGCGATCTGGCAGTCGTCGCGCTACGCGGGCCTGCCCGAAAAGAGCCGGCAGCGCTTCGACAGCGTCGCGCAGCGCGCGCTCGAGGCCGCGCCGCGGATCGACGCCGCGCGCCGCGACGACACCATCGTGCGGCTGTTCGACCTGCTCGAGACGGTCAGCCGGCGCGGCGTCTATCTCGCGCTGCTGACCGAATATCCGGCCGCGCTCGACCGCGTGCTGTCGGTGCTCGGCGCGACGCGCTGGGGCGGCGGCTACCTGATTCGCCATCCGCAGCTGCTCGACGAACTGCTCGACGACGAAGCGATCGCGAGCCCGTTCGACTGGCCTGCGTTCAAGGACGCATTGCGTGCGCGCCTCGCGGCCGCCGACGGCCCCGAGCAGCAGATGGACCTGCTGCGGCACGCGCAGCACGCGGAAGTGTTCCGCATCCTGCTGATCGACCTGGCCGGCCAGCTGTCGGTCGAGCATGTGAGCGACCGCCTGTCCGAGCTCGCCGACGCGGTGCTCGACGTGACGATCGAAGTCGTCTGGTCGCAGCTCGCGAAGCGCCACCGCGACGTGCCGAAGTTCGCGGTGATCGCGTACGGCAAGCTCGGCGGCAAGGAGCTCGGCTACGCATCGGATCTCGACCTGATCTTCCTGTACGACGACCCCGACGAGCGCTCGGCGGACGTCTACACGACGTTCACGCGCCGGCTGATCACGTGGCTCACGACCGCGACCGGCGCGGGCGCCCTGTTCGACATCGACCTGCGGCTGCGGCCGAACGGCGAGGCCGGGCTGCTCGTGACCGATCTCGACGCGTTCCGCCGCTACCAGCTGCGCGAGGGCGACGCGGCCAATACCGCGTGGGTGTGGGAACACCAGGCGCTGACGCGCGCCCGCTACAGCGCGGGCGACCCGCAGATCGGCACGGACTTCGAGGCGATCCGCCAGCAGGTGCTGACGACGCCGCGCGACGGGGCGGTGCTCGCGAAGGAAATCGTCGACATGCGCGGCAAGGTGTTCGCCGGCCACCCGAACCAGACCGAGCTGTTCGACCTGAAGCACGATCGCGGCGGGATGGTCGACATCGAGTTCATCGTCCAGTACTGGGTGTTGCTGCATGCGTCGAGCGATGCCGAGCTGATCCGCAACACCGGCAACATCGCGCTGCTGCGCGAGGTCGCGCGGTTCGGGCTGATGGGCGAGGACGAGGCCGAGCGCGTCGGCGCCGCGTACCGCAAGTACCGGAAGCTGCAGCACAAGCTGCGGCTCGACGGGATGGAGAAGGCGCGGGTCGATCCGGCGCTGGTGGCCGACGAGCGGGCGGCCGTGACGGCGTTGTGGGAGCGTGTGTTCGGCGCGGTCGAAACGGGCGTTTGAGGCGGACGTTTGAATCCCGCGTTCGCGGCAGGACGCTCGAATCCGCGGGGTAGGGCGGGCGGCGCTCGTCCATCGAAAAACTGCGCCGTGCGAGCGGTTCGACCGGCAGATCGGTCTGCCTGCTCGCCGTGCCGCTGCAGGCCTGTTCCGGGAAAGGCGACACGCCGCGTTCCGAAAAACGTGGGGTTCGTCGGCGGTCCGGGACCGGCGCATGCGCCGATCTTCTGCATTTCGGCCGACGAAGCCGGCGTCAGGCCGCCAGCATTTCCTTCGCGTGCTTGCGCGTGGTGGCGGTGATCTCGAGCCCGCCGAGCATCCGCGCGACTTCCTCGACCCGGCTTGCCTTGTCGAGCGGGACGACCGACGAGACGGTGCCGCCGCGCTCGTCGGCGCCTTTCGCGACCTGGAAGTGATGGTCGCCGCGTGCGGCGACCTGCGGCAGGTGCGTCACGCACAGCACCTGGCGGTCGCGCCCGAGCTGGTGCAGCAGGCGGCCGACCACCTCGGCGACGCCGCCGCCGATCCCCGTGTCGACTTCGTCGAAAATCAGCGTCGGCGTCGGGCTGGCGGCGCTAGCGATCACGGCCAGCGCGAGGCTGATCCGTGCGAGTTCGCCGCCCGACGCGACTTTCGCGAGCGGCCGCAGCGGCACGCCGGGGTGCCCGGCGACCCGGAATTCGACCTGTTCGAGCCCGTGCGGGCCGCCGTCGGCGAGCGGCACGAGCGCGACTTCGAAGCTGCCGCCCGCCATCGACAGTTCCTGCATGCCGGCCGTGACGGCCGTGCCGAGCGCCTTCGCGGCCTGCGCGCGGGCCGTCGACAGGTGTTTCGCGTCGGCGAGATAGGCTTCCCGTGCCTTCGCCTGCGCGGCTTCGAGCGCGCCGAGATCGGCGGCCGCGTCGAGCGCGGCGAGCTGCGCGCGGCGTGCCGCATGTTCCTCGTGCAGCGTGTCGGGCGGCAGCCGGAACTTGCGGGCGGTCGAGTGCAGCGCGTCGAGGCGCGTTTCGACCTGCGCGAGCCGGGCCGGGTCGAGATCGAGGCGCTGCGCGTAGTGCGACAGCGAATAGACGGCTTCCTGCAGCTGGATTTCGGCCGGTTCGAGCGACGCGAGCGCATCGCCGAGCCCCGTGTCGTAGTCGGCCAGGCTGCGCAGCTTCGACACGATCGCGCCGAGCTGCGGGAGCATCGCGTCGTCGGCCTCGGACAGCGCGTTGAGCGCGCCCTGCACGCCGGCGATCAGGTTCGCCGAATGCGACAGGCGCTTGTGCTCGCTGCCGACTTCGTCCCATTCGCCGGGTTGCGGTGCGAGCTTGTCGAGCTCGGCGAGCTGCCAGGCGAGCTTCTCGCGTTCGAGCTGCAGTTCGCGCTCATGCGCCTTCGCGGCGTCGATCGCCTGCGTTGCGTCGCGCCAGACGCGCCACGCGCGTGCGACGTTCGCGGCATCGGCCACGAGCCCCGCGTGCGTGTCGAACAGCTCGCGCTGCGCGTCGGGCCGCATCAGCAGCTGGTGCGCGTGCTGACCATGGATGTCGACCAGCATCTCGCCGAGCTCGCGCAGCTGCGCGAGCGTCGCGCTGGTGCCGTTGATGAACGCACGCGAGCGGCCGTTCGCGTCGATCACGCGGCGCAGCATCACGGTGTCCTCGGCGTCGAACGCGTGTTCGTCGAGCCAGCGCGCGACGCGGTCGTGCGGCGTGAATTCGGCGGTGATGTCGGCGCGGCCGCAGCCGGCGCGCACGACGCTCGCGTCGGCGCGTTCGCCGAGCGCGAGGGCCAGGGCGTCGATCAGGATCGATTTGCCGGCGCCGGTTTCGCCGGAAAAGACGGTAAAGCCGCTGTCGAATTCGAGATCGAGCGCGGCGACGATGACGAAGTCGCGAATCGAGAGGTGGCGGAGCATGGTGTCGGGCGTGGGTGCGTCAGGACGCCTTGTCGTCTTCGTTCGATGCGTGTTCGTTCCAGTGCAGCTTCTTGCGCAGCGTCGCGTAGTAGCTGTAGCCGACCGGGTGCAGGAACGGCACCGTGTGCTTCGAGCGGCGCACCTCGATCGTGTCGTTCAGTTCGAGCGAGGTGAACGACTGCATGTCGAAGTTCACGTTGACGTCACGGCCGCCGACGATCTGGATCGCGATCTTCGAATCGTCGGGCAGCACGATCGGCCGGTTCGACAGCGCGTGCGGCGCGATCGGCACGAGCACGATGCCCTGGAGCTGCGGATGCAGGATCGGGCCGGCCGACGACAGCGCGTACGCGGTCGAGCCGGTCGGCGTGGCGACGATCAGGCCGTCCGAACGCTGGTTGTACATGTACCGGCCGTCGACCGACGCGCGCAGCTCGACCATCCCGGAAAAGCCGCTGCGGTTCACGACGACGTCGTTGAACGCGAGCGCGTGGTAGATCGGTTCGCCGTCGCGCACGATCCGGGCCTCGAGCAGCGAGCGCTCCTCGCGCTCGAACTTGCCCGACAGGATCACCGGGACGCGCGCCTGCATGTCGGCCGCCGCGATGTCGGTGATGAAGCCGAGCCGCCCATGGTTGATCCCGATCAGCGGCGTCTTGTACGGCGCGAGCTGGCGGCCGATGCCGAGCATCGTGCCGTCGCCGCCGAGCACGACCGCCACGTCCGCGCGCGCGCCGATCTCCGCCGGGGTGAGCGCCGGATAGCCGGAGATGCCGATCTCGCGCGCCGTTTCGGCTTCGAACACGACCTCGAAGCCGAGCTTCGCGATACAGCCAGCCAGCGTGGCGAGCGGCTCGGCGATGCCGGGCGTGTTGCTCCGGCCGACGAGCGCGACGGTGTTGAACTGATTACCGGTTTTCATGCCGGCATTACACCATAGCTCGTTGACGAAAAGAACCGGCTGTGCGCGAACGGGGCCGGATCGGTCGGCCCGGGCGACAGTGGCCGCGGCCACTCGCCGTGCTCGCGCGGTTGCGCTAAAATTTTCCACCATGCTAGATCCTCGCGCACGAACCCTCCTGAAAACCCTGATCGAACGGTATATCGCCGACGGTCAGCCGGTCGGCTCGCGCACGTTGTCCCGTTACTCCGGGCTCGAACTGAGCCCGGCAACGATCCGCAACGTGATGTCCGACCTGGAGGAGCTCGGCCTCGTGTCGAGCCCGCATACGTCGGCCGGCCGCGTGCCGACGCCGCGCGGCTACCGGCTGTTCGTCGACACGATGCTGACGGTCGAGGCGCCGATCGACGCCGAGGCCGTCGCGCGCCAGGTGCAGAACACGCTGCAGGCCGGCGAACCGCAGCAGCGGGTCGTGGCGGCCGCGGCGAGCGTGCTGTCGAACCTGTCGCAGTTCGCGGGTGTCGTGCTGACGCCGCGCCGCAGCCACGTGTTCAAGCAGATCGAGTTCATGCGGCTGTCGGACAAGCGCATCCTGCTGATCATCGTCACGCCCGAGGGCGACGTGCAGAACCGGATGCTCGCGACGCCGCGCGACTATTCGCCGTCGCAGCTCACCGAGGCGTCCAACTACATCAATGCGCACTTCGCCGGGCTGTCGTTCGACGAGGTGCGCCGCCGCCTGCGCGACGAGATCGACCAGCTGCGCGGCGACATGACCACGCTGATGCATGCGGCCGTGACGGCCAGCACCGAGGTGCCCGACACCGAGGACACCGTGCTCATTTCCGGCGAGCGCAACCTGCTCGAAGTGGCGGATCTGTCGTCCGACATGGCGCGGCTGCGCAAGCTGTTCGACGTGTTCGACCAAAAGACGGGCCTCCTGCAATTGCTCGACGTGTCGAGCCACGCCCAGGGCGTGCAGATCTTCATCGGCGGCGAATCGACGCTCGTGCCGATCGAGGAAATGAGCGTCGTGACCGCGCCCTACGAGGTGAACGGCCAGATCGTCGGCACGCTCGGCGTGATCGGCCCGACCCGCATGGCGTACAACCGCGTGATCCCGATCGTCGACATCACCGCGCGGCTGCTGTCGCTCACGCTGAGCCAGCAGTAACCCGACCGATACCGTCCCGCCATCGTGCCGCGGCGCCGTGCGCACCGCCAGTCGGCCGAACGGCCAGCCGACCCGGGCGAGACGGCCCGCTATAATTGAGGGCCGTCCGACTGCGTGCCCCGAGCACGTTCCTGCCCATGCGTTTCGATCTTGAGCCGCCTTCGAGCGTCGCAGCTGCCCATCGCATCGGCGTGCTGCTGATCAATCTCGGCACGCCCGACGCCCCGACGCCGCGCGCGGTGCGGCGCTATCTGGCCGAGTTCCTGTCGGATCCGCGTGTCGTCGAAATCCCGCAGGTCGTCTGGCAGGTGCTGCTGCGCACGCTGATCCTGCCGCTGCGCGGTCGCGCGTCCGCGAAGAAGTACGCGGCCGTCTGGATGCCCGAAGGCTCGCCGCTGCGCGTATACACCGAGCGCCAGACCGACGGCGTGCGCCACCTGCTCGCGTCGAACGGCTATCAGGTGACGGTCGACTACGCGATGCGCTACGGCAGCCCGGGCATTGCGCAGGCGCTCGCGCAATTCAAGCGTGCTGGCGTCGAGCGCGTGCTGCTGATGCCGATGTACCCGCAATACTCGGCGTCCACCACCGCGACGGCATTCGATGCCGCGTTCGCCGCGCTCGCGCGGATGCGCAACCAGCCGGAAGTGCGCACGGTGCGGCACTACGCCGACCATCCGGCCTACATCCACGCGCTCGCCGAGCAGGTGCGCCAGTACTGGGCGCAGCATGGCCGGCCCGACTTCGCGGCCGGCGACAAGCTCGTGCTGAGTTTCCACGGCGTGCCGAAGCGCACGCTCGACCTGGGCGACCCCTATCACGACCAGTGCCAGCAGACGGGCGCGCTGCTGATGGCCGCGCTCGGGCTGTCGACGCTCGAATGCCGCGTGACGTTCCAGTCGCGCTTCGGCAAGGCCGAGTGGCTGCAGCCGTACACGGCGCCGACGCTGCGCGAACTCGGCGAGGCGGGCGTGCGGCGGGCCGACGTGTTCTGTCCCGGTTTTACGGCCGATTGTCTGGAGACGATCGAGGAGATCGGGATGGAGGTGCGCGACGAGTTCATCGCGGGCGGCGGCCAAGCGTTCCACCGGATTCCGTGCCTGAACGGCGCGCCCGCGTGGATCGGCGCGTTGGGCGAGATCGTCGCCGAGAATCTGCAGGGCTGGCCGGTGAAGGCCGCGCAGCCCGAAACGGTGAGTTGAACGCGATGAACTACAGGATTTCGACTGAACCCGGCGCAAAGCTGCGCATCGACAAATGGCTGTGGGCGGCCCGCTTCTTCAAGACGCGCTCGCTCGCGTCCGACGCGGTCGACAAGGGCCACGTGAAGATCGGCGGCGCGGCGGTGAAGCCGGCCAAGGACGTGCGCGTCGGCGACGAGGTCGAGATTGCGATCGACGGTGTCGTCTGGCACATTGCCGTGCTGGGAATTTGCGACGTGCGCGGGCCCGCGAGCATCGCGCAGACGCTTTACGAGGAAACGGAAGCGGGGCGCGTCGCGCGGCTCGCCGAACTGGAGCGGCGCCGCACCTATCGCGAGCCGGCGGCGGAACTGCACGGCCGGCCGACCAAGCGCGACCGGCGCATCATCGACAGATTTTCTGGTGGGAGCTGAACATCTGGTCGAACGTCGCCCGCGCGCTTCCGTATTCGGTCGTGCGGTCGGTGACGGCTCCGGACAGGCAGATGGTGGTGGTGCCGGCAATCAGTACCAGCGCGACCACCGATATGGCAAAGGTCAGTTTCACGGTACGCGCCTCGATGGGACTGTGAATGCAGCGCCAGGTGGATGTCAGGCGCCGGTAAGCTAGGGTAAACGCGCTTTTTCGACGCTTGAATGGAGTGTAGTGCACCCCCCTGTGCCGAGCTAGTACTTGCCTGGTAAGCGTTGTTACCGGTCGTTTCGTCCGATCCGGCGACAAATGCACGTAATCGGCGGCGCGCAGCGCGGTTGTTTCACGGCATTGGCGAATGCCGGTGAATAACCCCCTTGAAATCGCAGTTTTCGCCCTTATTTGCACCAACAATGTGCGGTGCCGCCGGCATACGGTCCGGCGTTGCCGATTTGGCTTCAACCTCTAATCGACTTTCAGCGACATGGAAAACACGCAAGAGAACCCGGCTACCCAATCGGCCGAAGACATCGGCAGCGAGAAGCAGGCGGCGCAAGGCGCGGCGCCCGCCGCCGAAGCAGCCGACGCGGCGCTCGCGGAGGCTCAAGCCAAGGTCGCCGAGCTGCAGGAGAGCTTCCTGCGGGCGAAGGCCGAGACCGAGAACGTCCGCCGCCGCGCGCAGGAAGATGTCTCGAAGGCGCACAAGTTCGCGATCGAGGGCTTCGCGGAGCACCTGCTGCCCGTGCTGGACAGCCTCGAGGCTGCCGTCGGCGATACGTCCGGCGACATCACGAAGGTGCGCGAAGGCGTCGAACTGACGCTGCGCCAGCTGACGAGCGCGCTCGAGAAGGGCCGCGTCGTCGCGATCAACCCGGTCGGCGAGAAGTTCGATCCGCACCAGCACCAGGCGATTTCGATGGTGCCGGCCGAGCAGGAGCCGAACACCGTCGTGACCGTCCTGCAAAAGGGTTACATGATCGCCGACCGCGTGCTGCGCCCGGCGCTCGTCACGGTCGCCCAGCCGAAGTAAGGCCGACGCGATGGTTCCCGCCGGCGTCGATCCGGCCGCGTTCGACGCGTTCGACATGCAGGCGCTGGCGGCCGACACGTTCGACGCCGCGATCGCCGGCGCCGGTGATGCGCTCGCCGTGGTGTTCTTCTGGGGCGTCGACTGCTTCAACTGCGAGATCGCCAAGAAGGCGATGCTCGCCCAGCCGGACGCGATCCGCGCGCTGGATCTGAAGTGGTTCCATTGCAACGTGTACGAACATCATGAGCTGGGGCGCCGCTTCGGCCTGCACGGCGTGCCGACGTGGTTCTTCTTCCACCGCGGCAAGCGGCTCGGCCGCGCGACCGGCTGGCATGGCCTCGCGCAGTTCCAGGCGGCGGTGTCGGCGGCGCGCGCGAAGATCGCCGCGGCGGCCGGCGCGCAGTCGGGCCGCGACGCCGGTTCGTACGATCCGGCTACCGGCGGCGATTGAAAAAATTTAATATCCGCATCGCTTGGCGGGTCTTGAAAACGGATCGGCCGGACGCATTTCGGGAACAGAGTTGAATTCTGGCGCGCGAAACTGCCCAAAAACGCGGGGTTTCGCGCAGCAAACAAGCATTTCTGGAGATTAGTGAAAATGGGAAAGATCATCGGTATTGACCTCGGCACCACGAACTCGTGCGTCGCCATCATGGAAGGCAACCAGGTCAAGGTCATCGAGAACTCGGAAGGCACGCGCACGACGCCGTCGATCATCGCCTACATGGACGACAACGAAGTGCTCGTCGGCGCGCCGGCCAAGCGTCAGTCCGTGACCAACCCGAAGAACACGCTGTTCGCCGTGAAGCGCCTGATCGGCCGCCGCTTCGAAGAGAAGGAAGTCCAGAAGGACATCGGCCTGATGCCGTACGCGATCATCAAGGCCGACAACGGCGACGCATGGGTCGAAGCGCACGGCGAGAAGCTCGCGCCGCCGCAGGTTTCGGCCGAAGTGCTGCGCAAGATGAAGAAGACGGCCGAAGACTACCTCGGCGAGCCGGTCACGGAAGCCGTGATCACGGTGCCGGCGTACTTCAACGACAGCCAGCGCCAGGCAACCAAGGATGCCGGCCGCATCGCGGGCCTCGAAGTCAAGCGGATCATCAACGAGCCGACGGCAGCCGCGCTCGCGTTCGGCCTCGACAAGGCCGAGAAGGGCGACCGCAAGATCGCCGTGTATGACCTCGGCGGCGGTACGTTCGACGTGTCGATCATCGAGATCGCGGACGTCGACGGCGAAATGCAGTTCGAAGTGCTGTCGACCAACGGCGACACGTTCCTCGGCGGCGAGGACTTCGACCAGCGCATCATCGATTACATCATCGGCGAGTTCAAGAAGGAGCAGGGCGTCGACCTGTCGAAGGACGTGCTCGCGCTGCAGCGCCTGAAGGAAGCCGCTGAAAAGGCGAAGATCGAGCTGTCGTCGAGCCAGCAGACCGAAATCAACCTGCCGTACATCACGGCCGACGCATCGGGTCCGAAGCACTTGAACCTGAAGATCACCCGCGCGAAGCTGGAAGCGCTGGTCGAGGATCTGGTCGAGCGCACGATCGAACCGTGCCGCATCGCGATCAAGGACGCCGGCGTCAAGGTGTCGGACATCGACGACGTGATCCTGGTCGGCGGCCAGACCCGCATGCCGAAGGTGCAGGAGAAGGTGAAGGAGTTCTTCGGCAAGGATCCGCGCCGTGACGTGAACCCGGACGAAGCCGTCGCAGTCGGCGCGGCGATCCAGGGCCAGGTCCTGTCGGGCGACCGCAAGGACGTGCTGCTGCTCGACGTGACCCCGCTGTCGCTCGGTATCGAGACGCTCGGCGGCGTGATGACGAAGATGATCAACAAGAACACGACGATCCCGACGAAGCACGCTCAGGTGTATTCGACGGCGGACGACAACCAGTCGGCCGTGACGATCAAGGTGTTCCAGGGCGAACGCGAGATGGCGGCAGGCAACAAGCTGCTCGGCGAGTTCAACCTCGAAGGCATCCCGCCGTCGCCGCGCGGCGTGCCGCAGATCGAAGTGACCTTCGACATCGACGCGAACGGCATCCTGCACGTCGGCGCGAAGGACAAGGCGACCGGCAAGGAAAACAAGATCACGATCAAGGCGAACTCGGGCCTGTCCGACGCTGAAATCGACCAGATGATCAAGGACGCGGAGGCGAACGCAGCGGAAGACCACAAGCTGCGCGAGCTGGCTGATTCGCGCAACCAGGGCGACGCGCTGGTCCACAGCACGAAGAAGGCGCTCACCGAGTACGGCGACAAGCTGGACGCGGGCGAGAAGGAAAAGATCGAAGCGGCGCTGAAGTCGCTCGAGGACGTGCTGAAGGATACGTCGGCCGACAAGGCGGCGATCGACGCGAAGGTCGAGGAACTCGGTCAGGCTTCGCAGAAGCTCGGCGAAAAGATGTACGCCGACATGCAGGCGCAGCAAGCCGGCGCGGCGGGTGCAGCGGAAGGCGCGGCCCAGGCGGGCGGTGCGCAGCAGGCTGCCGATGACGTCGTCGACGCCGAGTTCAAGGAAGTGAAGAAGGACTAAGCCGGGTTGCAATGGCACCGTACGCCGCGCGTGAAAACGCGCGCGGCGCGGTTGACCAACGACTGAAAGCGGTCTGTCTTTCCTTCCGGATGGCCGGATCGACTCCACGCCTGGCGGGCTTCGCGGCCCTCCGGGCACATTTGTTTTTTGGCGGGTGCTGCGCGAGCCGTCCGCGGACGGCGCAGCGCCAGACGAGTCGAGAGACTTTACTGCGGGCGAAAGGAGCCGCCGCGTGCGTGACGCGCGACGGCACAGTGAATCGATATGGCGAAACGGGATTACTACGAGGTTCTGGGCGTCGCGAAGAACGCGAGCGACGACGAAATCAAGAAGGCGTATCGCAAGCTTGCGATGAAGTATCACCCTGACCGCAATCCGGACAACAAGGATGCGGAAGAGCATTTCAAGGAGGCGAAGGAAGCCTATGAAATGCTGTCGGACGACCAGAAGCGCGCGGCGTACGACCAGTACGGCCACGCGGGCGTCGATCCGAACATGGGCGGTGCGGGCGCACAGGGTTTCGGCGGCTTCGCGGATGCGTTCGGCGACATCTTCGGCGACATCTTCGGCCAGGCCGCGGGCGGTGCCGCGCGCGGCGGCCGCGGCGGTCCGCAGGTGTATCGCGGCGCCGACCTGCGCTACAGCATGGAAATCACGCTCGAGCAGGCCGCGCACGGCTACGACACGCAGATCCGCGTGCCGAGCTGGGTATCGTGCGAAGTCTGTCACGGGTCGGGCGCGAAGCCCGGCACGAAGCCGGAAACCTGCCCGACCTGTCACGGCCAGGGCACGGTGCGCATGTCGCAGGGCTTCTTCAGCATCCAGCAGACCTGCCCGAAGTGCCACGGCACCGGCACCTACATCCCGGAACCGTGCGTGCACTGCCACGGCTCGGGCAAGGTGAAGGAAACCAAGACGCTCGAAGTGAAGATCCCGGCCGGCATCGACGACGGGATGCGGATCCGCTCGGCCGGCAACGGCGAGCCGGGCATCAACGGCGGGCCGCCGGGCGACCTGTACGTCGAGATCCACATCAAGCCGCACTCGGTGTTCGAGCGCGACGGCGACGATCTCCACTGCCAGATGCCGATTCCGTTCACGACCGCCGCACTGGGCGGCGAGATCGAGGTGCCGACGCTGGCCGGCCGTGCGTCGTTCCCGGTGCCGGAAGGCACGCAGTCGGGCAAGACGTTCCGCCTGCGCGGCAAGGGGATCAAGGGTCTGCGTTCGAGCATCGCGGGAGATCTGTACGTACACGTGCAGGTCGAGACGCCCGTGAAGCTGACCGACCAGCAGCGCGATCTGCTCAAGCAGTTCGAGAAGTCGCTGGCCGAGGGCGGTGCGCGTCACAGCCCGCAGAGCAAGAGCTGGTTCGACCGGGTGAAGAGCTTCTTCGAGTAACGGCATGACTGAAGGCAACGAGAGCGCGTCGTTCGCGCTCTTGGACGATTGCGACTCGACCGCGTCCGCGCGGTCGAGTCGTTTGTATTCCGGTTTCGTGCGCGAACGCGTGTGCACGGATCCGGCACGGCTCGACGAAGTCGATGCGGCGGTGGCGCAGGATCTGCGCGACGGGCTGCATGCGATCGTCGTCGGCGACTACGAATTCGGACGCAATCTGGACAGAGCGCAGCCGGGCCATGCCCCGCTGCGCTTTTTGCTGTATGCGCGCTGCGAGCGCCTGTCGCGCGATGAAGTCGATGCATGGCTCGCGCAGCAGGACGGCGGCGGCCCGCCGTCGATCGCGGGCGTCGCGCACGTCGCGAAGAGTGTGTCGCGCGACGCGTTCGACGCGGCGATCGCCGCGGTGCACGACGCGCTGCGGGCGGGCGATTCGTATCAGATCAACTACACGTACCGGCTGAATTTCGACATGTTCGGCACGCCGCTCGCGCTGTACCGGCGGCTGCGCGCGCGTCAGCCCGTGCGTTACGGCGCGCTGATCGCGCTGCCCGACGGCGCGTGGGTCGTGTCGTGCTCGCCGGAGCTGTTCGTCGAGAAGCACGGCGACGTGCTGTGCGCGCGGCCGATGAAGGGCACCGCGCCGCGCTCGGCCGATCCGCGCGACGATGCGGCGGCTGCCGCGTTCCTCGCGAACGATCCGAAGAACCGCGCGGAAAACGTGATGATCGTCGACCTGCTGCGCAACGACGTGTCGCGGATCGCGCGCACGGGCACGGTCAAGGTGCCGGCGCTGTTCTCGGTCGAGCCGTACGCGTCGGTGTGGCAGATGACGTCGACGGTCGAGGCCGGCTGGCGCGACGGCACCACGTTCGCGCAGATGCTGCGTGCGCTGTTTCCGTGCGGATCGATCACCGGTGCGCCGAAGCACAAGACGATGGAACTGATCGACGCAATCGAGTCGACGCCGCGCGGGCTCTATACGGGCGCGATCGGCTGGCTCGATGCACCGAAGGAAGGCCCTTCGGCAGGCGCTGCGGTGCCCGACGGCGTGGCCGGCTGCGGCGATTTCTGCCTGTCGGTCGCGATCCGGACGCTGACGCTCGATGCGATCGCCGTCGATGCGGCCGCAACGATCGACGCGCGCGACGCGGCAACGGCCGCTAGCGGCCGGCGGCGCGGCAGGATGGGTGTCGGCGCGGGCATCGTGCTCGACAGCGTCGCCGCCGACGAATATGCGGAGTGCGAATTGAAAGCGCGATTCCTGACCGATGCCGATCCTGGCTTCCATTTGTTCGAAACCACGGCCGCGACACGTGCGGACGGCATCCGGCATCTCGAGCGCCATCTCGCGCGGCTGCAGCGCAGCGCGGATGCGTTCGGCTTCCGCCTCGACGCCGACGCGTTGCGCCGCGAGATCGACGTGCGCTGCGCGGCGCTCGACGGCGACGGCCCGTACCGGATGAAGCTCGCGCTCGCGAAGGACGGCACGGTCGACATCACGGCCGCGGTATTGAAGCTGCTGCCCGCGGGGCCGGTCGGCGTGATGCTCGCGTCCGCGCACGGCTTTGCGCCAACCCGCACGGACGACGCGCTGCTGCTGCACAAGACGACGCGCCGCGCCGAGTACGATCGCGCGTGGCAGGCGGCGGAAGCGCTCGGCGGCTTCGACATGCTGTTCGTGAACGAGCGCGGCGAGGTGACGGAAGGCGGGCGGTCGAATGTGTTCGTGAAGCGTGATGGCGTGTGGTTGACGCCGCCGTTGTCGTGCGGCGTGTTGCCCGGCGTGATGCGCGGTGTGCTGCTCGACGATCCGGCGCTAGGCGCAAAAGAGCGTGTGCTGACGCTCGACGATGTGCTGAACGCAGACGAGTTGATGATCTGCAATGCATTGCGCGGGTCGGTCGCGGCGCGGCTGATTCAAGGCAGCGCACCGGCCTGAACGCGGATTACTTCCGCGGCGTGCATTGCCAGCTTTGTACGATGGCGTGCCCACGCCTGTAACGCGCGACGCAAGTCTGCGCCTGTCTGCCGAGCGGTCGTGCGATCACGACGCTCGTATTCCCGTAGTCGCATGAGACCCAGTAATCCTCACGGTTTTCAGCGAGCGACCAGGTATAGACGTCGCTTTTAGGTTCGGAGCGCGAGCGGTTCGGCAGCAAGGACATCATCCGGTCCGGCGGCCCTGACCAGAAGGTGACGCTGGCAAGCGGGTAGGTGCTTTGCGTGTCGAAGCTTTTCCAGCCATCGGGTGGTTGACCGTCGAGTTGCTGGGTAACGGCAACGCGTGCGGGGCAGTCTTCGGTCGCAGCGGACGCGGGTAATGCGACAAGTGAACTGCATGCGAGCGCGGCGATGGCGAGCAGCCGATACGGTGTTTGGCGGATGAGCGTCATTATTTCACGACCGAAAATGCATCGGCGTTATTGCTCGGATCGATGTAACGGCCATTTTTGTCCTTGCCTTTGAACGGAATGCATCTTCTCTGAATTGCCTTGAGTGAGCGCCATTGTTCAACGACGTGGATACCGCGCACATCCTGGCCCAGATAGAACGCCGCATGATTGCCATGCGATCGGCTTGGGTAGCGATCGTTCTCGAAAGTCGCAATGACGGTACCGGCGCGGATACTCCCGTCGCCGCCTATCTTTTTTCTGGGCGCCAGATGGCGGTGGGGCCGGCGGAAGTAAAAATTTTGACCAGCGCGACGCATTCTCCGTCGCCTGCCAGCTTTTGCCCGACGAGGTCAGCCGCCTTTTCATACACGTGCGCCATCCTTTCCACTCCTTCGATCGACGAAGGCTTGATGGTCGCAGCGACGAAGGTGTGCAGGAATAGGACGAGTTAGAAAGTACGCGCTGTTCGTCATGCACTACGAGAAACGGCGCACCGCATCGCGGCCACGTCAGCGAGTGTGCCGCAGCAAGCGCCGACCGCGCGCCACGGCACGCCCGTCCCGCGTCAGAACGAGTGTTCCGGGCCCGGGAACGTGCGGTCCTTCACCGCGCTCACATACGCCTCGACGGCCGCCTGGATGTTCGGCTGGCCCTGCATGAAATCCTTCACGAAACGCGGCCGCTTGCCGGGGAAGATGCCGAGCATGTCGTGCAGCACCAGCACCTGACCCGAGCAATCGAGCCCTGCGCCGATGCCGATCGTCGGGATCTTCAGCATGTGCGTGACTTCGGACGCGACGAGCGTCGGCACCGCCTCGAGCACCACGAGCTGCGCGCCCGCATCTTCGATCGCCCGCGCATCGCGCAGCAGCTGCGCGGCGCCGGCTTCCGTGCGGCCCTGCACCTTGAAGCCGCCGAACGCATGCACCGACTGCGGCGTGAGGCCGAGGTGCGCGCACACCGGCACCGAGCGTTCGACGAGGAAGCGGATCGTGTCGGCGAGCCATTCGCCGCCTTCGAGCTTCACCATCTGCGCGCCGGCGCGCATCAGCGTGACCGCGTTCGCGAACGCCTCGGCCGGCGTGCCGTACGTGCCGAACGGCAGATCGGCGACGACGAGCGCGCGCGGCTGCACGCGCGCGACGCATGCGGTGTGGTACGCGATGTCGTCGAGCGACACCGGGAGCGTGGTCGTGTGGCCCTGCAGCACGTTGCCGAGCGAATCGCCGATCAGCAGCACGTCGGTGCCGGCGCGATCGAGCAGCGCGGAAAAGCTCGCGTCGTAGCAGGTGAGCATCGCGATCTTCTCGTCGGCTTCGCGCATTGCCTGCAGCTTGGGCACCGTGACGGCAGGCCGGCTCGATTCCTGGAGATAGGTCATGGGAAATCCGGTTCGATGGGGAGGAACGACAGGCGAGGACGCGTCAGCGCGTCGTCTCGCCCTTGACGAAGAATTCCTTGCGGCCGCGCATCGTGTCGATGCGCTCGATCAGCAGCGCGAGGTCTTCGGGGGAATCCAGCGGGTTCAGGTGTTCGGCTGCGACCGTTAGCACCGGCGTGCGGTCGTAGTGATAGAAGAATTCGTTGTATGCATCGACGAGCGAGCGCAGGTACGCGTCGCTGATCTGCAGCTCCATCGGCAGCCCGCGCTTCTGGATGCGCGAGAACAGCACCTCGGGGCTCGCCTGCAGGTAGACGACGAGATCGGGCGCGGGTGCCTGCGGCACGTCGAGGTGCGTCGCGATCGACCGGTACAGCTGCCATTCGTCTTCCGGCAGGTTCAGCCGCGCGAAGATGTCGTTCTTCTGCGGCATGAAATCGGCGACGACGGGCCGGCCCGTATCGAGCGCGCCGATCAGTTCGCGCGCCTGCTGCGCGCGCTGCAGCGCGAACGACAGCTGCGCGGGCAGCGCATAGCGCGCGGTGTCGCGATAGAAGCGTTCGAGGAACGGGTTGTCCTGCGGGCGTTCGAGCAGCGCCTGCATCGACCAGCGCTCGGCGAAGAGGCGCGCGAGCGTCGTCTTGCCGACGCCGATCGGGCCTTCGATCACGAGGTAGCGATGCGGGGCGCGCAGGTCGGGCGCGGTGACGGTCAGCGGAGTGGTGTTCATCGGCAGGGGTTCTTGTCGGCGTCAGCGCCGGCGGCAAGGGCCTTCTGCATCAGGCATTGGCAGGTCTGCACCTTCTCGACGCGCTGATCGGCGACGGCGGCGAGGAACGCATCGGCGCGGCCGCGCGCGGGGATGTCGAGCGCCGGTTCGATTTCGACGAGCGGCACGAGCGCGAATGCGCGATCGGTGAGGCGCGGATGCGGGACGATCAGGTCGGGTTCGTCGATCGAATCGGAGCCGAACAGCAGGATGTCGAGGTCGAGCGTACGCGGCGCGTTGCGATACGGGCGCTCGCGCCCGAAGTGATGTTCGATCTTCTGGCAGAGCGCGAGCAGCTCCCGGGCCGACAGCGTCGTGTCGAGCTTGACGACGCAGTTGTAGTAATCGTCGCCGCCCGCTTCGAAGGGCGCCGTGCGATACAGGCTCGATTTGCCGAGGATCGAGATGGTGCGCTGCTGCGCGAGGCACACCACCGCGTCCTTCAGGGTCTGGCGCGCATCGCCGAGATTCGCCCCCAGTCCGATATATGCAACCGTCATGGCATCACTTCCTACGTCGTTCGCCGGCGAGCGCGTCAGTCGTCGGAACCGCCCGCGGTGTCCGGCGCCTGCTCGGCGGCGCCTTCGCCCGGCTTGCGGTTTCGCGCACCGCCGCGGCGGCGCCGCTTGCGGGGCGATTTTTCCTTCGAGCCGCCCTGCGTGAGGAGTGCCTCACGGGCGGCCGCGTCGCCTTCGATGAAATCCGTCCACCACTGTCCGACTTCCGCATCGAGCTCGCCGGATTCGCAGCGTAACAGGAGGAAATCATACCCCGCTCTAAACCTTTGGTGTTCCAGCAGCCGCATCGCGCTGCGGCCCGAGCGTTTTTCGAGGCGCAGTTGCAGGCCCCAGATCTCGCGCATGTCGGCCGAGTAGCGCTTGTGGATCGCGAGCTTCTCGGTCTGCATGTCGAGCACGTCGTCCATCGCGCGATGGAGCGCCGGCACCGGGATTTCGCCCTCCGCCGTGTATTGCTCGAAGCGCTGGCGCATGTCGTGCCACAGCAGCGTCGCGAACAGGAAGCCCGGCGACACCGGCTTGCCGGCGCGCACGCGCGCGTCGGTGTTGTTCAGCGCAAGCGTGATGAACTTCTCGCCCTGCGGCTGCTCGAGCACGACGTCGAGCAGCGGCAGCAGCCCGTGGTGCAGGCCTTCCTTGCGCAGCTGCTGCAGGCACGCGAGCGCATGGCCCGACAGCAGCAGCTTCAGCATTTCGTCGAACAGGCGCGCGGCCGGCACGTTGTTGATCAGGTCGGCGAGCGCGTTGATCGGCTCGCGCGTGTGCGGCTCGATCTCGAAGCCGAGCTTCGCCGCGAAGCGCACGACGCGCAGCATCCGCACCGGATCCTCGCGGAAGCGCGTGGCCGGGTCGCCGATCATCCGCAACAGGCGGGCGCGCATGTCGGCCATCCCGTCGTGGTAGTCGAGCACCGTCTGCGTCGACGGGTCGTAGTACATCGCGTTGATCGTGAAGTCGCGGCGCGCGGCGTCTTCGTGCTGTTCGCCCCACACGTTGTCGCGCAGCACGCGGCCGCTCGCGTCCACCGCGTGCGTGCGGCGGTCGAGCTCGTCGCGCTTCAGGCGCTTCGGCGGCTCGGCCGCGGCGGCTTCGGGCGGCGCGTCGACCAGCGCGCGGAAGGTCGACACCTCGATCAGTTCCTGGCCGAACTGCACGTGGACGATCTGGAAGCGGCGGCCGATCAGCCGCGCGCGGCGGAACAGGCGCTGCACCTCGGTCGGCGTCGCGTCGGTCGCGACGTCGAAGTCCTTCGGCGCGATGCCGAGCAGCAGGTCGCGTACGGCGCCGCCGACGATGAACGCGCGAAAGCCCGCCTGCTGCAGCGTGTCGGTCACGCGCACGGCGTTCCGCGAGATCAGCGACGGATCGATCTGGTGCACGCTGGCCGGCACGACGGTCGGCTCGTGGTTGCTGCGCGCCTTCCTGGCGCCGCCGCCGCGGCTCCCCTTCGCGGGGCGCGGGGCAGGGGCCGTTTCGACGGCGGGCGCCTCGACGGGCGACGTGTGTTCGGCGCCGTCCTGGCCGAGCAGCTTGCGAATGAATTTTTTGATCACGACGTTCAGAAGAGATCGAGGATGCGCCAGCCGCGGTCGCTTGCATGCGCACGCAGCGTGTCGTCGGGGTTGGTCGCGATCGGGTCGGTGACTTTCTCGAGCAACGGGATGTCGTTGTGCGAGTCGCTGTAGAAGTAGCTGTGTTCGAAGTCGTCCCAGTGCTTGCCGAGCGACGTGAGCCACGCTTCGGTGCGCACGATCTTGCCTTCGCGATAGCTCGGCGTGCCGGTCGGCCGGCCCGTGTACGGCGAGTCGGGATGGCCGTCGGTCGTTTCGACCTCGCACGCGATCAGCGTGTCGACGCCGAACGCGGTCGCGATCGGACGCGTGATGAACTCGTTGGTCGCGGTCACGACGCAGCACAGGTCGCCGGCATCGAGGTGCTTGCGCACGAGTTCGAGCGCGGCGGGCGTCATCGCGGGGCGGATCACCTCGTGCATGTACTGCTCGTGCCATTCGGCCAGCTGCGCGCGCGAATACTTCGCGAGCGGCGTGAGCATCGCGCACAGGTACGCATGGATGTCGAGCTTGCCGGCCTTGTAGTCGGCGAAGAACTGATCGTTCTGACGCGAGAAGCTTTCCGCGTCGACGATGCCGAGCTTCACCATGAAGCGGCCCCATTCGTGGTCGCTATCGGTCGGGATCAGCGTGTGATCGAGGTCAAAGAGTGCCAGATTAGTCATGGAAACGCATTTTACTCGAAGCGGTTCGGGCCTGTGCCCGGTGGTGCGATGTCGTCGCCGGGGCGGGCCAGCATCCGGCGCAGCAGCGGCAGCGTGACGGCGCGTTTCTGCTCGAGCGAGAAGCGGTCGAGCGCGTCGAGCAGCGCCATCAGGCTCGGCATGTCGCGGCGGAAATGGGTGAGCAGGTAAGCGGCGATGTCGTCGGTGAGCGCGATCCCGCGCTCCTTCGCCGCGAGCTTCAGCACGGCGATCTTGCCGGCGTCGGACGGCGGCGACAGGTGGAACACGAGCCCCCAGCCGAGGCGCGTGCGCAGATCCTCGCGCACGTCGAGCGCGAGCGGCGCCGCTGGGCCCGCCGCGACGAACGCGCTCGACGGGTGCGCGCGGACCTCGTTGAACAGGTTGAACAGCGCGACCTGCTGCGTGTCGCTCATCTTGTCGCAGTCGTCGATCGCGTAGATGCCGATGCGCGGGTCGAACGTGAACGCGCCGAGCGGGCTTTGCGGCGTCAGGTAGCGCGCGTAGCCGTACGACGCGTCGCTCACGAGCGCCTGCAGCAGGTGGGTGCGGCCGCTGCCGGGCTCGCCCCAGATGTAGAACGACCGGTCCGGCACGGGCCCCGCCGCGAGCGCGAGGTCGAGCTTCTGGAGCCGCGAGATGAGCTCGTCGTTCTCCTCATTCATGATGAAGTTGTCGAACGTGGCGGGCGGCGGCGTGCCGAGATCGAGCGTCAGTTGACGGGACACAACAGTCACAATGCAGGTCGGTTGATGAAACGCGCGCCGTACGCCGGGCACGCGCGGGGGGCTGCTCCGGTGCCTGAACACGCGGCCGCACGCACGGCGGCGCGCGGTTTCCGGCGCGGCTCGCGGGGCGATGAAAACGGGGACGTGTCGACCAAGATGCAATCCCTGACGATTCGGTGCTGGGAATTCCGGCCAACGGGCCGGCTTCGGGTAAAATCGCATTTTACCGACCTTCTCGCATTCCCCCATGAATCCTCCGAAATCCGCTCCCGACGCCCAAGGTCTGTCCTACCGCGACGCAGGCGTCGACATCGACGCGGGCGACGCGCTCATCGACAAGATCAAGCCTTTTGCGAAGAAAACCCTGCGCGACGGCGTGCTCGGCGGCATCGGCGGGTTCGGCGCGCTGTTCGAAGTGCCGAAGAAGTACCAGGAGCCCGTGCTCGTGTCGGGCACCGATGGCGTGGGCACCAAGCTCAAGCTGGCCTTTCATCTGAACAAACACGACACCGTCGGCCAGGATCTGGTGGCGATGAGCGTGAACGACATCCTCGTGCAGGGCGCCGAGCCGCTGTTCTTCCTCGATTACTTCGCGTGCGGCAAGCTCGACGTCGACACGGCCGCGACCGTCGTCAAGGGCATCGCGCATGGTTGCGAACTGTCGGGCTGCGCGCTGATCGGCGGTGAAACGGCCGAAATGCCGGGCATGTACCCGGACGGCGAATACGACCTGGCCGGTTTCGCGGTCGGCGCGGTCGAGAAGAGCAAGATCATCGACGGCAGCACGATCGCCGAAGGCGACGTGGTGCTCGGCCTTGCCTCGAGCGGCATCCACTCGAACGGCTTCTCGCTCGTGCGCAAGATCATCGAGCGCGCGAACCCCGACCTGTCGGCCGATTTCCACGGCCGCTCGCTGGCCGACACGCTGATGGCGCCGACGCGCATCTACGTGAAGCCGCTGCTCGCGCTGATGCAGAAGCTGTCGGTGAAGGGCATGGCCCACATCACCGGCGGCGGCCTCGTCGAGAACATTCCGCGCGTGCTGCGCGAAGGCCTCACGGCCGAGCTCGACCAGACCGCGTGGCCGCTGCCGCCGCTGTTCAAGTGGCTGCAGGAGCACGGCGGCGTCGCCGACGCGGAAATGCACCGGGTGTTCAACTGCGGGATCGGGATGGCCGTGATCGTCTCGGCGGCCGATGCCGACGCGGCGATCGCCGACCTGACGGCCGCCGGCGAACAGGTGTGGAAGATCGGCACCGTGCGTGCGAGCCGCGAAGGCGAGGCGCAGACGGTCGTGGTCTGACGCAGCGCACGCAGGATGCAGCAAGGAGAGCCGCCCGGAGTCGATCCGGGCGGCTTTTTTTCTGGCGTGGCGCTTGGCGTATTGGCGGGCGGCCCGAAAGAGGAACGACGCTGACCGAAGACGAGGGTATCGCGCGCAAGCAGGATCGATGCGCGGCGATCCTGCCCCGTTATTGATCGTCGATGCGGCCGTCGAGCACGCGTTCGAGCGTGTCGAGCGCCTGCGCCGTCGAATCCGGCGCGACGCAGTCGACGACGATCCGCTCCGGCATCGCGCGCAGCCACGTGATCTGCCGTTTGCACAGCTGGCGCGTCGCGAAGATGCCTTTGTCGCGCATGGTCCGGTAGTCGGTGTTGCCGTCGAGGAATTCCCATGCCTGCCGGTAGCCGACACAGCGCATCGACGGCAGGCCGAGATGCAGATCCTCGCGGCGGCGCAGCCGTTCGACTTCGTCGATGAAGCCCGCGTCGAGCATCGCGTCGAAGCGTTGCGCGATGCGCGCGTGCAGCACCGCGCGGTCCGACGGTTCGAGCGCGACCGGCACGAAGCGATAGGCCGCGGCCGCGTCGTCCGCGCGCCGCGGCGCGGCGAGCAGCACCGACATCGGCTGCCCGCTCAGCAGGAACACTTCGAGCGCGCGCTGGATCCGCTGCGAATCGTTCGGTGCGAGCCGCGCGGCCGTCGCGGGGTCGACCTGCGCGAGCCGCGCGTGGAGTGCCGGCCAGCCGTCGCGCGCGGCCTCGGCGTCGAGCTCCGCGCGCACGGCGGGATCGGCGGTCGGCAGGTCGTTGAGGCCCTGCGTGAGCGCCTTGTAGTACAGCATCGTGCCGCCCGCGAGCAGCGGCGTGCGGCCGCGCGCGGCGATCTCGCCGATCAGGCGCAGCGCGTCCGCGCGGAATTCGGCCGCCGAATATGCGTCGGCCGGGTCGATGATGTCGATCAGGTGATGCGGCACGCTCGCGCGCTCGTCGCGCGTCGGTTTCGCGGTGCCGATGTCCATGTCGCGGTAGACGAGCGCCGAATCGACGCTGACGATCTCGATCGGACGGCGCGCGGCGAGCGCCAGCGCCGCGGCCGTCTTGCCCGATGCAGTGGGGCCGAGCAGGCAGGCGATCGTCGTCGGAGCGGACTGCGGTGAAGCGTTCATTGCCCGCGCATGAAGAGACGGTCGAGATCGTTCAGCGTGAGCTGATACCACGTCGGCCGGCCGTGATTGCACTGGTCCGCACGTTCGGTCGCTTCCATCTGGCGCAGCAGCGCGTTCATCTCGTCGAGCGTCAGGCGCCGGTTCGCGCGCACCGCGTGGTGACACGCAAGCGTGCCGAGCAACTCGTGCTGGCGTTCGGTGAGCACGCGCGAACCGCCGAACGCGTGCAGGTCGGCGAGCACCGCGCGCGCGAGCGACTGCAGGTCCGCGTCCTTCAGCAGCGCGGGCACCGCGCGGATCGCGAGCGACGTCGGCGACAGCACCGCGAGGTCGAAGCCGAGCGATTCGAGCGTGTCGCGTTCTTCCTCGACCGTGCCGATCTCGACCGGCGTCGCCGTCATCGAGATCGGCAGCAGCAGCGACTGCACGGCGACCGTGCGGTCGGCGAGCGCGTTCTTGAACTGTTCGTACAGGATCCGTTCGTGCGCCGCGTGCATGTCGACGATCACGAGGCCGTGCGCGTTCTGCGCGAGCACGTAGATCCCGTGGATCTGGCCGAGCGCGAAGCCGAGCGGCTGCTCGTCGTGCGCGGTGGCGGCGAGCGGCGACGCGACGAAGCCCGACAGCGGCGCGGCCGGCGCGGCCGGCGCAGCCGCTGCATCGGCCGCGTCGCGCGCGACGATCGTCGTGCCGTCCGGCGTGCCCGCGCCGGTGTCCTTGCGGCCGAACAGCGCGTCGTAGAGCGCGAGCGGCTGCGCGACCGGCAGCGTGCCCTGCGTCATGCGCGCCTGGCGCATCCACGTGTTGCCCGACGACGAAGAGGACGACGGCGACGAGAAGCCGCTGCCGCCCGTGCCGGCGGCCGCGCCCTGGCCGAGCGGCGTATTCAGGAACGACGCGGGGCCGCTCGGCGCCGGTGAGAGTTGTGCGGCATGGCCGCCCACGGTGGTTTCCGGCGACGCGCCTGCATGGCGCGCGAGCGCGCGCTGCACCGCGTGGAAGACGTACTGGTGGATCGAGCGCGAATCGCGGAACCGCACCTCGATCTTCGACGGGTGCACGTTCACGTCGACGGATTCGGGCGGCAGATCGAGGAACAGCACGTACGACGGGTAACGGTCGCCGTGGAGGACATCCTCGTACGCCGCGCGCACCGCGTGCGTGAGCAGCTTGTCGCGCACGAAGCGGCCGTTGACGAAGAAGTATTGCTGGTCGGCGCGGCCGCGGCTCGCGGTCGGCAGGCCCGCGCAGCCGTAGACGGCGAGCGGCCCGGCCTGCTCGTCGAGCGGCAGGTGTGCGGTCGCGAAGCCGTCGCCAAGGATCTTCGCGACGCGCTGTGCGGGTTCGGTCGCGTTCCAGTGCTCGACGGCCTTGCCGTTGTGCAGCACCGAGATCGCGACGTCCGGCCGCGCGAGCGCCGCGCGGCGGATCATTTCGAGGCAGTGGCCGAACTCGGTCTGCTCGCTTTTCAGGAATTTGCGGCGCGCGGGCGTGTTGAAGTACAGCTCGCGCACCTCGATCGTCGTGCCGACCGCGCCGGCGGCCGGCGATAGCGCGCCCGTGGTCGCGTCGATCTTCGTCGCATGCGCGACCTCGGCCGTGCGGCTCGTGATCGACATCTCGGCGACCGACGCGATCGACGCGAGCGCTTCGCCGCGAAAACCCAGCGTCGCGACCGCCTCGAGCTCCTCGAGCGAGCGGATCTTGCTCGTCGCGTGGCGCATAAGCGCGAGTGGCAGTTCGTCGGGCGGAATCCCGCAGCCGTCGTCGGTGATCGAGATGCGCTTGACCCCGCCTTCCTCGAGCACGATGCGCAGCGTCGTCGCGCCGGCGTCCATCGCGTTCTCGAGCAACTCCTTGACGACCGACGCCGGGCGTTCGACCACCTCGCCGGCGGCGATCTGGCTGATCAGCTGGTCGGGCAGGGGCTGGATCGCGCGCAGCGGGCGCGCGGCGGGCGTGGGCACGGCGCCTGCGGCCGTTTCGGTGATTTCGGACATGGCCGAATTATAGCGAGGCGGCGGCGGATGCCGTGGCCGGGGCCGCTTACGTTTTTTTCACGGAGCCTTAAGGTAGTTTCGGTATGATGACTGCGTTCCGCGCACCGCCTTGTCCGGCGGGCACTCCCGCTTTTCGGCCACTCCGGCCCTTTCGCCTTCGAGGAATCGCATTTGGATACGCTGCTTCATTTCGTCAACCTGGTCCTGCATATCGACGCGTTCCTCGGCGACTTCATCCGGCAGTACGGTGCGTGGGTGTATCTGGTGCTGTTCCTGATCGTGTTCTGCGAGACGGGGCTCGTCGTGTTGCCGTTCCTGCCGGGCGATTCGCTGCTATTCATCGGCGGCGCGTTCGCGGCGACGGGCGACATGAACGTCGGCGGGCTGATCGTGCTGCTGCTGGTCGCGGCGATTGCCGGCAATACCGTGAACTACCTGATCGGCCGCTGGGTCGGGCCGAAGGTGTTCAATACGCATATCCCGGTGCTCGAGCGCTTCCTCGATCGCGCGGCGCTGCAGAAGACCCACTCGTTCTACGACAAGCACGGCGGCAAGACGATCGTGCTGGCGCGCTTCATCCCGGTCGTGCGCACGTTCGCACCGTTCGTCGCCGGCGCGTCGTCGATGAGCGTCGCGCGCTTCCAGCTGTTCAACGTGGTCGGCGCGTTGCTCTGGGTGCTGCTGCTGGTGCTGCTCGGCTACTTCTTCGGCAATATTCCGTTCATCCGCCAGTATCTGAACGTGATCGTGCTGGCGGGGATCGGCGCGGCGATCGTGCCGGTCGCGCTCGGCGCGCTGTGGAAGCTGGTGCGCGGGCGGCATTCGGGCGGTACGCAGAACACGCGCGGCCACTGAGCCTGCGCGTTTTCGCTTCGGCGCAGTAAAAAGCGTGGCAGTTGCCACGCTTTTTTTTCGTCCGTGCGGTTCGTGCGGTCCGATCGATTGCCGATGTGCGGTATCGGCCGATCCGGCTGCTTGACGCCGGCTGCTTCAGTCAGAATCCTGCGAACCGCTTGGCGACACCGTTCCTCAGGTCGTGCGATGGAAGATCGGCGTTTCGGGCGTCGGGTATTGCGCGTCGCGGAACGTCTCGAGGATCACGCGGTTGGTGTCGCAGTACACCTGCCAGTAGTTCTCCGGCTGCGTCGACGGACGCACGAACAGCAGCGGGCCTTCCGGCGTGAACTGCAGCACGCCGACGTCCGGCGCAGGCACCTTCATCACGTTCGGGATCAACTGGATCTGCGTCTTCAGGCGGTTGATCGCATCGGCCGCGTCGACGCCGTTCGCGATCTTCGCGGTCAGGTCCACGCGGCGATGCGGCGTCGCGCTGTAGTTCGCGATGTTGTCCGAGAAGATCTTGTTGTTGCCGACGATCGTCACGACGTTGTCGGCGGTGATGATCGTCGTGCCGAACAGGCCGAGTTCCTTCACCGTGCCCGTGACGCCGCCCGCGCTGATCACGTCGCCGATCTTGAACGGACGCAGCACCTGCATGAACACGCCGGCGGCGAAGTGCGCGAGCAGGCCGCCCCACGCCGTGCCGATCGCGAGGCCGAGGCCGGCGAGCAGGGCGGCGAACGACGTGGTCTGAACACCGAAGATCTGCAGGATCGCAAGGATCAGCAGGATCGTCAGCAGCACGCTGACTACGGAGGTCAGGTAGTCGGTGAGCGTCGGGTCGACCTTGCCGCTGCGGCGTACCACCTTGCCCAGCAGGCGCGTGCCGAGGCGGATCGCCCAGCGGCCGATGAACCACAGGACGATCGCGGCGAGGAGGTTGAGGCCGAAGTCGAGGCCGCGGGTCATCAGGAATTGCTGGGTGGATTCCAGGTTCGGCATGGGGGCTCCATGGCGGGTTTAAAGAATGGCCTGCGGCCGATTTTCGTCGCACGGTTATAACCGACCTGCATGACCGAGACAACCACCGCACCTGCCGGAGCAGCGGCATGTAAAACGTTTCAATCCGCGTGTCGCATGCCGTTTGCCACCGACACGAACATTGTTAAATCGGGTATGCAGTCCGTATTAATTACCGCTTATTACCGGTCGATCGTGATGCGGACTGATTCTGTAACTTACAGAGTGATTTCGGGTGTGTCCGACTTCCATGCGATAATGCCGGCGTCGGGAGACCCTGCGCTGTAAGTCGCAAGAACCTGAGCGGGCAGTTCGATTGCATGAGACGGTCGAACACCCCTGATAACAGGCGCAATCGGCCGGCTGCCAATGCCGGACGTGCTTTGCAGGTGTGCCGTCGTGTTGGTTATTTTCCGTGGTTTTCCGACGTTCGTTCGCTAACTGGCCAGGTATCCGTGGCGGGATTCGACGTGCAGTAACCATTTCTTCTGTTGTCACAGAGGGGGGATTTGTTGCTTTTTCGGTCGTCAATGTCCGAAAGAGTGCAAATTTAAGTGAAGAATTTTTGAGACGCCGGTGGCCTGATCGAGTCAATCGGCTGAGGAATGAGCGTTCGGGTGTTCGGGGGATGCGTTGATTGAACGCCCGGGAAATGACGCTTGCAAATCAATAGTAAAAAGTCTTGGCCTCAAGATCCATGAAAAAGAGTGTATTGGCAATTTCCGTTCTTGCCGCTGTGGCGCTTTCGGGGTGTGCAACCTATCCGGACTGGATACCTGCTTCCGGTGCGTCGCGCCAGAAAGTGCAGGAAGTGCCGGAAACCGGCGGACGGATCGAAGGCATCCAACTGGTGGACGTCAACGATACGTTGGCGCGGAAACTTGCCGACAGCAAGAAGCTGGGCCAATTCGCGAACATCTTTCCGAGTGCGGTTACCAACAACTACCTGATCGGCCCGGGCGACGTCATCGAAGTGACGATCTGGGAGGCGCCGCCGGCGATGCTGTTCAGCACGCTGGCGCCCGCGCAGCCGATGACGACGAGCACGGCCAACAGCGTCACGCTGCCCAACCAGATGGTGGCCTCGGACGGCACGATCACCATCCCGTTCGCGGGGCGGATCCCGGTCAAAGGGCGCACGACGGAGCAGATCGAGTCGAGCATCGTCGGCCATCTCAAGGGCAAGGCGAACCTGCCGCAGGTTCTCGTCAGCGTCACCAAGAACAATGCGTCGAACATCACGGTCGTGGGCGAAGTCAACACGAGCGCGCTGATGCCGCTGACCCCGAAGGGCGAGCGTCTGCTCGATGCGCTGGCATTTGCGGGCGGCGTGAAGCAGTCGGTCAACCGCATGGCCGTGCAGCTTTCGCGAGGCAGTGTCACCGCGACGATGCCGCTCGATTCGGTCATTCGTGATCCGCACCAGAACGTCGTGCTCAAGCCGGGCGATGTCGTGACGGCACTCTTCCAGTCGCAGAGCTTTTCGGTGTTAGGCGCAACGGGCAAGAACGACGAGATTCCTTTCGAAGCACAAGGCATTTCGCTGGCCCAGGCGCTCGCGCGTTCGGGTGGCCTCAACGACAACCGCGCCGACGCGCGCGGCGTGTTCGTGTTCCGGTTCGAAGACGCGAAGCTGGTCGATGCGCAGGACAAGGCGGTCAGGGCCATCAACGGCACCGTGCCGGTGGTCTACGAGATCAACCTGCGGGATCCAGCAGCGTTCTTCGTGACACAGAACTTCCCGATTCAGAATCATGACGTGATTTACGTCTCGAACTCGCCCGAGGTTGAGTTCAAGAAGTTCCTTACGCTCGTTGTGATGGTCGCCAGCCCGGCGGCTACCATTAACCGGGAACTGGAGTAACGCGCCATGGACGGAAACGTGCGTACTCCGATGGAGATTACGGTTTCGGTCTGGCGCGCGATGTTTCTGCGCGAGGCGTTGGATCGCCTCTTTGAAGCACGGGCGGCTTGGCTCTGGCTGCTGATCGAGCCCGTGTTCTATATTGCGATCCACGCCTTTGGATATATCACGTTCCACATTCACCAGATTGGCGGAATCGAGATAACCATGTGGATCATCGCCGGCTTCATTGGATTTCTGCTTTGGCGGCGTACTTGGGTTCAGGTATTGCATGGGATCGACTGCAATAAGGCCTTCTTCGTATACCGGCAGGTCAAGCCATTCGATGCGGCGTTCATGCGGGCTGTTCTCGAGTTGTTTTTGATGATTCCGATTTCAATCGTCATCTTCTTCATCGCTGTCGCTGCGGGTCGGATGATCACGCCGGGTATGCTGAATCCGGTTTTTCTGCCGGCAGATCCGTTGCTGATGATAGCCAGTATTTTTGGACTGTGGCTGTTTGCGCTAGGCTTTGGTTTGATTACTTCGGTTGCGATGAAATTCGTGCCGGAGCTCGACCACGTTTTCAAAATACTTTTTTTGCCATTGTTTTATATCTCCGGGGCGATGTTTCCGATTGCGCTGGTACCAACGCCGTATCGTGAAATATTGCTAATTAATCCGGTTGTGCATGGCGTTGAGTTGCTGCGGCTCGGATTTTTGTCCTCATATCATACGCTCCCCGAAGTGAGTCTTGCCTATCTATATGAAGGCGGGATTATATTTATGCTTGTGGGTCTGATGCTCTATCGGCGATTTGCAAAAAAGCTGGTGATGAAATGATCATTATCGAAGATGTTCATAAGCGATATCTGACAGAGCACGGAGCCGGCAAGTGGGTGCTGCAGGGTATTAGTATGACGATCCCGCCGAAACGGAATATTGCCCTGATCGGTGTGAACGGTGCGGGCAAGTCGACGCTGCTGCGTATTATTGGGAACGTTGATTACCCGACAAAGGGACGAGTTGAGCGACGCTGTCGCGTATCCTGGCCAGTAGGTGGAGGGGGTTTGGAAGGGACGCTGACCGGGCGTCAGAATGCGAAGTTCGTTTGCAGGGTGTACGGTCGTGAAGAAGAATTGAAGGATCGACTCTCGTTTATTCAGGACTTCACCGAACTGGGTGATTCATTTGATGAGCCCGTGCAGACGTATTCGTCTGGGATGCGGTCGCGTCTCCAGTTTGCGCTGTCGATTGCTTTCGAGTTCGATGTATATATTTCAGACGAAGTGACGGCTGCGGGCGATGCTAGATTTAGAAAAAAAGCCGCTGATGCTTTCAAGAATAAGGTTGATCGGGCTAGCGTGATCATGGTGTCCCATGACGAAGGTACGCTAAAACAGTTTTGCCAGTCCGGTATCTGGATCAATGGCGGTAAGGCATATTGGTTCGACGAACTTGATGAGGCATTGAGGGCTTATAAGGACGCTATCTTGGTATGAAAGAACTAACAGTGAGCAGAAGTGGGCGCATTGGTGCCAAGCTGGCTGCGGTATATGGAAGAGGGAAGTCGACGCTTTTCTCGATGGAAGTATTTCGGCTGATTATCAAGGTGATCTTGATTTATGCGGTTCTCGCCACCGTGTATTGGCTGTTCATCGCTTCCGATCGATTTGTATCGGATGCGAATGTGATCATCCGATCCACCGATCAGATCAGCAGTCCGAGTGTCGATGTATCAACGCTCGTTCCCGGTGCTGGTGGTCCCAATCGCGGTGATCAGTTGCTGTTGCGCGAATATCTTCTGTCGGAAGATGTTCTTAAGAAGTTGGATGCCGCTTTGGATTTGCGCTCTCATTTCAGCGATGGACATCGAGATCCTATTTCGCGGATGTGGTTCAAGAACGCACCGATGGAGTGGTTCTATCGCTACTGGCTGTCGCGTATCGATGTCGAGTACGACGACTACAGCGGTGTACTGCGCATCCAGGCACAAGCCTATGATTCGAAGACTGCGCAGGAAATCGTCAATTTCATGGTTCGCGAAGGTGAAGCACACATGAATCAGATTGATCATGAATTGGCTTTGTCACAGGTGCGCTTCCTCGAGCGGCAGGTGACGCTGGCGCATGGCGGTCTTCTAGATGCGACGCATACGCTGATCGATTTTCAGAACCGCAAGGGGTTAATGGCTCCACAGGCAACGGCCGAGAGCCAGAATGCGCTGATTGACAAGCTCGAAGCGCAAAAAGTTGATGTGCAGACGCAAATTGCTTCATTGCCTCCAACGTTGAGCCCGGATCAGCCCACCGTGGTGATGCTCCGGAACAACCTCAACGCGCTTCAAAAGCAGATCGCGCAAAAGCGGGCTGAATTGGCGTCACCGTCGAAAGGGACGCTCAACTACACCGTAGAGGAGTTCCAGCGCCTACAGATGCAGGTGAGTTTTGCACAGGACTTGTACAAAACTGCGCTTTCGGCGCTTGAGAAAGGGCGGATGGACGCAGCCCGCACGCTCAAGATGGTTTCAATCCTGCAAGCACCAACGAGACCGAGTTATCCATTGCAGCCGAAGCGACTCTATAACGCATTTCTGACTCTGCTGCTTGCTACCTCCTTGATTGGGGTTTTGAAATTGTTGGAAAGCATCATTCGTGATCACGTAGATTGAGTTTCGGGGGATTCAATGAGGGCCTTGATTATCCTTGGAACCCGGCCAGAAGCGATAAAAATGGCACCATTGGTCGGTGTACTGAGGAATGAACCTGAGATCGAGACGAAAGTCTGCGTAACGGCACAGCATCGTCAGATGCTCGACTCCATGCTCGATTTTTTCGGCATCTGTCCCGACTACGATCTTGACGTCATGGCACCGGATCAAACGCTGACCGGGATGACGAGCAGAGCGCTGGCTGGCCTCGACATCGTATTGAGTGAGGCTCGGCCGGATCTGGTTCTGGTGCAGGGAGACACGTCGACCACGCTTGCCGCCGCTCTGTCCGCACACTATCGACAGATCGAAGTCGGGCACGTCGAGGCCGGTCTGCGGACCGGTGACATGCTAGCTCCTTGGCCGGAGGAGGCAAATCGCAGGTTGACGAGCGTTCTGGCCAAATACCATTTCGCGCCGACATCCAGCGCTCGTGACAATCTGCTGCGGGAAGGCATTGCTGAATCGAGTATCCACATAACCGGAAATACAGTTATCGATGCCCTTCTGGCCACGGCAGCAAAGATGCGTGACGACACTGCACAGCGCAGCGAGCTTGATTCGCGTTTCGGTTTTCTCGATCCGAAGAAGCGTTTGATTCTTGTCACCGGACATCGCAGAGAGAATTTGGACGGTGGCCTCGACTCCGTGTGCTACGCATTGCGGGAAATTGTCCGGCGTGGCGACGTGGAAATCGTCTTTCCGGTCCATCTCAATCCTCGGGTCCGACAGTCCGTATATCGCCTTCTCGGCGACGTTCCGGGCGTGTATCTGATGGGGCCGCAGGACTATCTGCCCTTTGTTTACCTGATGGACAGAGCCACGCTGCTGATTTCGGATTCGGGTGGAATTCAGGAGGAGGCGCCGGCCTTGGGCAAGCCGGTGCTTGTGACACGTGAGACGACGGAGCGTCCGGAAGCGGTGGCCGCCGGCACGGTGCGGATCGTCGGCACTAGCCAAGCGGCAATAGTTTCGGAGGCGTGCAGACTTCTCGACGATCCGATTGGATATGCCGCCATGGCCCGGGCGGCCAACCCCTACGGCGATGGCAATGCTGCCCAGCGCATCCGCGATATTTTGGTGAACGCATGTTGAATACGATTTCCATAATTGGCCTCGGCTACATAGGCCTGCCGACTGCTACGTTATTCGCGTCGCGCAAGATTCGGGTTATTGGCGTCGATGTGTCTTCGCATGTCGTCGATACCATTAACCGAGGGAATATCCATATTGTCGAACCAGAACTCGACATTCTGGTTCACGCCGCGGTGGGTGCCGGTTACCTGCGCGCGACGACTCACGTCGAGCCTGCCGATGCGTTCATCATTGCCGTGCCGACGCCGCTGACGGCAGACCGAAGGCCGGATTTGAGCTACATCAAGGCTGCGGCCAAATCGATTGCGCCCGTGCTGGCCAAGGGCAACTTGGTCATTCTCGAATCGACATCGTCGGTCGGTGCGACCGAATTGCTGGCGAACTGGTTGGCAGAAATCCGCCCGGATCTTACTTTTCCGCAACAGACTGGAGAAGCATCCGATATTCGGATCGCTCACTGTCCCGAGCGCGTCTTACCTGGCCGCATCGTGCATGAACTGGTCGTTAACGACCGTGTGATCGGCGGGATGACCGCGAGTTGCTCCAAGGCGGCGATTGCGCTTTACAGCTTAGTGGTACAAGGCGACTGCATTGTCACGGATGTTCGCACTGCTGAAATGTGCAAGCTCGCCGAAAACAGTTTCCGTGACGTCAATATCGCCTTTGCGAATGAACTGTCGATGATTTGCGACAAGCAAGGTATCGACGTTTGGGAACTGATCAAGCTGGCAAACCGGCATCCCCGCGTCAATATCTTGCAACCGGGGTGCGGGGTGGGGGGGCACTGCATTGCGGTCGACCCGTGGTTCATCGTGGACGGCGCACCGCAGGACGCGACGCTTATCCGTGCTGCACGCAGTGTCAACGACGCGAAGCCGGACTGGGTTATTCGCAAGGTCGGTGAGGCTGTCGAAGTGCTGTCCCGTTCGGGTGTCCCGGCCGAGGAAATTTGTGTTGCTTGCCTCGGTATCACATACAAGGCGGATATCGACGATTTGCGCGAAAGCCCGGCCCTTGAAGTTGCGCAGGCGCTCGCGAATTGCCATCGCGGAAAAATCGCGATCGTGGAACCGAACCTTCAAACGTTACCCGATGAGCTTGCAGCGGGAAGAGCAACATTGTCCGCACTGGATGATGCGATTGCGGAGGCTCACGTCCTCGTCCTGCTTGTCGATCATGCAGAGTTCAAAAACTTGAAGCCCGAGCTTGGCGGCAGGCAATTGCTTGTCGACACGCGTGGTGTCTGGAAAAACGCAAAATAAATGATAATGAACCAGAATATTCAGGATGATCTCGAGTCTCGTCTCCACGAGATGGGAGAAGAAAACGAGCTGTTACTCCTGCAACTCCATCAGGTTCAGGAGGCGCTCGAGCATCACCATCTGCAGAATAAGCCGTTTTCGGGCGACCTTGCAGCCGAGCCGCAAGCTGGTGGTGCGACCGGTTGGGGCTGGGTGGACGATGAACTGCCCGAAGCGTTGGCGGAAAGCCGGCGTTTACATGCGTTGGTGGACGTTCAGCGGCAAGTCCATCAGACCGAGTCTCGCAACGCATTGAATTCGAAGCTGGGGGACTTGCTGATCGAGGGCGCGGATTCCCCGGGCTCGATTGCGACGTTGCCTGGAAAGCTCTGGAGGATCTGGCGGTCATATAGTCGGCAGACACCTCCGGAATCGCTCGGTGGAAAAGGATTCGACAAGATCATCGACGCGTACGGTGCGGGGAGTTTCGACGCGGTCGACAAGCTTATGTCGCAGACGTCGAGTTCGCCCGCCATGCAGGCCGACGGATACACTGCGTTGGCGCGGTATCTGATGAAAGGTGATCGCCTGTGCGCGGCTGAAGCTGCACGTCGCGCGTATGCACTGGATCCGAAGCCTTACCGATTGAAATGGCTCGCGTTCCGACTTCATGAAGCGGGTGATGTCATCGAAGCGAGTGCCATGCTGGACGTCCTGCCTTCTGACATTCAGTTTAGCGAGTCGGAAGGCCGGCAGGCTGCCCAATTGCGCCATGAGGCACGGCACGCGCTGCAGCGCGAGGCCAAGCAGAAGATCGGGTTTTCGGAGCGCCGCGCCGAGATTGAGCGTCAGTTGAGCGGCCTGGTACAGGAAAGGGACGAGCTATCGAAGCAGCTCGATTCGCTTCGCGACGAAAACGAGACGCTCAAGCAGGCGAACGCCCGGCTCGAACAGGACAAGCAGTCGTTGACAGATCTCTACGGAGAGGTCGCTCGGCAGGTTCGTGAACGGGCGAGCGAAGTCGAGGAATTGAAGCAGCTCAATACCCGATTCAAGCAGGACCAATTGGCTCTTACGGGCCGGCATGACGAGGCCATTAGGCAGGTGCATGAATATGCCCTGGAAATCAGGAGCCTGAAGCAAGCCAACGCCCAGTTTGGGCAAGAACAGGTGGCATTGACTTGGCAGCACCGCGAGGCTGCAAAGCAAGCGGCGGACCGTACTCGTGCGGTCGAAGTGCTGAAGCAAGCCAAGGTGCAACTCAAGCAGGAAAAGTCGGCGCTGGAGATGCGGTACGCAAAGGTCGCAAAACAGGCGACTGAGCAGATGCGGAAAGTCGATGCGCTGGAGCGCATCATGGCGCAGCTCAAGAAAGACAAGATTGTACTGGCCGATTTGCACGATGCTGCAGCGAAGCATGCGTCCGAGCGCGACCGCGAAGTCGAAGCACTGAGGCGACTCAACGCGCAGCTTGAGCAGGACAAGACGACTTTGGCCGGTCTGCATCAGGCGGCCGAGAAACTGCTGGCTGAGCGCGGCAGTGAAGTCGATGCATTGAAACAGGTCAACATGCAATTGGTAGAGGACCATGCGGTCTTGATGGGGCGGCATGAAGATGTCGCGAAGCAAGTCGCTGAACGTGTTCAGGAAACCAATGCGTTGAAGAGTGCCAACACTCAACTGGAGCAAGAAGGGCTGGTACTCGCGCAGCAGCGCGAAGAAGCGACGCAGCGAATGGTCGAGCGTAGCCGCGAGATCGACACGCTGAAACAACTTAACGTGCAGCTTGAGCAGGACAAGGCGAAGCTGGTGGCTCAACGTGAGGAGGCCGCGAAGCAGATGGTCGAGCGTAGCCGCGAGATCGACTCACTCAAGCAACTCGCAACGCAGTTGGAGCGGGACAAGGCGACGCTGGCGAGACAACGTGAAGATGCGACCAAGCAGTCGGTTGAACGTGCCCGGGAAGTCGATGCGTTAAAACAGGCCAATGCGCAATTGGAACAAGACCGAGCGGCCCTGATCGGCCAGCATGATGACGCTACTAGACAGGTGGCCGAGCGCAGTCAGGAGGTCGAAGCGCTGCAAACTGCCAACGCCCGGTTGGAGCAGGACAAACTGATGCTGGTGGGGCAGCAAGAAGAAGCGGCGAAGCAAGCGGCCGAGCAAAGTCGTGAGGTCGAAGCGCTGAAGCAGGCGAATGCACTTCTGGAACAGGACAAGGTGGCACTTGCGAGCCGACATCAGGAACTTGCGCAGCAGGCTGCCGAGCGGTATCAGGAGGTCGAATTGCTGAAACAAGCCAGGGCGCAACTGGAGCAGAGCAAGCTCCTGCTGGCAAGGCAGTACGAAGAGGCCGCGAAGCAATCTGGAGAGCGCAGCCGAGAGGTTGAATCTCTCAAGCAGGCCAAGGCACAACTGGAGCAGGATAAGGCAGCGCTCACTGGTCGGTACGAAGAGGCCGCTAAGCAGATGGCCGAACGCAGTCACGAAATCGAAGCCTTGAAGCAAGCCAGGGCACAGCTGGAGCAGGAGAAGTCGGTGCTCGCTGGGCAACATAATGACTCTGCCAGGCAGGCAACTGAACGCCTCGCGCGAGTCAACGTATTGGAACAACTGATTCAAAGTCGTCAGGTGTACGAGGCGGAGCTGGCGGCGCGTCAGAAGATTGTGCAAGAGGAGATGGTTCGGGCCGAAGCTCAACTCGACCTGATCAAGGATATTCTGCTTCGAGAGTCCGGGTTATGAGAAAGAAATCCGCGTCCGTTCGCTATACGACGGCGGCGAAGGAATCTGCACAGCCCGTCACGGTAGTCGAGATCGATTCCGCCGTTGTTCCTTACGACGAGAATCTGCTGGAGCGTGCGCGCACGCAATGGCAGTTCGGCGACTGGCACAGCCTCGCCCAACTCGGGCGCGGTGTCTTGCAGCACCATCCGGATCGAGCCAAGCTGGCCCTGCTTGCAGCGGCAGGCCGCCTGCAAACCGGGCAAATCGCCGAAGCCAAACAGTTCATTCGACTCGCCCAGGATTGGGGGATCAGCCAGAAGGTCCTTTGCCAGATTCTTGCAGCAGGCGTTCATAACAGCTTGGGGCGTGCCGCCGCTGTGGCCGGTAATCTGCCGCGGGCGCTCGCTCATTTCGAATCTTCCATTGCTGTCGGTACACCGGAGGCCGACCGATCGCTATTGACCAAGGCACGAATCCACCAGCAGTGCAGCGAACTTGGCGTAGCGCCCGGTCATCTTGACAGAGAGCTGGAAAGCGTTGCGCGATCGGATCGACCTTTCTCGCACTCATCCACACGACGTTTTCATGTCGTCAAGCTGGCTGAGTTCGATCTAGGTGATGCTTGGGCCGGAAATACGATCAATACGGTTATCTTTCGCCACCACGGTGTTCTGACTCATCAGGGAAAGCAAATCACGGCCTTTTATGTCGATGCGCATACGCTGCGCGTCGTGCGCCGTGATCTGGAGACAGATGATCTGCAGACGTTTGACCTGTATGGTGAATACAATTTGGCAGACGCTCACAACAGCATCAGTCTCGGTATCGATCGCGCTGACCATCTGCACATTTGTTACGATCACCACGCTACGCAGTTGCGATATCGCAGAAGCACTCGACCCAACGATATATCGAGTTGGACCGACGAACTGCCCATGACTGGAGAGGCTGAAACGAAGGTAACCTACCCGACTTTCATGCAGCCGCATCATGGCTTTCCGTTGACGCTGCTATATCGCGATGGCGTACACAACAATGGCACCGCGCGTCTCAAGACCTACGACGAGGCATCCGCGGGTTGGACGGACCATCCGACACCTGTTTTGAGCGGTAGCGAGTCGAAACCGTGGACCAGTAACGCCTATTGGAACCACCCGGCTATCGGTCGGAACGGCAGCCTTCACCTGAGCTTTGTCTGGCGTACACATACGCTCGGTGTGGAGGAGCGAGTCAACAACATCAATATCGGCTACGCCTGCTCGCTAGACAATGGGGTCAGTTGGGTAACGTCCAAAGGGCGAGGCTACCAGCTTCCGATTACGCCGGTAAATGCTGAAACGGTTCATCCGGTGTCTCCGGGCAGCAACCTCATTAATCAATGCAGCATGGCGCTCGATAGCTGCAATCGTCCGCATATCGTTTTTTATGCCGATGATTCAAACGGCATCCCGCAGTATCAACACTTGCGGTACGACGGTAAGCAATGGCATCACCAGATCGTATCGCAACGCGTTGAGCCATTTGCGTTGCAAGGTGGTGGAACGCTGCAGATCCCGATCAGTCGGCCGGAAATCGTTATCGACCGCCTGGACAACGCGTACATCATTACTCGCGGAGATCACAGCGACGGAAGAATGGTTGCGACAGTACTGGCCGCCCCCGAGTACACCTGGCATCAAGACAACACCCGGGTTCTGTGGGATGAGGATCTCGGGTTCGCGGAACCCGTAATCGACCGATTGCGGTGGGAGCAGGAAAACGTATTGAGTATGTTGCTGCAGTACAACGAGCAACCCAGTCATGACATCGGCTGGCGGCAGACGAATGGGCCCGTCACACTGCTGGACATTCAATTCAAATTTAAAAACTAAGTCCAAAAAAATATGAAAAATCTGGATACGTCTCTCGCACTTGGCAACGCATCGATGCGGGCGGGAAACTTCGAAGACGCTATTCGCCACTACGCACGGGTGTTGCTCAAGGCTCCGGGGTTGGCCAAGCACATCTCGGCGAATTTCGTTTTGGCGCGGAGGAAGTACCTGAGAGAGCGCCAATGTGTCAAAAAACCGCGTGTAGGCGTGTGTGGTTGGGATCTCGGGCGCAATCCCGCCGGGCGTGCGTACACGCTGGCAATGTTGTACGAAGACTTCGCGGACGTGGAAATCGTCGGCAGCATATTTCCGAAGTACGGGCGACAGATCTGGGAGCCTATTCGAGGAAGTCGGATCGCGAAGCACTGCTTCGTGGCGGACGACGAGTCGCGCTATATCGATCAGGCGATCGAACTGGTTGCGGACCATCCTTGCGACATCGTGCATCTGTCCAAGCCGCGAGCCCCGAATATCTTCCTGGGGATTCTCTACAAGCTGATTTGGGGTGCCAAGGTCATCGTTGACGTCGACGACGACGAACTTGCCTTTTTTGGCGACGACGCGTCTGTCGGCATTGACGAATACATCCAGAAACACCATCAACTGCCTGCTCTAGCAGACCTTGCGGGGAAGAACTGGACGCGTCTGGCCGTCGGGCTTGCAGAATCTTTCGACGGCGTTACTGTTTCGAACACCGTTCTCAAGCAGCGCTACGGCGGTCAAGTCATTCAGCATGCGCGGAATGAAAAGCTCTTTGATGCATCTCCGGAGTTCAAGCGAAAGTGCCGGGAAAAGCACGGTGTGCCGCAAGAGAAGAAGGTCGTACTGTTTTTCGGTACGCCGAGGACGCACAAGGGGTTGCTTGAAACAGCCGAGGCCATAGCGGCACTCAAGCGGAATGACTTGGTGTTCGTCATAGTCGGCGAATTCTCCGATGCGGCACTGAAGGCGAGATTGCAAGCGATTGCCGGTGTCGAATACCTTTTCATCGGCAATCAACCCATCGAAAGTGCTCCAGAAATCGCTGCGGTAGGGGACGTCTGCGTTCTGTTGCAGGATGTCGGTTCGGCTGTTGCACAGCGTCAGATTCCGGCCAAGCTCTCTGACGCGTTGGCCGTCGGCATGCCTGTTCTGGCAAGCGAGACCCAGGCGCTGGTCGATGTCTTTGCGCGAGGCGCGCTTCTGGCGGTCACGCCAGAAACGTTGAGTGCCAAGCTGGGGCAGGTATTGAGTGATTCCGGTACTGCTGACCGCTTGAGCGAGGCCGGGCGTGCCTATTTTCATACCGAGCTTGGCCACGACACAAATGTGCTTCGCCTGCGTCAGGCTGTCGAGCAATACCGCAATTTACCCCTGTCGAAAGGCGGTGAACTCCTTCTCAACAGCTTGGACGCAAATGTTCGCGAGACGCTGCAATACCTGTTGAACACCGCAGACGCACGCCATCCGGGATCTGAGACAACGAATGACCGGGGAGGTGTAGACGCACGCCAGCTTGCGACTGGGGGCGCCGCTGGATCGGCAGGCGCTCGTCCGTGGGCGAACGCAGGGCGCAGTGGCGTGTCCGGTCGAATTGCCGTCGTCGTCCACTATTTTTATCCGGAGATCTGGCCGGAAATTTGTGGGCGATTGGAGCGAATCGGTACCGCTTTCGACCTTTTTGTGACGGCGCCTGTTGAACTCGCGTCGAGCGCGCACGAAAATGTTCTTCGCAGTTTCCCGAATGCGCGATTCGCCTTTGGTCCCAATCGCGGGATGGACATCCTTCCATTTCTCTCGGTGATTCCTACGTTGATCAACGAGCGATACATGGCTGTGTGCAAGATTCACACCAAGCGCGGCTATGACGAATCTGCGGTGGTGTGGCGAAATGTGATGCTCGACAGCTTGCTGGGTTCCGACGACTCCTTTTCCTCTGTGGTTCGCGCATTCGATGAGCATCCGGAACTCTGCCTGGCAGGACCAGCGATGCTGTATCAATCGGCGCCCAGACTGATGTACGAGAACAAGACGAACGTTTCGCGCATCTTGAGGGAGAGCTACGGGAGGGACATTCCCGAGACGGACTGGGGATTTTTTGCTGGAACGATGTTTTGGGTTCGCCCCGAACTGCTCGAAAAAATTTGCGAGTATGCAACCTTTCATATCGCGGACCAGCAGGCTGCGAATAATAAGGACGGAAAACTCGAACACGCATTAGAGCGCGCATTTGGACTACTGCCGACCATTTACGGAGGCAGCGTCGGCCTGCTGCACGGCTCGAGCAGCGGCGAAGGAAATTGCACGCTTCAGTTGACGAACAATTCCGCTTTCGTCGGCAAGGCTGACGTAGGTGCCGCTCTTGCGCATCGAGCTAGTCTTGCGCGATATGTGGACGCGATCCGGAAGGCGGGGGTCTTTGACGAAGCGCTTTACAGATTTCAGTATTCCGAAGAACTGCCGATGGATGTCGATGCGTTGGCGCATTACATTCTGATCGGTTGCTTCAGCGGAAAGCGTCCGGTCAAGTCATTCAGTCCGACACAATATCTGTCTCAGAATCAGGATGTCAGGCGACACAGGGTTGAGCCGTTGTTCCATTATCTGTCCAGCGGTGCGCGAGAGGGCAGGTTGCTGTTCAGCGAGCCTGAGAGGGAGCCGCAGTTTCGGTTCGAAGTACTGAACAGGACGCTGATCGACTGGAATCGGCTCGCCGCGGAATCTCGGAAGCCTCGCACGCTCGACGTGTCTATCGTGATTCCTGTGTATGGCCAACCCGAGCTCACCGTGAAATGCGTGCAATCGATATTGGACGCGGATTCTACGCTGTCATGGGAAGTCATTCTCGTCGACAATGGCAGCGACCCAGTTACGGCGGCGCAGGTCGAAAAGCTCAAGAGCGGTACGCGGGTCAAAGTCGTGCGAAATTGGGAGAACCTGAATTTTGCCCTTGGCTGCAACGTCGGCTTTGCGCACGCAAGCGGGAAGTCAGTCGTGTTTCTGAACAACGATACGACGGTCACGAATGGATGGCTGGAAAAATTGGTACAGCCCCTTGCGGATGCAAAGGTCATGGCCGTCCAGCCCAAGCTCCTGTTCCCGGACGGAACGCTGCAATGTGGCGGGGTGGTGTTTTCGCGATGGAGTGCCCTCGGCTATCCGATATACGTGGAATTTCCGGGGGATGCCGAGTGCATCAACAAGAGTCGGCCGTTCCAGGCCATTACGGCTGCCTGTATAGCGCTGCGCAGCGAGGATTTTGCGGAAATCGAAGGATTCGATCCTGTATTCATCAACGGGCAAGAGGACATCGATCTATGCCTCAGGCTCAGAGAGCGCTTTCATGGACATTGTTGGTACGCCGCAGACGCCACGGTGATTCACTATGAAGGCAAGACGCCCGGCCGCGGAAAATATATTGCGCACAATCGAGCAAAATTTATTGCGCGATGGTCGGAAAAGCACACGCCTGACGACTTCTCCTACTATGCGGAGGATGGGTACGTCGTGAAGGAGTGGCGAGTCGATTCGGAAAGAAATCTGGAGAGGGGTATTGCGGTCTATCGTCCTGTGGTCGCTCGCGCCGAGACACGGACCACCCTTGACCGGGAGCACGCCGTGTCCTGGCCTATTACGGACGTATCGGGTGACGCTGTTGTGCCTAAGCGAGATACGTTTGTCGGCGGAAAGCGGTCGATCCGGCCGGATGCGCCGTGGCTGCTCCTGTGTGCGCACGCGGCCGGAACGCAGTTGTTCGGAGGTGAGCGAAGCTTCCTGGATATGCTCGTCGCATTGAACGGATGCGGTTTCAACGTCGTTGCAACCTTTCCGGGTTTCGGCAATGAGGAGTATCTGGCAGAGGTTCTACAGTACGTCCATGCGCTATATGTTTTCGAGTATCACCACTGGCAAAAAGAAGTACCGATGTCGCGATCTGCCGTGGAACGATTCTCTGCCATCGTTAAAAAGCATTCGATCGATGCCGTCTACGTCAACACGATCGTTATCCGGGAGCCGTTGCTCGCTGCTCGGGAGTGTGGCGTGCCCAGCGTCGTTCACGTGCGGGAAATGATTTCGAATGATGAGCATCTTTCGAAGGCTATCGGGATGTCGCCCGAGGACATCGCCCGCCACGTGTATGCGAGCGCCGACTACGTCGTGGCGAACTCGAGGACGACTGCTCAGGCGCTGGGACACCCGGATCGCACGTTTGTAGCACCAAACGTCGTCGATCTGACGTGCCTTGATGTGCCCAACCCCATTTATCCGGGGGAGATCACATTCGCGCTGATCAGCAGCAATATCCCGAAAAAGGGGATCTATGATCTTGTCGAGGTGGCTCGAATTTGCGAAAGAATCGCCCCGGCGGCGAGATTCTGGTTGGTTGGGCCAGAGCGAAAGGAAATAAGCGAGCTCATGGCGCTTCAGGAGAGTGGACGGATTCCACGAAATGTGGTTTTTGCAGGATACAAACAAACGCCTCGTGAGGCGCTAGTGGGTGTCAATGTGGTCCTCAACCTGTCGTTGTTTGCCGAATCGTTCGGACGAACGGTAGCCGAAGCGCTATCGGCAGGACGCCCCGTTATCGCGTACGACTGGGGTGCATTGGGCGAGCTCGTCCAATCTGGGAAAACAGGATTCTTGGTTCCATATCGGGATGTTGCACAGGTTGCACAGAAGGTCAGGGCGCTCTGTGCGAACCCGGCACTGATAGACACCTTCGGCGAGGCAGGGCGGCAATTTGTCCTCGAGAAATACACCCCTGCAACGCTTCAAGGCAACCTCGGCAAGGCGTTCTCGAAAATTCTCCGACGAGAGCAGGTCGTGAATGAAGTATCGCGGGCTGCAGACCAAGCCAAGCAGATGCTCAAGCTCGCGACGGAAAGATACGGGCGTTTTCCGTCACACGCAGTTAGTCGGGATGTCACGGTAATCGTTCCTGTATATAACGCACTGAACGAGTCGATAGCGTGCATCGAAAGCGTCATCGCAAATACGGACCCGCAACATACGCGCTTGCTCGTTATCGATGATGGAAGTCCGGATCAGCAAGTGTTTCCCGCTCTCTCGAAATTCGACGGCGTGGGCAATGTGACCGTCGTTCGTAACGAGCGAAACATCGGTTATACGAAAACGGTCAATAGAGGGCTGAAGCTCGCCGGTACGGATGACGTCGTTCTGTTGAACAGCGATACGGTGGTGACGTCGAATTGGTTACTTGGACTGAGAATCGCAGCGTATGGGCCCGACTCGGTCGGCACGGTGACTGCAATGAGTGACAACGCAGGCGCATTTTCGTTTCCTGTTCCAGGCCGAGCGAATCCGAAACCGGACAGCATGTCGTATGACGAATATGCGTCCGTGGTTCTGTCGGGGAGTACGCCTAAAGATCCGATTGAACTTCCGACCGGCAATGGCTTCTGTATGTATATCAAGCGGGAACTTGTCGACAAGATTGGAGCATTTGATGAGGAAGCATTTCCGCGAGGCTATGGAGAGGAAAATGACTTCTGCATGCGTGGACTGAAGGCTGGTTATAAAAATCTTCTGTCTCCGTGGTCGTTCGTATTCCACGTACGAACTGCCAGCTTCAAGGGTGAGAAAGCCAAGTTGGTTGCCGAAGGTAATGCCGCGCTCGAAAAATTGCATCCTGATTATCCGGGGCGAGTTCGGGAAGCATTCTCGTCTTCTGCAATCAAAGATCTGCATAGCGCTGTTCAGGCGGCGGTTCGTGAATACGATGTGAGAGCTGCGGAACTTAGTCAAATGTAGGAAACGCAAGGATCGGTACAGGCAAGTCGCTGGGGTGGTGAGTGGAACTCTTGCGAAATTTGTAGCGTCAGTTTGAAGAGTTCTTGAACGATGGAAAAAGTGGATTTTGCTCAAAAGAGGGGTTGAGATGCCGAGATATTTGATCGAATGTCTTGCTGTTGCAGCGGCGATGGCTTTTTCAACCTCGTCGTTTGCGGGCGGCGACATCGATACTTGCAAGGGTCTGCCGCGAGAACTGCCGATCGATCAGGTCTGGGGGAGCGCGCACGTCGAGTTCGCTTCGCTCGAAAGCAAGAAATTCGTCTACGTTGCCTACTACGACGCTGATCGCTGGCTCACCGTTGCGCAAATCAATAAATGCACCGGTGACAAGGAGAAAGTCAGGGTTCCGTCTCGCTTCGAGGGATGGGACGAGCACAACTATATTTCTCTCGTGCTGGACGACAAGAACCGACTGCATGTATCGGGGAATATGCATGTGTCTCCGTTGATTTATGCCCGAACAGACGGCCCGGATCGATTGACTGGACTTGATGCGCTACGACCGATGACCGGAACGGACGAGGCCCGAACAACCTATCCGTATTTTTTTCGCTTCGCTGATGGGGCGCTCGGATATTCATACCGATCTGGCCGGAGTGGCAACGGTATTGAATTGATCAACCGGCTGGAAGGTTCGCGGTGGGTCCGCTGGACAGACCAGCCGATCTTCGCTCCGAACTCGGGAAAGAGCACAGTCAACGCGTACCATTCGGATTACCAGTTAGGGCCGGACGGCTTCTTCCACGTAGCTTGGGTTTGGCGGGAGACCTACAGAGTCGAAACCAACTTTAACGTCAGTTATGCGAAGAGCTCTGATCTGCGCACCTGGAGGAATAGTCGAGGAGAGGTTGTACCATTGCCTATTACGCCAGCCACAGCTGAGGTTGTGGACGCCATTCCGAAGGGTAGCGGACTGATCAACAATGTGCGGATCGGATTCGATGCAACAGGCCGCCCGGTCATCTCATACCTGAAATTCGATTCGACCGGTGCTACACAGTTGTTCCACGCCAGACGAGAAAACAACGGGTGGAAGTCAGTGCCAGCGACCCAATGGACCTATCGGTGGGACCCGAGGGGCGGCGGGACGATTCCGAGTGAGATCAATTTCTCAGGCGTGAAGATGAGAAACGGTCGCCTGATCGAACAGGTTCATCAACGGGATATCGGTACGAAGACGTTTGTGTACGATGACGATTCACTCAAGGCTCGACAAGTGCTTGGTGCAAGCGTATGGGCGCCGACAATTGCCATCAAGGATCGTCAGGCCCCGAAGGGCGCCGAGCTGAATATTCGTCCCGTCGCCATTGGGGACGCGGCACCTGATAGCGCCGACGCCAATTATGCGATTTCGTGGTTTAGCTTACCTGCGGACAATAGAGATCGCCCGAGGGACTGCAAGTCTGAGGTGCCGTGTAACTTCGTCTCTGATCTGGTGTTGAAACTGATTCGGACGTCAAGTGACGCCTCGAACTAGCGAGTGAAGCGGCCACGGATTGTGGAGGTTGCGGATCATGTCACGGAAGCTAGTGCGTTGCCGCATGTCAGAGGGCTCCCGTTTCGCGGTTGAGTGTGACGATGTGATCGGTTTGATCCTGTTGGCACTGGAGCCTGGCTCTGAAAGCGCGGCATTGAAACGCAATTTCGGGCACCGCTGAATTTGAACAGACTTCCCCTGGACGACGGCCCATTGGCCTCGGCCGTTTGGGGGATGTTTGCAATGGAATGAAGTTGCTTTTCGTGGCACGGATCGCCTATGGGTGCGCTTGTCCTGGCCGGAAGGAAGGCAGCGGATTTCTTTATCTGTCTGAGAGATGTTTGCATGAAAATCGCTATCGCCGGCACAGGCTACGTCGGCCTGTCCAACGCCGTCCTGCTGTCGCAGCACAATGAAGTCGTTGCTCTGGACATCGTCCCCGAGAAGGTGGCGATGCTCAACCGCAAGGAGTCGCCGATCGAGGATGCCGAGATCGAGGACTACCTGCGCCACAAGGATCTGAACTTCCGCGCGACCCTGGACAAGGAAGACGCGTACGCCGGGGCCGACTACGTGGTGATCGCCACGCCGACCGACTACGATCCGGATACGAACTACTTCAACACCCGCTCGATCGAGGTCGTCATCCGCGACGTGATGGCGATCAACCCGCGCGCGGTAATGGTGATCAAATCGACCATTCCGGTCGGCTACACCGAGCGCACGCGTGCGGCACTCGGCGCCGACAACCTGATCTTCTCGCCGGAATTCCTTCGCGAAGGCAAGGCGCTGTACGACAACCTGCACCCTTCGCGGATCGTGATCGGCGAGCGTTCGCGGCGAGCCGAGGCGTTCGCCGATCTGCTGAAGCAGGGGGCGATCAAGCAGGACATTCCGACGCTGTTCACCGGCAGCACGGAAGCCGAGGCGATCAAGCTCTTCGCGAATACGTATCTGGCGATGCGCGTGGCGTATTTCAACGAACTGGACACCTACGCCGCGCAGCACGGTCTCGATACGCATCAGATCGTCGACGGCGTCTGTCTCGATCCACGCATCGGCGCGCACTACAACAACCCGAGCTTCGGCTACGGCGGCTACTGTCTGCCGAAGGACACGAAGCAGCTGCTGGCCAACTATCGCGACGTGCCGCAGAACCTGATCCGCGCGATCGTCGAGTCGAACAGCACGCGCAAGGACTTCATCGCCGAAAGCATTCTCAAGCGCAAGCCGAAGGTTGTCGGCATTTACCGTCTCGTGATGAAGGCGGGGTCCGACAATTTCCGCGCGTCGAGCATCCAGGGCGTCATGAAGCGTATCAAGGCCAAGGGCGTCGAGGTCATCGTCTACGAGCCGGCATTGCACGAATCGACGTTCTTCAATTCGTCGGTCGTGCACGATCTGGCCGAATTCAAGCACTCCGCCGACGTGATCGTTGCAAACCGGCTGACCGACGATCTGACCGACGTCGCAGCCAAGGTCTACACGCGCGACCTGTTCGGCGGGGACGCATGATCGACCAGCAGTCCGGTCACGCGGTAGGCGCGGCGAGCGCGTTGCCGCGCATCCTGTTCTTCAACGTGAACGGCTCGGGCATGGGCCACCTGAACCGTTGCCTCGCATACGCGCGTCGCCTGCGGGGCCGCGCTCGCCCGTATTTCTTTTCGCTGGCGTCGGCGATCGAAATCATCGAGGAGATGGGATTCGAAGCGGACTACTTCGTTTCGCATTACTGGTCGTCGAGTTCGACGTTCGGCTGGAACAGTGAACTGGCCGTCCGATTGGGCCTGATGCTGGAGCGGGTACGTCCGGATGCGGTCGTATTCGACGGCACGTGGCCGTTCAAGGGTTTGCTGACGGCCTGCGAAATGTATGGATCGCCCGTCCTCGTGTGGTCCAATCGCGGGCTGCTCAAAGCCGATACCAAGGCGGTGCCGGTGGACGAATCGTTGTTCGATCTCGTGATCCAGCCCGGTGAACTGGGTGCGACCGAAGCACGCGCGTCCCTGACGAACGGCGGCACGCGGCTGACGGTTCCGCCGGTCTGCCTGCTGGAGGACGACGAGTTGCTCGACCGAGGAGCGGCGAGAGATGCGCTTGGCCTGCCGCAGGCGGGCCGCTTCGTCCTCTTTTCGCTCGGCCCGGGCAATCTGAAGGATGTCGCCGGAATCGGGCACGGACTGATCGCCTCCTTCGAGGCGGCCGGTTTCCAGGTGGTCTGGGCGCGTGCGCCCATTTCGGTGCGTGACGTCGAATTGCCGGCCGGCGTGTTGCCGGTCTCGGTCTATCCGTTGGCGCGCTATCTGCGTGCGTTCGATGCATTTGTCGGCGCAGCGGGCTACAACACCTGCTGCGAACTTGTGCAGTCGGGCGTTCCCGCGCTGCTGGTGCCCAACGCACAACTGGTGGACGATCAGGTGCGTCGCGCACTGATGGTCGCCGACGTGATGCCGGCTGTCGTTTCGGCGTGCGAGACTGAACAGGAGCGCAAGACGGCCGTCGACGCGCTGCTGGGCCTGTTGCCCGATGCAGGACCGGCGCAGTGCGCGGTGCCGATGAACGGCGCGTCGCTCGCGGCGGACGAGATCATCGCCAGGATTGCTGACAAGAGGCGAACGCATTGAGCATCATCGACCAAACCCGGACCTTGAGGCGTGAGTTGCGTGCGTTGGCGGCGAAGCCCGACTGGACGTTGCTGACGCGCCACGACCTGCTCGCCGGGAAACCGCCTGCCACGCTGAAGGAGCGCGCGTGGCGCGGTGCCAGGCGCTTGCTGGCCACGTTGGGCGTGATTCCGCCTCACGTGACGAAATATCCGTGGCTGTCGACCCTGAAGCACGCACCGGTTACGGCCGAAGCGAACACGCTGCTGATCTGGGCGCCGGGTACGGAGCGCGATGCACTGCGCCGTGCGTGCGAAGGATTTTCCGCGCGGCTGAGAGGTAACGATGCGCTGGCGCCGGTACTGGTGACCGACGTGGCCGATTTCGCCTTCTATTCGCGGCTGGGCTGGCTGGTGGAATACCTGCCGGAATTGAGCGGTGAGGACCGTTCCTATCGCGAGAGAAAGCGCGCGTACCTTGCGTGGCGCTATCGCGATGCGCGGATCGTTCCGCCGGCCGCGGCGCAGGCCAACGACGCCGACTGGAAGGCACTGGTGGAAGTGAACTGAACATGATGGATAGAAATCGCTATGCCATGTTGACGGTGGATACCGAGGCGCTGCCCAAGCGCGCCACGGAGGATCACGTCAAACGGCTGATGTGGGGTGTGCACGAAAAGGGGCGGGCGGGGGTCGGTGAAATGGCTTCCATCGGCGACGAGTTCGGCGTCAAGCACGTGTTCTTCGTGGACCAGTGCGGCGCATATGCGTATCTCGACGAGACGAAGGACGTCGTGCGCCGACTGGATGCCGCAGGGCAGGACGTGCAACTGCACACGCATCCCGAATACCTGCCGGACGCGTTCTGGGCCGAGCACGGCCTCGCGCGGCGTCCGCAATACATGAACCAATACACGGACGATGCGCGCGCGGAGTTCGTGATTCGCCACTTCGGCGGGCTGATTTCGGCGGAAACGGGCAAGCCGGTGCTGGCGCACCGTGCAGGTTCGTTCCGCTGGAACGCGTCGACGATCCGGGCGCTGAAGTCCACCGGCGTACAACTGTCGTTCAACAATTCCCTGTGCGCCGTTCATGCCGGGCAGTGCAATTACAGCGAGCCCACGAATCTGCCGTTCCAGTGGTCGAACGGCGTGATCGAGGTGCCGATGACGGAAAAGAAAATCCTGCCGAAGGTGGGCAAGGAAGAATGGTGGGCACGCCTGACTTACCCTGAGTCGCCGTATTTCCGGTTCCGTCCGTGGTGGGGCAAGCTGCTGCTCGACGCGTTCAGCGGCAGTCCGACGTTCTCGATCTTCCTGCTCCATTCGTGGTCGCTGCTGTATTGGGACGAAAACGGCCACGCGACCTACCGGGACGACCAGCGTGTCGAAGGCTACCGGAAGCTGCTGTCGCGGCTGACGAAGGACTACGACGTGATCACCACGGCGGAATTCCTGGACCTGCAGGCCCGAGGAAAGATCCGGACCACGCATACGACTGATCTCGCCCATGCCGAACTGAAGGCGGCCGGGGCGGTGAAAGCATGAGCACGATGCTCGATTCGTTGCAGACGGCGTTGACCGAGCCGCTTCTCGCGATGAGCCGTCGACTGACGGCGCATGTGCTCGAGCGCAAGGTGAAGCAGCGTTCGCGCGGCGTGCCGTTCGTCGGTGATCCGGACAGCATGCTGTACGTGGCGGCTAGCGCGTTGCCGTATCACACGAGCGGCTATACGACGCGCACGCACGAAGTCGTTCGCGCCTTGGCCGCTGCGGGCGGTCGCGTGCATCCGCTGACGCGGCCCGGTTATCCCGGCGATCGCGTGGATCGCCTGATGGATGTCGCGGGAAGCGACACGCAGGTCAGCGAGGTCCGGTATCTGCATGCGAGCGCACCGTTGAACAACCGGCCGGTGCTGATGTATGCGTTGCAGGCAGCGCCGGTCATCGCGCGCGTGGCCATGCAGCATCGCGTGTCCGTGATCCACGCGGCGTCGAATCACGTGAACGCGCTGCCGGCCCTGCTGGCGGCGCGGCAACTGGGCATCCCGTTCCAGTACGAGATGCGCGGGTTGTGGGAGTTGACGCGCATCTCGCGCATGCCGGAATACGAAGGGCGCCAGGGGTTCGCGCAGGGGCTGCAACTGGAGGGCCTGGTGGCCCGTCACGCGGACAAGCTGTTCGTGATCTCGGCGCAGCTGGGGCGGTTCGCGCGGGACCGCTGGGGGATTGCCGGCGAGCGGATGCATCTGCTGCCGAATTGCGTGGACCCCGAGCGGTTTACGCCGTCGAAACCCGAGGAGATCGACGCGGACACGATCGGCTATGCGGGTTCGCTGATCGGCTATGAAGGGCTCGATACGTTGATCGATGCGGTCGGGCGGTTGATCGGGGAAGGGCGCACGGTGCGGGTCGAGATCGTCGGAGAAGGCGAGGCACGGCCGGCGCTGGAGGCACAGGTCCGACGCCTCGGATTGGCGGAGCAGGTTCGCTTTCTGGGCCGGGCGTCGCCCGAGCAGGCGCGCAGGACGCTCGGCCGTTGCGCGCTGGTGTGCATTCCTCGCAAACCGTTCAAGGTTTGCGAGATCGTGCCGCCGATCAAACTCGTGGAGGCGCTCGCGATGGGCAAGCCGGTGATCGTGCCGGATTTGCCGGTGTTTCGCGACGAACTGGGCCCGAGTCCGGCCGGCTGGTTTTTCAAGGCCGGCGATGCGGTCGACCTGGCGCGGGTCATCGATGCGGCGCTGTCCGATCGCGGCACGCTCGCGGCGTTGCGCGGCCAGGCGAGAGAATACGCGGCCACGCAGCGCCGCTGGCGCGAATTTGTCATGAACGCACTGCCAATGTCGCAGGGTGAGGGGTTAAATGGTCGGCAGGGTCATTAGAAAACTGGGTTCGTTGGTCTACGACTACCCGACGGTTGCGGAGGACGTGGCGCAGGCCGGGCGCTTCGGGCGCCTGAAGATCGCGCTCGTCACGGATTACTTCACGGCGGATTGCCTGTCGGCGGAATGCCGCGTGCGCACCATGACGCCTGCCAACTACGCGGACGTGATCGGCAACTGGAAGCCCGATCTCGTGTTCGTGGAATCGGCGTTTCATGGCGTGGACGGAAGCTGGCGCTACGAGCTGGCGCGACAGTCGCTGCCGATGCGCCTGGGCAAGCCGACGGCGATCTTTCGCCTGGTCGACTTCGCCAGGCGCGCGGGTGTGCCGACCGTATTCTGGAACAAGGACGACGGCGCGTTCTTCGACACGTTCGTCGACGTGGCGAAGGTATTCGACTACGTATTCACGACCGACGAGGAGTGTCTCGATCGGTATCGGCAGCAGGTGCCCGCGCATGTGCCGGTGAATACGCTCGTGATGCCGTATCAGCCGGCGTCACACAACTTCTCGGGCTTCAATTTCGTGCGCAACGAGGCGTGCTTCACGGGCAGCTATTACCGGCGCATCCTGAACGAACGCCGCCGCTTTCTCGACATGGTGTTCGACGCCTGCGAGCAGAGCAATCTGCCGCTCAACGTATTCGACCGCAATCACGATCGCCTGTCGCGCTTCTTCGAGTTTCGCTATCCGAAGAAGAGCGGGCTGCGCGTGCATGGCAAGGTGCCGCATCGGGAAACGGCGCATGTGTACAAATCCCATGCGATCTCGATCAACGTGAATTCCGTGACGGGCTCCGAGACGATGTTCTCGCGGCGCCTGGTCGAAATCCTCGCGTGCGGCGGCATCGCCGTGACCAACGCGAGCCGCTCGGTCGACCGGTACTTCCGCGGGTTCTGCCACGTGATCGATACGCCTGACGAGGCGCGGGAGTTATTTTCGCGGCTTCGGCACGGTCCGTCGCAGGACGATCTGGACCGGGCCGAGGCAGGCGCACGCTACGTACGACAAAACCATACGTGGGCGCACCGGCTGGAGGAAATCTTCGCCGTCGTGAAGATCTGAGGAGAAGCGGTCACGATGCTCGCGCTGCTTTCCTATGCTGCCCAGCTGGTGTTTCTGCTGGTGGTGCTCTACTTTGCGCTGTACGTGCTGCTCGAACTGCGCGTGCTGCTGATTTCGCGCAAGGTCGAACGGCGCAAGCTGACCGACCTGGCGCAGCCCGTCCGGATTTCCGAAAACGGGTTTCATCCTCGGGTCAGTGTGCTGCTGCCGATCTGCAACGAGTCCGAGGTGGTCGAGCGGCTGATCGACGCGGCCTGCCGGCTGACCTATCCGCCGAACGAGATCGAGATCCTGGTGCTCGACGACTCGTCGGATGCGACGACGAAACTGGCACGGGCCAAAGTCGATCGCTACGCCGCCGACGGAATCAACATCCGGCTCGTCAAGCGCCAGTCGCGAACGGGCTACAAGGCCGGCAATCTGGTCAACGGCATCCAGCAGTCGTGCGGCGAGTTCTTTGCGATCTTCGATGCGGACTTCGTGCCGCCGGCGGATTTCCTGCTGAAGACCATTCCGTGCTTCACCGATCCGAAGCTCGGTTTCCTTCAGACCGGTATCGGCTACGAGAATCGCGACGCGTCGTTTTTGACGCGCTTCCAGGCCATGGAAATGGGTCACCAGCAGTACGTGACGGTAGGGCTGAGCGAGGACGGCGACATGGCTTCGCTGAGCGGCAGCTCGTGTGTGTGGCGCAAGGAGTGCGTCGATGCACTGGGCGGCTGGAATGCGTCGACGGTCACCGAAGACGTGGACCTCGGCTATCGCGCGCAGTTCGGTGAATGGAAATACGCGTATCTGCGAGAGGTCGTTTCCATGTCGGTGCTGCCGGAGACCATCAGCGCGTTTCGCATTCAACGGGAACGCTGGGGGCGCGGCCTGATCCACAGCGGGTTCAAGCATGTCGGGCAAATGTTGTCGCAAAGCATGCCGCTGATGAAGCGGATGCACGCGATCTCGGTGATGTTCTCGTCCGTGCTGCTGGCTTCGATCTATGTGCTGATCCTGCTCAGCCTGCCGTTGACCTGCCTGGTGCATTTCGACGGCGAAGGTATTCATCTCGGCGCATTCGTCTTTTTTGTACTGGTGGCAATCTGGGCGCTTGCGAATGCGTTCGGTTCACGCAAGGGCGCGAGATTCGACGACAAACCGAGTGTTCTGAAAACCGTATGGGATACCTACCTTTATATCGCGATGTTCTTGCCGATGGCCTGGTATTACTTTGCGGGGGGCGTGCGCGCCGTTTTCGGCGTGTATAGCGGTTTTCATCGCACACCAAAAGGAAAGGAAGCCTATCGTTCCACGATGCCGCGTATCAATGCAGTCCTGCTGGCCGGAGAAATCGCCACGTTTTCCTATTCGCTCGTGACGATTTTGCTGGCGATTCAGAAGAAGAACTACGTTCTGATTCCGCTCAACGTAACGGTTTGCGTCGGCTTCGGGATGGTTCTCTATTGGTCGTGGCGAGAGCGCCGTGCCCGTGAGCAATCGTGATTTCAAGGTGCGCGCAGTCGAATCGGTCCAATTGACGGGCGAGAATTGCCGATTCGTTAAGGGCACCTTCCTTTCTTCCATGTGGCCTGCGTAAAGAAATTGTCAGCATCGAAAGCAACCTCAATGTTTGCGCGACGAGGGAACGCGCAATAACAATCGATACCGTAAGACGAGTTCCGCAGACCGCTGATGCACTGACCGGCCGCTCGATCCGCCGTGGGCGGCCCATTCATTTTTACCGAGGGCGCGGCCGTCCGGTTGCGCTCGCTTCGCCGGTCTGACGCCGGTCGAAGACGCTGCCTGACGATCTCCATACATAGTTCAGCGAACCAAGCGAGTCGAAGGATCATCAAGATTTGCAAAGAACATTCGAGGAATTCTATCCGTCCCAATTGGACGGAGCAGAATGCCACCAGACAGCCTTTCGTCGAACTCGCCAGGTCGGAGGGTATGTCTGACAAATAGCCGGGAGAACTTTAAGAATTGCTTGCGGGATGCCCGCATGCTGTCCGCCGCGCGGTGCCGCGCGCATCGGTTATCTGCGCGATTAAAGCATCCTGAGGATCGGTCGCGACCGGACGGTCAGGAGAGCGGTTCGGCATTTTTTTCCGATATTTGTACTTCGGGAACCGGTGTGCGGCCGGTACTTGAGGATTGCAGGCAGCGCGAGTTTCTACCTTTGCATGGAGCAGGACCGCCGGCGCATGTCTGATGTAAGCGGTTGTAACACGCAAGGTTTTACTCGAATATTAATATTGATGTATGATCGCGTCGGCGCGTTGTAAGCTTGTGGCCAACTGCCTTTCGCGCCGCGCAAATTTCCATGTGGTTGCGTTCGCTGCATGGTCCGCACATTTTTTCGCAACCCTGATTCGGGCGATCGCACGTCGTCACGTCGATGTGCGATATCAGTGCGTGGCATGTTGCGGGCGTAGTCAAATCATACGAAATAATCAAACGCAATAAATCGACAATGTTGTCCGCTGCTTGGTCGAAATATCAGGCAGCGCTTGGCGCTTGGAGATCGATAACCAGACGGCCGCTGAAAAACAATGTTCGTTTAAAACGATGGAAAAACAGCAATATTCGCAACCGGGGAGGGCGGGTGAGCGCAAACGGGCCACGAGCAATCGTGATAACCGGCAGTAGTGCCGGGCTTGGGCGCGCGCTGGCATTGAGTTATGCCGCGCCCGATATCACGCTGGGGTTGATTGGCAGAAATTCGGCACGGCTGGAATCCGTCGCTGCAGAATGCCGCGCGCGCGGCGCCCGCGTCGTGATCGGCTGCATGGACGTGCGCGATTCGGCCGCCGTCCAGGACTGGATGATCGATTTCGATACGCGATACCCGATCGAATTGATGATTGCGAATGCAGGCGTCGCCAGCACGCTGCAGTCCGCCGACGACTGGGAGCACATGGCGCGTACCGCCGACGTCGTCGATACCAACCTGTACGGCGCACTCCATGCGGTGCTGCCGGCCATCGACCGGATGCGCATGCGCGGGCGCGGACAGATCGCGGTCGTCAGCTCGCTCGCCGCATTGCGGGGCATGGCCATCTCGCCCGCCTATTGCGCGAGCAAGGCGGCGCTGGTCGCCTACTGCGATTCCGTGCGCCCGATCCTCGCACGCGAGGGCATCGGCCTGTCGGTCGTGATGCCGGGTTTTGTCCGCACGGCAATGAGCGACGTCTTCCCGGGCAGCAAGCCATTCATGTGGAGTGCGGACAAGGCCGCCGGATACATCAAGAAGCGCCTCGCGCGACGCCGCGTGGAAATCGCCTTTCCGTTCAGTCTTGCCTTCGGCATCAAGTTGCTGCGCCTGCTGCCGGCGACGCTGGCGGATGCCATTCTCGGTCGTCTGTCCTACCTCCCGCGCGGGAAGGCGTGACGTGCTGCCCGGATTCGCGTTCGCGGCTGCCGCAGCCGCACTCTCATTTCTCGTAGAGGCCATCGCGTATCCGCGCGCGTCGCTCGTCCGTTCGCCGGCGGCGATCGCACTGCATGTCTGCGCGTTCGCGATCGTGGCGGGCGCGACTTTCGCCGTGACGGCACGGCCGCTTTTCTCGGCATCCGTCGCCCTCGTGCTGATCGGCTTGCTGGCGGTCATCAGCAACGCAAAATACGAATCCCTGCGCGAGCCCTTCGTCTTTACGGACCTGAGCCTGTTCAGCCAGGTATTCGCACATCCGCGTCTCTATCTGCCGTTTCTGAGTGCCGGCAAGGTGCTCGGCATCGCTGCCGCCGTTGCGGTCGCGACGACCGGGTTTCTGCTCGAACAATCGGCCGGCTCGACGGCGCGTAGCGCCGCCGCACTGATCGCGGCCGCTTGCGTGCCGGTTTGCGTCGCGCTGTCGCGTCGCATGCCGCTGACGCTCGACCCGATGGCGGACCAGCGCCGCACGGGGTTCCTCGCGACGTTCGTCGCTTACCTCGTCAACGGGCTGCGGCGCGCGGAACGCAATGCGTTCTTTCGCGCGGTCGATGCCGGGCCATTCTCCGGCGGCCGTCCGGACAGCACGCCGGACGTGATCGTCATCCAGAGCGAATCCTATTTCGACGCGCGCCGTCTCGGCGCAAGCGTGCTGTCGGAGCCTTACGCGAATCTCGATCGCGCCCGCAGCGAAGCATTCATGCAGGGTAGCCTGGACGTTCCCGCCTGGGGCGCCAATACGATGCGCAGCGAATTCGCGATGCTGACGGGTTTGCCGTCGGCGGCGCTCGGCTATTCGCGCTTTTATCCGTACATGTACGTGCGCCGCGCGTGCGCGTCGCTGGCGGGCTGGTTCAAGCAAGGCGGATATCGCACGCTCGCGATTCATCCGTATCACGCCGACTTCTTCGGGCGCGACCGGGCATTCCGGTTCATGCATTTCGACCGCTTTCTGGACATTCGGGATTTCGGCGATGCGACGCGAATCGGGCCGTATATCGGCGACGGTCCGGTGGCCGATGCGATCATCGCGGCCCTCCAGGCGCACGGCGACAGGCCGGTATTCGCATTTGCGATCACGATGGAAAACCATGGCCCGCTGCATCTGGAATCGGTCGGGCCGGGTGAGTCCGAATCGCGGCATACGCTCGGCGACGACGCGCGCTGGCGCGACCTGACCGCCTATCTTCGACATGTCGAGAATGCCGACGGCATGATCGGCAAGCTGACTGATTATCTCCGCATGCGGGAACGACCGACCGTGCTGTGCTTTTACGGCGATCACGTTCCTGCTTTGACTTCGGTGTTCGACGCGCTCGGAACCGAACCGACCAATAGCGACTACTTTATTTGGCGCAACTTCGCGAACGATTTCGGCGAGCAACGAAACGTTCGCGTCGAGAGTCTCGGTGCCGCGATACAGCGCGCGATGGTGCACGTCGATTGCACGCGCGCCGCTTCGCCGACCGGGATGCTGCAGACGCCGGCGTGATGATGGAAAAACGAATTGCAATTATTGGGATAGCGTGCCGCTTTCCCGGTGGGGTCGAGGGACCGGACGACTTCTGGCAACTGCTGTGTGACGAACGCGATGCCGTGACCGCCATCCCACCGGACCGTTTCGGTACGGCGTTCTACCAGCACCCGTCGAAGCGCGAGCCGGGAAAGAGCTACACGTTCGCCGCGGGCGTCGTCGATGACGTCGCGGGCTTCGACGCCGAATTCTTCGGCATCTCGCCGCGCGAGGCCGCGCAAATGGATCCGCAGCAGCGGCTGCTGCTCGAACTCGCGTGGGAGGCGTTCGAGGACGCCGGCGTGCGTCCGGCTGCGATGCGCGGCCGCGACTGCGGCGTGTTCGTCGGTGTGGCGGGCATGGATTACGGCAACCGCAATATGGACGACATGAACACGATCGATCCGTATTCGGCAACCGGCAACACGCTCAGCATTGCGTCGAACCGCGTGTCCTACCTGTTCGACCTGCGCGGCCCGAGCATGTCGGTCGACACCGCATGCTCATCTTCGCTCGTCGCGCTCCATCAGGCGGTCCGGGCGCTGCAGTCGGGCGAGACCGCGATGGCGCTGGCCGGCGGCGTGAACCTGCTGCTGCACCCGTTCGGATTCGTCAGTTTCTCGAAGGCGTCGATGCTGTCGCCGCGCGGCCGCTGCCGTGCGTTCGACGCGACCGGCGACGGCTACGTGCGTGCCGAGGGCGGTGCGTTCGTGCTGCTCAAGCCGCTCGATCAGGCGCTGGCCGACGGCGATACGATCCACGCGGTCATCGCCGGATCGGGCGTGAATTCGGATGGCCATTCGCATGGCGGCATCAACGTGCCGGCCGCGGCGACGCAGGCGGACCTGCTGCGCGCCGTGTATCGGCGCGCTGGCATCGATCCGCGCACGCTCGCGTATCTCGAGGCACACGGAACGGGCACGGCGGTCGGCGATCCGATCGAGGCGCGTGCGTTGATCGATGCGGTGTCGGGCGGCCGGCCCGAATCCGATCCGCTGCTGATCGGTTCGGTCAAGACCAATATCGGGCACCTCGAAACGGCATCGGGAATGGCAGGCCTGCTGAAGGCGGTGCTGTGCCTGAAGCATCGTGCGGTGCCGCGCTCGCTGCATTTCGATACGCCGAATCCCGGCATTGATTTCGATGGCGGCCGCTTGCGCGTGGTCGATCGATTCACGCCGCTCGAGCGCGGCGAAGCACCGCTGACGATCGGCATCAACTCGTTCGGCTTTGGCGGCACGAATGCGCACGTCGTCATCACCGAAGCAGCGGCACCCGCGCCCACCGCACAGTCGGCGGCAAGGATCGATGCACCGTTGCCGCCGCTCGTCCTCACCGCACGTTCACCGGTTGCGCTGGCGGCCGTCGCTGCGCGCTATCTCGCACGTCTGCAGTCGGGTGCCGACTGGGCCGCACTCGCGGCCGCCGCCGCACGGCGTCGCCAGTGGCTCGAGCATCGCGCGGTCATCGCGCCGGCAGATCGGGCCGAAGGGCTGGCCGCGCTCGCCGCACTTGCCGAGCCGTCGGCGCGCGGGCTGCCGGCGTGCGCGGTGCAGGGGCAGGCCGTCGAAGGCGACGCGCCGGTCGCGTTCGTCTATGCGGGCAACGGCAGTCAATGGGCCGGGATGGGCAAGCGGCTCTATGGCGAGGACGCCGTGTTTCGCGCGGCACTCGACGAAGTTGATGCGCTCTGGCGTGCAGACGGCAACGCGTCGCTCGTCGAAGTCATGTGCGAAGGTGTCGACGCCGCATGGCTTGCCGCGACCGAGAACGCGCAGCCGCTGTTGTTCGCGATGCAGGTCGGCATCACGCGTGTGCTGACCGCGCGCGGCATCCGCTTCGACGCGGCAGTCGGCCACAGTGTCGGCGAGATCGCCGCGGCCTGGGCGTCGGGCGCACTCACGCTCGTTGAAGCCGTGCGCGTGATCCGGATCCGCAGCGGGGCACAGGGTCTCACGCGTGGCGCAGGCAGGATGGCGGCGGCCGGCATCGGCGAAGCCGCGGCGCGCGACTGGATCGCGCGTCTCGATCTCGCCGCAGCGATCGAAATCGCGGGTGCCAACAGCCCCGACTCGGTCACGCTCGCGGGTTCGCAAGCGGCGCTCGACGCGCTCGGCGCGGCGCTTGCGGACGCGGGCCATTTCTACCAGATGCTCGACCTTGACTACGCGTTCCACAGCAGCCGCATGGACGCGATCGAGCCGGTCGTGCGCGACGGGCTGGCCGATCTCGCGCCGCGCGAGACGCATACGCGATTCGTGTCGACGGTGACCGGCGACACGCTGCCGGGCACCGCGCTCGACGCGGGCTACTGGTGGCGCAACATTCGCGAGCCGGTGCGTTTCGGCGACGCAATTTCCCGCCTGGCCGACGATCGCGTGCGCGTGTTCGTCGAGATCGCGCCGCACTCGATCCTGCGCACCTACGTGAAGCAGACGCTTGCGGCGCGCGTTGCGCCTGGCGTCGTCGTGCCGACGCTCAAGCGCCAGCACGATAGCGCGGAGATGCTCGCCCATTCGATCCTGTCGGCGGTTGCGCAAGGCGCGCGCGTCGATCTCGACCGCTTCGTGCCCGACGCGCCGCACGCCGCTCTGCCGACCTATCCGTGGCAGCGTGAGCGTTACTGGCTGGTGCCGAGCGTCGAGGGTTACGGGCTCGTGAACCGCCGCGTCGATCATCCGCTGCTCGGCTATCGCCTGCACGAGCATGCGTTCGCCTGGGAGAACCAGCTCGATCCGCAGCGCGTGGCGATGCTCGCCGATCACGTCGTCGACGGTGGCGTCGCGTTCCCCGGTGCCGGTTATGTCGAAATGGCGCTCGCGGCGGCGCGCACGTTCTTCGGGACGCCGGATGTGGCCATCGAGAACGTCGAGATCCGCATGCCGGTCGTGTTCCAGCCGCAGCACGCGAAGTTGTTCCGGTTCGCGATCGACGTGCGCACCGCGTCGTTTACGATCGAGACGCGCGACCGGATGACGGACGGCCCGTGGAACCTGAACGTGACGGGGCGCCTGCTCGAAAGCGGCAATACGCTCGATGCGGACAGCATGCCGGAGGCGTCCGTGATCGCCCGGCTGCAATCGCGTCCGGCGCTATCCGGCGACGCGCTGTATGCGGGCACGGCGGCGATCGGCCTCAGCTACGGCCCAGCGTTCCGCTGGGTGCGGTCGCTGTGCGTGTCGGGCGACGAGGCGCTTGCCGAGCTTGAGGTGCCGACGGCCCTGGCCGACGCGTGTGCGCGGTCGGACTATCTGCTGCATCCCGCGCTGATGGACAGCGGTTTCCATCCGCTGTTCGCGGTGCTGGGGCAGGCCGGCGCCGCACCGGACGATGCGCATGCGGCATTTGTTCCGGTCCAGATCGGCCGCGTCGATTTCCTGAGCGGCGAATCGATTCGTCGCGTGCTGGCGCGCATTCACCGCCGCAGCCCGCATTCGATCGTCGCATCGTTCGAATTCATCGATGCCGACGGCAGGATCGTCGCGCGCCTTGCCGCGTGCCGCTTCCGTCGCGTCGATCTGGCCGGGCGCCGTCACGGCGCGCCGGCGCGCTTTGCCTACGTGCTCGAGGCGCGGCCGCTGCCGGGCGGTTACACGGCCGCGGCACTGCCACAGCCGGGTATGCTCGTCGAGCGTGCGAACGCGCATGTCGCGGCGCGCGAAGACCACGCGCGCCGCACGCAGCATCTGACCGAAATGCTGCCGCTGCTCGACGTGCTCGCCGGTCTGCATGCGCTCGACGCACTGGATGCGCTTGGCGTCTTCGCCCAGCCGGCGCTGCCGATGGGCACGCACCCGCAACAGGTCGCGCGACTGGCGGAGATCGTCGTCGAGGACGGGCTGGCCCGTTTCGACGGCGATCGTCTGGTTCGCGATGACGAAGCCTGCGCGGCGATGCCCGCGCGCGACGCGCTGTGGCGCGACGTGCTGGCGGCATCGCCGGCACATGTCGCCGAACTGACGTTGCTGGTGCACGTCGGCGCGGCGTTGCCGCGCGTGCTGAGCGACGCGTCGTCCGAGGGCGCGCTGCTGTCGTCGACCGGGCGCAGTCTGGTCGAGCAGTTCTTCGATGCCTCGCCGACCTGGGCGCATGCGCGTGCGCTGCTCGCCGCCTGCGTGACGCAGGCGATCGCAGCGTGGCCGGATGCACGGCGCTTGCGTGTGCTGGAGATCGGTGCCGCGAGCGGCGACGTGCTGCAACCGCTCGACGTTGACGTGCCGGCCGGTCGCTGCGAATACCTGCTGGCAGGTACGCAGCAGCAGCTCGCCGGGTTCGATGCAGAAGCGCACGCGCAGGTACGAACGCTGGCGTTTGCGACCGACGCGCCGTTGTTCGCGCAATGTTGCGATACGACGCCGTTCGACGTCGTGATCGTCAACCGGATGCTGGGCGATCACCCGGATCCGCTCGCCGCGCTGACGGCGATCACCGAACGGCTCGCACCGGGCGGGCTCGTCGTCGTCGCCGAGGCGCGACGCAGCCGGTTCTCCGACATCGTGTTCGGCACGGCCGGTGGCGAAGTTGCCGCCGGTACTTACGGCGCGCTGGCGCCCGCCGCGATCGAGTCGATGTGCGAACGCGCCGGACTGGTCGACGTGGTGCGCGATACCGAACAAGGCCTCGATCTCGAGGGCATGCCGACGTTCGTCGTCGCGCGCAAGCCGGTTGCCGACCAGCAAACGGCCGGTGCATCGCGGGACGAGGATCGTATGCGGTGCATGGCGGAGCGTGGTGGCGCGCACTGGCTGATCGTTCAGGAGAATGACGATGCGTTCGGCATCGCCCTGGCGGGCGAACTCGAGCGACTGGGTTGCCGCGTCGAGTCGACAGGAGTGCGCGACGCCGCTGGATGGTCGGCGCGTCAGCCGGCCGAGCATCCGGCGCATGTCGTGTTCGTGGCGCCGCTTGCATCGCTCGACACGGCCGACGGTGCGGCCGTGATGCGCGCGCAGCACGGCGGCGCACTCGCGCTGGCGTCGCTCGTGCGCGATCTCGAGGCAGCCGGCGCGACGGCGCGCGGTCGGCTGTGCGTCGTGACGCGCGGCGGTGCGTTGTTTGCTGCCGGTACGTCGTCACATCCCGAACATGGAACGTTATGGGGCCTCGGCCGCGTGATGGCGAACGAGTATCCGACGCTGCCGATCCGTTTGATTGACGTCGATCAGGCCGTCGAACGACCGGCGCTGCAGCTTGCGATGGTACTGCTCGGCGACGATGGCGAAGAGGAAGTGCTGCTGGCGCCGCAGGGCCGCTACGTGCCGCGCATGCTGCCGGCTGCACAGGCGGCCGAGCGCGACAACGCGCTGCCACCTGCATCGGACCACCCGGGAGCACGGCTCGCATTCGACATGCCGGGTTCGTTGCGCAACCTCGAATGGTTCGCGATGCCAGCACACGATCTCGCCGCCGGCGAGGTCGAGATCGAGCCGATGGCGACCGGGCTCAATTTCCGCGACGTGATGTATGCGATGGGGCTGCTGTCCGACGAGGCCGTCGAGACGGGCTTCGCGGGAGCGACGATCGGCATGGAAATGTCGGGGCGCGTCGCCCGGGTCGGCCCGGACGTCGACGGTTTTGCGCCGGGCGATGCGGTGCTGGGTTTCGCGCCGGCATCGTTTGCGACGCGCGTGGTCACGCGGGCAACCGCGATTGCACGCAAACCCGACACGATGTCGTTCGAGGAGGCCGCCACGGTCCCGACGACATTCTTCACCGCGTACTACGCATTGTGCGAACTGGCGCGGCTGCGACGCGGCGAGCGCGTGCTCGTGCACGGCGGTGCGGGCGGGGTTGGTATCGCGGCGATCCAGATCGCGCGGCATCTCGGCGCCGAAGTCTTCGCGACCGCCGGCAGCGACGAGAAGCGCGAGTTCATTCGCCTGCTCGGCGTCGACCGCGTGTTCGATTCGCGCAGCCTCGCGTTCGCCGACGAGATCCTCGCGCGCACGCACGGCGAAGGTGTCGACATCGTGCTCAATTCGCTCGCCGGCGAAGCGATGGTGCGCAGCATCGATACGCTGCGTCCATTCGGCCGTTTCCTCGAACTTGGCAAGCGCGACTTCTACGAGAACAGCCAGATCGGCCTGCGGCCGTTCCGCAACAACATCAGCTATTTCGGCATCGACGCCGATCAGCTGATGGGCGTGCTGCCGTCGCTGACGACGCGACTGTTCGAGGAAGTGATGGACCTGTTCTCGGGCGGCGTGCTGCATCCGCTGCCGTACCGCGCGTTCCCGGCCGCGCGTGCGGAGGAAGCGTTCCGCTACATGCAGCAGGCGCGCCAGATCGGCAAGGTGCTGGTCACCTATCCGTCGGGCACGCCGGTACCGACGCGCGGCGTCGCGGTGCCGACCCTGCGGCTCGACCCGCAGGCGGCGTACCTGATCGTCGGGGGCACCGGCGGGCTGGGTTTCGCGACCGCGCGCTGGATGATCGAGCGCGGCGCACGGCACCTGACACTCGCGAGTCGCGGTGGCGCACTGGGCGCCGCGATGCAGGCGGAGGCCGATCGCTGGCGCGACGCGCTCGGCGCGCACGTGTCGGTCGCACGATGCGACGTGACCGACAGCGCAGCGCTGGAAAGCCTCATCGACGAGATCGAGCGTCGCGGGACGCCGCTCAAGGGTGTGCTGCATTCGGCGATGCGGATCGACGACGGTCTGCTGCGCAACGTCGATGACGCGCGCTTTGCGGCCGTGCTCGAACCGAAGGTGGCCGGTGCATGGAACCTGCATCGCGCGACGCGGCGATGCGCGCTCGATTTCTTCGTCGTGTACTCATCAGCGACGACCTATCTCGGCAATCCGGGGCAGGGTGCATATGTGGCCGCCAACGGCTTCCTCGAGGCGCTGGTCGCACATCGTCGCGCGGCGGGGCTGCCGGCGATGTTCATGGCATGGGGGCCGATCGAGGACGTCGGTTTCCTCGCGCGCAACGCCGACACGCGCGAGGCGTTGCAGTCGCGGATCGGCGGTGCGTCGATCACGTCGGACGAGGCGATGGCCGCACTCGAACGCGCGCTTGTGCAAGGGAGCGCCGGCGAAGCGGTCGTGCGTCTCGACTGGGGCGCCATCTCGCGCGGCATGCCGGCCGCACACGCGCACCGTTACGCGGCATTGCAAACGGGTGGGGCGGCCGAGGCGTCGAGCGAGGATCGCGTGTTGCTGGAGCAATTGCGAACGTTGTCGGCGGCCGAGGCCGTCGCGCTCGTCGAGACGGCGCTCCGCGGCCAGATCGCGCGGATTCTGCACATGTCGCCGGAGCGCGTCGATGCCGGCCGGTCGGTGCTGGATCTCGGAATGGACTCGCTGATGGGCATGGAGCTCGGCATGGCCGTCGAGGAGACCTTCGGTGTCAAGCTGTCGATCATGGCGATCGCGGAAGGCGCGACGGTGCATACGCTGGCCGAGCGCATCGTCGAGTTGCTCGATACGCAGGGCGGCAACGAGAACGTCGCGGCAGCGGACGAGCTGGCCGATGCGCTGGTCGCGAGGCATGGGCTGGGCGACGAGGCGCGCGCGACACTCGCACGCAATCAGGATCACGAAAACCAGAGGGCAGCAACATGCAAATCGACGCCGGTGCATGCCGGGTGAAAGCGCCGCAAGGATGGCGGGCCAGCGAAGGGACGGTCGCCCGCCCGGTGACGATGACCGGACATGGCCTGCACACCGGGCGCCGGGTCCAGGTGCGGATACTGCCCGCAGCCCCGTCGGCCGAACGGCACGGGATCGTATTTCGCCGCATGCGCGGCGAGCATGAACTGGGGAGGCTTGCCGCCGGCCCGGCGGTGCGTCGTGCACAACCGCTCTGCACGATGCTGCGAGCGGACGACGGCATGGGCGTGCGTACGGTCGAGCACCTACTCGCGTCGCTGCTGACCTGTGAGATCGATCACGCGATCGTCGAACTCGATGCGGAAGAAGTGCCGATTCTCGACGGTAGCGCACGGCCCTGGATCAACGCGATCGCCGCCGGCGGCCGAGCCGAGTTGCAGCGTTCGAAGCGCTTCCTCCGGGTGCTGAAACCGGTGAGCGTGGCCGACGGCGAAGGTGCGTCGCGGCGCGAATTGCGCGTCGCGCCCGCCGAGCGCTACGAATTCAGCGTGCGCGACGATCTCAAGGGGTTCGGCGATATGCAGTGGGACGGCGAGCTCACGCCGGGGACGTTTGCCAGCGAGATTTCGTCGTCGCGTTCGTACGGACGGATCAAGTGGGCCGTGCCGGCAATCGCGGTCGGTTATCTGACGGGCACGCCGATCCTGCGTGGCGCACGACCGTCGTGCACGGCGTCGATCATCGGCAATCACGTGATCGGCGGGCTGCGTGCGCCCGACGAATTCGTGCGTCATCGCGTGCTCGATCTCGTCGGCGACCTTGCGCTCGCGGGTTCGCCGCTGCTCGGGCGTGTCATCGCACATCGCCCCACCCACGAAATGAACTACAGACTCCTCAGCGCGCTGCTAGGTACGCCCGACGCGTACGAATGGGTCGACGTGTCCGCGTAATGCGGACGCAACGCACGGATTGCCCGGAACCAAAGACATGGCACTCGGAGAACACCTTCGCCAGCAACTGGCGGCGAAAGCCCTGAAACGGCAGCTGGAGCGCGCGACGGAAGCCGTCGCGGCGCCCGGCGTGCCCGCTGCACCGGCGGCACCGGCGGCACCGGCCGCGTCGGCGCGCAGCCGTTTCGAATCGATGCCGCAGTATCAGCAGGTCAGGATCATGCGCGAGATGGGCGAGAAGCTGCGCGTCGACTCGCCGTTCTTCCGCGTGCATGACGGCATCGCCGGCGCGACCACGCAAATCGGCGGTCGCGAATACGTGAACTTCGCGAACTACAACTATCTCGGTCTCGCCGGCGATCCGGCCGTATCCGAGCGGGCGAAGGCCGCGATCGATCGCTATGGCACGTCGGCGTCCGCGAGCCGGATGGTCGCGGGCGAGCGTCCGGTGCAGCGCGACCTCGAGCGCGCGCTGGCTGCGTTCTACGAGACCGACGATTGCGTCGCGTTCGTGAGCGGCCACGCGACCAACGTGACCGTGATCGGTGCGCTGTTCGGCCCCGGCGACCTGATCGTCCACGACGCGCTCGCGCACAACAGCATCGTGCAGGGCGCGCAGCTGAGCGGCGCGAAGCGGTTGAGCTTCGCGCACAACGACTGGCAGGCGCTCGACGTACTGCTGTCGCGCGTGCGGCGCGAATACCGGCACGTGCTGATCGCGATCGAAGGGCTGTACAGCATGGATGGCGATTTTCCGGACCTGCAGCGTTTCGTCGACGTGAAGACGCGCCACGGCGCGTTCCTGCTGGTCGACGAAGCGCATTCGCTCGGCGTGCTCGGTGCGACGGGCAAGGGCATCCGCGAGCATTGCGCGGTCGCACCCGACCAGGTCGACATGTGGATGGGCACGATGAGCAAGACGCTGGCCGGTTGCGGTGGTTTCATCGCCGGCTGCCAGCCGCTCGTTGACATGCTGCGCCATCTGGCGCCGGGCTTTCTCTACAGCGTCGGACTCGCGCCGACGCTCGCAGAAGCGTCGCTGGCCGCGCTCGAACGCCTGCAGGCCGAACCGCAGCGGGTGGCGCAATTGCAGGCACGCGGCCGGCAGTTCCTGACCGAGGCGCGCGCCGCCGGGCTCGACACCGGCACGAGCGCCGGCTATGCGGTCGTGCCGGTGATCACCGGCAGTTCGCTGAAAGCCGCGCAGTGGGCCAACGCGATGTTCGACGAAGGGATCAACGTGCAGCCGATCTTCTATCCGGCCGTCGAGGAGAAGGCCGCGCGCCTGCGTTTCTTCATCTGCTCGACGCACGAGCCGGCGCAGATCAGCCGGACCGTCGCCGTGCTGGCCCGCCTGGCGGGGCGGGCAACGTGATGCCCGCCGCGGCGCTCGCACCATCCTTCGACGCGCCGCATGCCGATGCGTCGACACCGTTTCGCGCCGCTTGCGCGGACGATGCGGCGGCATGCGCGCCGCTCGTGTTCGCATCCGGTGTCGGCGAATTCGGCTTCTTCCTCGGTGAAAGCGACGCGCGCTGCATTGCGTTCCTGCAACAGGCTTTCCGCTCGCGTCACGGCCGGTTCTCATGGCGCCGGCATCGGGTCGCGGTCGGCGCCGACGGCACGGTACAGGCCGTGATGGCCATCCATGACGGGCGCCGGACGATGTTCGACGACCTTCACGTCGTGTGGGCCCTGGCGCGCTTTTTCGGCGTGCGCCGCGCGATCGGCCAGTTGCTGCGCGGGCTGGTGCTCGAAACGGAGATTCCGGCGCCGAAACGTGCGCAGATCCTCATCGCGCATTGTGCGACGGACGAGCGGCAGCGCGGCACGGGCATCTTCACCGCACTGCTGCGCGACGCGCTCGAGACCGGTGCGGTGCCGGACGACCGCAGCCGAGAAATCGTGCTCGACGTGCTGACCCGGAATGTACGTGCCCGCGAACTGTACGAGCGGCTCGGCTTTGCCGTGCTGACGCGGTCGCGTCAGCGCTCGCGCCGGCTGCCCGCCGAACTCGATTCGGTCCGCATGCGGCTCACGCGCCGCGGCTGACGGTGCGCGTTAAATTTCTTTCATGCACAGCTCGAGCGCAGCTTCCCAATGCGGCGCGCGCACGCCGAAGTGCTCGGCCAGTTTCTCGTTCGACATCCGCGAATTGGCCGGGCGGCTGGCGGGTGTCGGATAGGCGCTGGCGGGAATCGGCATGACCGCAGGCTTCCTTGGTAGATTCGAGAGACGGAAAATCGCCTCGGCGAAGCCGTGCCACGAAGTCGAACCCGCCGCGCACAGGTGATAGATGCCTGAATGCGCGTTCCACCATGCTTCCCGACCGGCCGCGCCGGCGGCGGCGGCCTGTGCGACGACATGGGCGGTCAGCGTTGCGATCGTGTTCGACCAGGTCGGTGCACCGATCTGGTCCGCGACGATCTTCAGTTCGTCGCGCTCGGCGCCCAGGCGCAGCATCGTCAGCAGAAAGTTCTTGCCGCGCGCACCGTACACCCAGCTCGTGCGGAAGATCAGATGCGCGCAGCCGGCGGCCGCGATCGCCTGTTCGCCCGCGAGCTTGGTCTTGCCATAGACGTTTTGCGGATCGACGGGATCGTCCTCGACGTACGGGCCGTCCTTCGTCCCGGCAAAGACGTAATCGGTCGAGTAGTGAATCAGCGCCGCGCCGATGCGCTTCGCCTCTTCGGCCAGCACCGCGGGCGCCTCGGCGTTCAGGCGCGTGGCAAGCGCGACGTCGGTCTGCGCCTGATCCACCGCCGTGTACGCGGCCGGATTCACGATCAGGTCGGGCTTCACTTCACGCACGACCTCGCGCACCTGGTCGAGGCGCGACAGGTCGAGCCGGTTGCGGTCGAGCGCGACCACGTTACCGAGCCCTTGCAGCGTGCGCGCCAGCTCGAATCCCACCTGGCCGTTGATTCCGGTGAGCAGGATGGTTCGCGGTTCGGGCGTTTGCACGGCGGCCCTCACTGGAAGCACTCGGCTTCGGCGAGCCGCTTGCCCGCCGCGTCTTTCGCGGCCAGCAGCGGTTCGCCGTCGAGCGGCCATTCGATGCCGATCTCCGGATCGTTCCACAGCAGGCTGCGCTCGTGCTCCGGGAACCAGTAGTCGGTGGTTTTGTAGAGGAATTGTGCGGACTCCGACAGCACCACGAAGCCGTGCGCGAAGCCGGGCGGCACCCACAGCTGGCGATGGTTGTCGGCCGACAGCGTCACACCGACCCATTTGCCGAAATTCGGCGAACTGCGCCGGATGTCGACTGCGACGTCGAACACCTCACCTTCGACCACGCGCACGAGCTTGCCCTGCGCGTGCTCGATCTGGTAGTGGAGCCCGCGCAGCACACCCTTCGCGGAACGCGAGTGGTTGTCCTGGACGAACTCGACGTCGGCCTCGACGAGCGCCGAGAATTCGCGCCCGTTGAAGCTCTCGTAGAAATAGCCACGCGCGTCGCCGAATACTTTCGGCTCGACGATCTTGACTTCGGGGAGCGCCGTAGCAGTTACCGTGATGGCCATGCAACCTGATCCGTAAGAATGTTCAGCAAATATTTGCCGTAGCCGTTTTTCGACAGCGGCTGCGCGAGCTTCTGTACCTGTTCGGCATCGATCCAGTGCCTGCGGTACGCGATCTCCTCGGGGCAGGCGACGACCAGACCTTGCCGCTTCTGCAGCGTCGCGATGAAGCTGGCGGCCTCGATCAGCGAATCGTGGGTGCCGGTGTCGAGCCATGCATAGCCGCGGCCCATGATCTCGACGTTCAACGCGCCGTCGGCGAGATAGCGGGAATTGACGTCGGTGATTTCGAGTTCGCCGCGCGGCGACGGCTCGATGTCGGCGGCGATGTCGCACACGCGGTTGTCGTAGAAGTAGAGGCCGGTCACGGCGTAGTGCGAACGCGGCTTGGCCGGCTTCTCTTCGATCGATACGGCACGGAAGTGCTGGTCGAACTCGACGACGCCGTAACGCTCCGGATCGTGTACGTGATAGGCGAACACCGTTGCGCCAGCGTCCTGCGCGTCTGCGTGCTCGAGCTGCTTGGCCAGGTCGTGACCATAGAAGATGTTGTCGCCGAGGATAAGCGCCGACGGGTCGTTGCCCACGAATTCGCGGCCGATGACGAACGCCTGCGCAAGACCGTCCGGTGACGGCTGCACCGCATACCGGATGTTCATCCCCCACTGGCTACCGTCGCCGAGCATGGCTTCGAAGCGCGGGGTGTCCTGCGGCGTCGAGATGATCAGCACGTCGCGAATGCCCGCTACCATCAGCGTCGACAGCGGGTAATAGATCATCGGCTTGTCGTAGACAGGAAGCAACTGCTTCGAGACCGAATGCGTGATCGGATAGAGCCGTGTGCCGGAACCGCCGGCGAGAATGATGCCCTTGCGCGCCATGTCCGTTCCCCTCACGCGCGGTGCGCGTAGTTCGTTGCGACCCACTTGCGGTACTCGCCCGAAGCGACTTCGTCGACCCATTCCTGATGGTCGAGATACCAGCGCACCGTTTTCGCGAGACCGGTTTCGAACGTTTCGGCGGGCTTCCAGCCGAGTTCGCGCTCGAGCTTGCGCGCATCGATCGCGTAGCGTCGGTCATGGCCCGGCCGGTCGGTCACGTAAGTGATCTGGTCGCGGTACGAGCCCGCCGATTTCGGTCGCAGTTCGTCCAGCAGGTCGCACAGCGTGTGCACGACCTCGAGATTTGTTTTCTCGTTCCACCCGCCGATGTTGTACGTTTCGCCGGTCTGGCCGCGCGCGAGTACCTCGCGGATCGCACTGCAGTGGTCGCCGACATACAGCCAGTCTCGTACATTCTGGCCATCGCCATACACGGGCAGCGGCTTGCCGGCGAGCGCGTTGGCGATCATCAGCGGAATGAGCTTCTCGGGGAACTGGTACTGGCCATAGTTGTTCGAGCAGTTCGTGGTCAGCGTCGGCAGGCCGTACGTATGCTGATACGCGCGCACGAGATGATCGGAACCGGCCTTGGTCGCCGAATAGGGGCTGTTCGGTGCGTACGGAGTCGTTTCGGAGAATTGCGGATCGGCAGGCGACAGCGAACCGAATACCTCGTCCGTGGAAACGTGCAGAAAACGGAATGCGGCCTTGTCCGCCTCCGGCAGCGTATTCCAGTACTGGCGCGCGGCTTCGAGCAGCGTAAATGTCCCGACGACATTGGTCTGAACAAAATCCGCCGGCCCGTGAATCGAGCGATCGACGTGGCTTTCCGCAGCGAAATGCAGGACCGCCCGAGGCTTGTATTCCGCGAACAGCGCGTCGAGTGCTGCACGGTCGCAGATATCGGCGTGCGCGAACACGTGCTTCGGGTTTCCGTGCAGCGATTTTAGCGTTCCGAGATTGCCCGCATAGGTCAATTTGTCGACGTTCAGAACCGATTCGTCCGATTGACGCAGCCAGTCAAGCACAAAGTTGGCACCGATAAAGCCGGCGCCACCTGTAACCAATATCATGTAGCCTCTCTCATTACGTTAATGGCAGTGAATCCTGCCTTGTTCTCGTTCGCGCGCTGCCCTCGGTTGACGCGCGTTGAAGAATATCAAGAAATCGTGCGAGCCTGGCGGACGTGGCGGACGTGGCGGGCTGGATTGCACGCATATTCTAGGATATTCCTCGGGGGCAACGCATGTGCCAACCGGACAGTCTGCGTTGAAAGACTATTAATTCTCTATACCGCGGGACCCGGCCGGTGCCGGTTGCGTACGGGGTATCACGATTTCCCGTGCTCTTGCGGGGAATTCATCAGACATGCAATCTCGCGCAAACATTTGCGCGAACCGCAGCAAAGAAACGGCAAGCGGGAGTTGATGTCGAATGCGGTGATGGTTTTTGCGATACTTGAAATCGGCGATAACTATACCATGCTCGATTCAGTCGGTGCGAATCACTCGTTTTATGTCGTGATTTAGTATTGCCGTGTCTTTGCTTTGCCGTCACGGCTGGTGGCGCCGTGGTCGTTGGCACGCCTGTCAGTTTATTCGCTAAATCCGGTTTGATTCGGACACATTTCGCCGTGGCGGCAGGAGTTGAAACGCAGCTTCAACCTACTTATGCCGCGGATTGAACGGCCGCTGCTGCACATCCGCCCCCTGCGCGACGATCGCCATGCTTTCCGGCACTTCCTCCCATGCGCCGCGCAAGTCGACGAGCGGCTCCGACACGACCATGAACGCGTCGTCGCCCGCTTCCGCGATGCGCGGGTTGTGCGGATAGAGTTCGTGCAGATGCTTGAACGACGTGCTGTGGAACAGCGAGCGCGATTGCCGTTCGCTCGAGTAGCGCACCGCGATGATCCGCTCACCGTCCGTCGCGCAGATCGTCATGTTGAGCGGCTCGGCAACGCGGTATCGCGCGGCGGTTTCCTCGACCATGCCGACCATCCGTTCGAGCGCCGGCAGCGGCGTCTGCTCCAGGCCGAAGGTCAGCGCGAGACGGAACATCAGCTCGGAGTCGGTCGTCCCTTCGATCGTCGGGAACAGTGCCGGGTCGACCTTCATCGTCAGGTCGCGGCGCAGCTTGTGGAAATCGCGAATCAGCCCGTTGTGCGCGAACAGCCAGCGGCCGTGGCGGAACGGATGGCAGTTGGTTTCCTGGACGGGCGTGTCGGTTGCCGCGCGGATATGTGCGATGAACATCCGCGAGCGGATCGCGCGCGCGGCTTCGCGCAGGTTGCGGTCGTTCCATGCGGGATGCACCGACCGATAGCGGAACGGCAGTTCCTCGGGGCGGCCGTACCAGCCGATGCCGAACCCGTCGCCGTTGGTGGTCGTGGCGCCCAGCTCCGAATGCAGGCTCTGGTCGATCAGCGAATGCTTCGCGCGAAACAGGACGGTCTCGAGATGGATCGGATTACCCGTATAGGCGAGCCAGCGGCACATGGAGCGCTCCTTCGCGATGAATCTTCTCGCGCATGGTAGCCGACTTCGCGGCGCCGGCGTACGCGACCGCGGCGCGTCCGCCGGCTGGCCGGCCGCGCCGGCGATCGTCCGCGAAGGATGCGGCGGGCGCCGCACCCTTCAGGTGCGCGTCACTCGCCGAGCGCGTCCATCACGCGGGCCGAATAGACGAGCGCCGCGCCCGCATTCAGCGCGATCGCGACGCCGAGCGCCTCGGCCACTTCCTCCTTGGTTGCGCCATGCTTCGCGGCTTCAGCCGTGTGCACCGCGATACAGCCATCGCAGCGTGTCGTGACGGCCACCGCGAGCGCGATCAGTTCGCGCGTCTTCGCGTCGAGATGGCCTGTCTTGGCGCCGGCGCCGGACAGCGCCTTGTAGCCGGCCAGCGTGTCGGGCGAGAGCTTCGCGATGTCGCCGATGCGCGTCGAGAGTTCCTTCCGGTATTCGTTCCAGTTCAGCATGATGCGTCCTTTCGAGAAGAGGTGGATCAGGCGGCGGATGCCGCGATCTCGGGCGATGCAGGACTTATTCTGAGCGTTCGCGCTGAGGGTTTCGATACGCTAGAGTGTCAATTTTTAGCGCAAACGTCTCATGGACGCATTGAGTCAACTGTTGTCGCTGGGCCGCAGCCATGTCGAGCTCGACGTGCGCTGCCTGCTCGACGGCCCGTTCGCGATGCCGCACGATCCGTTGCCGCCCGGCGAGGCGGCGTTTCACCTGCTGCTGTCCGGAACGTGCCGGCTGCGCACGGCCGACGGGCGCACGCTGCGGCTGGCCGACGGCGACTTCGTGCTGCTGCCGGCGGGCGACGCGCACGATTTGTCCGATGTCGGCGGTAGTGGCGCGCGGCCGCCGGTCGCGTCGCTGCGCGAGCCGGGCGTGGCCGGCGGTGCGGTGCTGCCGGTCAAGTCGAATCGCGATCCCGCGGATCCGGCCGATGCGAGCGTCGACCTGCTTTGCGGGCGCTTCATTTATGCGCGCGGCGCAGGTGAATTGCTGATGCGTACGTTACCGCGGGTGCTGCATGTCGGGCTGCGCGCGGCGTCGGGGCCCGCGTCGCTGCAACTGCTGACGAGCGTGCTGCGTGCCGAGGCATCGAGCGCGCAGCCGGGTGCGCGCGCGATCGTGAACGCGCTGGGGCAGGCATTGCTCGCCTACGCGTTGCGTGCGTACGGCCGCGATGCGCGCGTGCCGGCCGGCTGGCTCGCGCTGGCTGCCGATGCGCGGCTCGGCCCGTCGGTCCAGGCCGTGCTGCAGGCGCCGGCGCAAGCGTGGACGGTCGAATCGCTCGGCGCGGCATCCGCGATGTCGCGCGCGACCTATGCGCGGCATTTCCGCGAGAAGGCCGGGATGAGCGTCGGCGCGTTCGTCGCGCAGATCCGGATGATGCATGCATGCGCGCTGCTGCAGGACACGCAGCGCGGCCAGGCGGAGATCGGGCAGGCGGTCGGCTATCAGTCCGAGGCGGCGTTCGGCAAGGCGTTTCGCGCGGTGCTCGGCACGACGCCTGGGCGCTGGCGGCGCGCGCAGCGGGACACGTAAGACCGGCAGCGCGATCGTCGTGTGGTGCGGCAACGCGGCTACCATGCGCGAAATGTATTCCGATGAAAACGATTTCGAACAAGACCCAATGGCTGGGTCGCGCTGTTGATCGCGATCGCGCTGCTGGTCGTCGGCATTCTTCAATGCGACGCTGCAACCGAGCGAGAAGGGCTTCTACGCGATTTGTCGTTCGTGCTCGTGCTGTTCGTTCGGTGCGGTGACCGTGCAGAAGAATACGCGCGACATGCAGCGCGCCAAGCCGCGCTTCACCGACGCGGATTCCGCGCCGACCGTTCAGGAGTGACGGTGACGCCACGCGAAGCGTGGCGCCCGAGCGGGCCGCCTGTGTCGCATGGCACGCGCCGGCTCCCCGTTCGATCGACTTCGTCGAAAGCGGCGCGAGCATCATCGAGATGCCGAGCGCAATACTGCGGGAAGCAGACGCAAAAAAGCCTCCACTCGGGAGGCTTTTATTGCACTATCAAAGATAGTTGGTAGGGTGGGAGGGACTCGAACCCTCGACTCTCTGATTAAAAGTCAGATACTCTAACCAACTGAGTTACCACCCCACGTTCTTGAAACCGGTTGGTCCGTTGCGCTGACAACTTGCTCAACGACCCAAAGAGCAAAAGATTATATCGGCGAATTGAAGGGCTGTCAACAATTCGACACGGTAATTTATTTGATGCTCTCGATCTTGCCCTGCGCGGTCTGCGCAGCGTTCGATCCGGCGTACTGCGACACGACCTGCTCGAACGTCTTCTTCGCGGCCGCCTTCTGGCCTTGCTCGAGCTGGTTCGTCCCGATCGCGACGAGCGCGTCGGCCGCACGCGGATGCTGCGGATACTTGCTCACGATCGCTTGCCACGTCGCGGTCGAGCCGCGGTAGTCGCGCAGCGCGTATTGCGCATTGCCGAGCCAGTACTGCGCAGTCGGCTGGTACGGGCTCTGCGGGTACTTCGCGATGAAGCTGCGGAACGAGGCCGCGGCCGCCTTGAAGTTGCCGTTGCGGAATTGCTGCTGCGCCGCGCTGAGCGCATCCGTTTCACCCGGCTGCACGGTGCCTTCGACACCATCGATCGTCGCCTGTTGCGGCTCGAACTTCTTGAGCCGCGTGTCGAGATCCTGGTAATACTCCTTCTGCTGCCGCTCGAGCGTCGTCAGCCGATTCGTCAGATCCTCGTTCTCGCCGCGCAGCGTCGCGACCTGCTGGTTCAGCTGGTCGATACGGCCGGATTGATCGAGGATCGTACGCTGGGCGGCCGACAGCTGGCTGGACAGGTTGTCGCTCTTGCTGCGCAGATCGAGCACGGCGCGGCGCGCCTCGTTGTCGTCGAACATGCCGGCGTGCGCCGGCGCGGCCGACCACGCCGCGCCGACGACGCAGAACGCTGCGGCGATGCGCAGCCAGGATACACGGTGCGTCATACGGCAACTCTTCCGTTACTTACTGTTGGTAGACGAGGTCGGCGCGACGGTTCTGCGCCCACGATGCTTCGTCGTGACCCGCTGCTTGCGGCTTTTCCTTACCGAGGCTCACGGCTTCCATCTGCGAGTCGTTCACGCCGAGCAGTGCCATCGCGCGGCGGACAGCTTCCGCACGCTTCTGGCCCAGCGCGAGGTTGTACTCGCTCGTGCCGCGCTCGTCGGTGTTGCCCTGGATCAGCACGTGACGCTGCGGATGGCTCTTCAGGTACTGAGCGTGTTGCTGCATCAGCGGCTGGTACTCGTCCTTCACCGAATAGCTGTCGAAGTCGAAGTAGATGCTGCGCTTTGCGAGCGGGCTGTTCGGATCGTTCAGCGGATCGACGTTCACTTGCGCGACGTTGTCGGCGCTCGGCTGCGTGCTCATCGCACCCGCGTTGGCCTTGTCGTCGAGCTTCACACCCGACTTGCACGCTGCGAGCGCGCTGATCATCATCACGGCCAGGGCCAGACGAGCTTTATTCGACATCATGGTTACTCTCCTTGTGGTCATTGCATGAAGGGCCCCCACGACGGCTCACGAACGGAGCCGCCCTGGACGGACAGGATTTGCGGCGGCGCGCTGCCGTCGGAGGGCACTGCTGCCAGCACGTTACGACCACCCGACTGGGTCGCGTAGAGAAGGTACTGGCCGTTTGCCGCGAAGCTCGGCGATTCGTCGCGATTGGTATTCGTGACGGCGTTCGCCGCCCCGGATTGCAGATCCTGAACGTACAGCTTGAACCCCCCACCCGTGCGGGAGATGTAGGCGAGCAGCTTGCCGTCCGGGCTGATGCGCGGGCTGGTGTTGTAGCTGCCGGTGAAGGTCACGCGTTGTGCCGCGCCGGCGCTTTCGCCTTGCGCCGGCATCCGGTAGATCTGCGGCGCGCCGCCGCGATCGCTCGTGAAATAGATCCAGCGGCCGTCCGGCGAGTAGAACGGCTCGGTATCGATCGAGCTGCTCTGCGTGAGCCGGCGCAGACCGCCACCGGTTGCATTGACCGTATAGATTTGCGTATTGCCCGTCAGCGACAGGGCAACGGCCAGCGTGTTGCTGTCCGGCGACCACGCCGGCGCGCTGTTGTTGCCCTTCTGGTCGGAGACGATGTAGCGGCGGCCGGTCGGCAGGTCATGGATGTAGACGATCGGCTTCTTGCGCTCGAACGACACGTACGCGACCTTCGTGCCGCTCGGCGACCACGACGGCGAGATGATCGGCTCGGTGCTCGACAGCGCGATGCGCGGGTTCTGGCCGTCCGAATCCGAGATCTGCAGCTGGTAGCGGTTACCCGTCTTGATCACGTACGACAGGCGCGTGGCGAACACGCCGCGCACGCCGAGCAGCTTCTGGTAGATGTAGTCGGCGATCTTGTGGCCGGCCGTGCGCAGCGTGGTGTCGGTGGCCGTCAGCGACAGGCCGCCGAGGCTTTGCTGTTTCACGGTGTCGTACAGGATGAAGTTCACCTTGTACTGGCCGTTCGCTTCGCGGTTCACGCTGCCGGCGACGAACGCATTCGCGCCCTTGGCCTTCCATGCGCCGAGATCGACCGATGCGGTCTCGGGCACGGGCGTGCTGCCCGCGTCGATGTTGGTGAATTTGCCGCTACGGGCGAGGTCGGAGCGGACGATCGACGTGACCTGCTGCGGCAGGCCTGCCTCGTTCGCGAAGTTCGCGGTGGCGATGGGGAACTGGGTCGAACCGACGCCGGTGATCAGCACGTTGACCTGCGCGTTAGCGGCGCCGCCGGCCGCAATCAGACACGAGGCCACGAGTGCCCTGAAACCTAGTTTCGTCATCAAACTCATGCTTCTTGCTTCCCATGTGACTTGGATCGCTGCGCAACCGCAGAGACAGTAAAAATACCCGATTCGTTCCCGTCCGGCAGCGACGCACGGAGTGTAAGCGCATTTGCGATCACTCCGCCGCCTTGAAGGTAATCGTAATGTCGGACGGGGTACGACCGTTAGAATCGGGCGGCAATGGGACCGACGACTGGATCGCATTGACCACGGCTTGATCCCACCCCGAATTTCCGCTCGAACGGCGGATCGAAACACTGAGCACGTCGCCCGACGGCGTGCAGCGGATCGCGACCACAGTCGTCAGGCCCGCGCGCTCGCCGCCCCAGACGATGTTCGGCTTCACGCGGCGACGCACCTTGTCGGGATAGCCGGGCGATGCGGCATTGCCGCCGGAGCCCGTGCCGGTGCCGCTTTTCGCGAGGCCCTCGCCGCCGCCTTCGCCGGCGCCGGACATGCCCTGCATCTGCGCGAGGCGCGCGTTGCGCTCACGGTCGAGCTTCGCCTTCGCTGCCGCGTCGGCCTTCGCGCGCGCCGTCGCTTCAGCCTTCGCCTTGGCCTGGGCTTCCGCCTTCGCCTTCGCGGCCGCGTCGGCCCTGGCCTTCGCTGCCTGCTGCGCTTCCAGCTGCGCCTGCTTCTGTTGCTGCTGTTTCTGCTGCTGGAGTTTCTGTTGTTCGAGCTTCTGCTGCTCCACGAGCTGTTGTTGCTTGAGCTTGTCCGCCTGCTTCTGCCGTTCGCGCTCGGCGGCCTTCTGCGCGGCGAGCGCGGCAGCCTGCTGGGCCGCGAGCTGCTCGCGCCGGGTTTCCTCTTGCTGGGCCTTCAGTTGCTGCGCGCGGCGCTGCTGCTCGAGCAGCGCTTCGCGCGCGGCCGCTTCCTGCTGCCGTTTCTTCTGCTGCAGCGCGATGTCCGCCTGCTCGTCCCGGACCGGGGGAGGGGGCGGTGCGAGCTTCGCGGGCGGCGCGGGCGTGACGACGGGCCGCGGCGCGGGCACGTCGGGTACCTCGGTCCACAGCTCGGCCTCGGAGCCGGCCGGCGTGCTGTTCTGCCATTGCACGCCGTGATAGAGGAACAGCGCGAGCAGCACGTGCATCAGCGCGGCGAGCGCGAACGCGCGCCAGGTGCCGCGCTCGCGCGGGGGCTGAGACGGGTAGGCGTTGCCGCGCGTGGATTGCTGCCGGTTCATTGCGATTTGACGAGGAGGCCGACGCGCTTGACGCCGCGCGCCTTCAGATCCGACATCACGGTCATGACCGCATCGTACTGCACGGTCTTGTCGGCCGCGATCACGACGGGCTGGTCGGGATGATCGGCCTGCCGGGCCGAGATGAAGCTGTCGAGCTCGGCCTTGGTCATCGTGTCTTCCTGCGTCGCGCCGGCGTCGCTCTTGTACTTGACGCTCATCGTGCGGTCGGCCTTGATGTTGACGACGACGGGGGGCGTCTGTTCCTGCGGTGCTGCGTTGCCGACGGTCGGCAGATTGATGATCGACGGGGCGACGAGCGGTGCCGTGACCATGAAGATCACGAGCAGCACCAGCATCACGTCGATGTACGGCACGACGTTGATGTCGGCCATCGCGCGGCGCGAGCGGCCGCCGCGCATGCTGGATCGAATGGGGCTTCCTGCCATGGCGTGCTCCTTACTGGGCCTGGCGCTGCAGGATGTTCGAGAACTCTTCGATGAAGGTCTCGAAGCGGATCGCGAGGCGGTCGATGTCGTGCGCGTAGCGGTTGTACGCGACCACCGCCGGAATCGCGGCGAACAGGCCGATCGCGGTGGCGACGAGTGCCTCGGCGATGCCCGGTGCGACGTTCGCGAGCGTCGCCTGCTGCACGTTCGCGAGGCCGCGGAACGAGTTCATGATCCCCCAGACGGTGCCGAACAGGCCGATGTACGGGCTGACCGAGCCGACCGACGCGAGGAACGCGAGGTTCGCTTCGAGTACGTCCATTTCGCGCTGGAACGACGCGCGCATCGCGCGGCGTGCCCCGTCGAGCACGAGGCCCGGGTCGCTGATGCGCTTTTCCTTCGCCTTCAGGAATTCACGCATCCCCGATTCGAAGATCCGCTCGAGCGCGCCGATCGTGTGACGGTTGTTGGCCGCGCTCTGATACAGCGCCTGCAGGTCGCCGCCCGACCAGAAATCCCTTTCGAAGCGTTCGGTCTGCGCGCGTGCGCGGCGGATCGCGAACCACTTGCGGAAGATGAAGGTCCACGACATCAGCGACAGCAGCAACAGCAGCCCCATCACGGCCTGGGCCAGCACGCTCGCGTTGAGGACGAGGGAAATGATCGACAGGTCTTGAGAAGTGTTCATAGAGGTTTGAGTAACGTCCCTTCGGGGGTGTCCGGCGAGGGCGCACGGTATGCGTGTGGCGCGGCGCGCCGGCCTGGCCTGGCGCCGAACCTTGCTTAGTATCGATTCAGGAAGGCAAGTTCATGGGCCTTGTCTAAACGGTGCTCATCCGAGCTTCGTTGACAGTACGGCAGTCTGCCCGGCGTCGATGACGGGCCCGCGTTGCAGCGCGTCGAGCACGACCGGCGGGATCGCCGCGGGCCGGATGCCGATCTGTTCGACGCAGCCGAGGCGGATGTGTCCGGCGACGAGCAGCGTGTCGCCACGCCATGCTTCCTGCGTGAATTCCACCGAGGCGCGGCCGATGCGTCCGGGCCGGCTCGTGATCGTCAGCGTGTCGTCGAGTCGCGCCGGAGCGCGGTAGTCGAGCGTCGTGCTGCGGACGATGAAGATCGCGCCCGTGTCGTCGGCGAGCCGACGCTGGTCGATGCCGCACGCGCGCAGCCATTCGGTGCGAGCGCGCTCGAAGAATTTCAGGTAGTTGGCATAGAAGACGATGCCGCCTGCGTCGGTGTCCTCGTAGTACACGCGTACCGGCCAGGTGAAGCCGGAGTGCGAGTCCGGGGAGCGGGTAGGCTGAGTCATGGCGCGCATTTTACCGGAAGGCCGAGGCCGGATTCGTAACCGATTCGTAACGGAATGTAGTACGGCGCAGCATGCCGCGGGCCGGCCGGAGGCGGGCCCGCGGCTGCGCCCGTCGTGTCAGCCGCGATGGATCGTGAGGCCGGCCGGAGCCTGGGCGACCGGCATCATCTCGATCGTGTTGATGTTGACGTGCGCGGGGCGCGTCGCGATCCAGTAGATCGTGTCGGCGATGTCCTCGGCCGTGAGCGGCTGGACGTTCTGGTAGACGTTCGCCGCCTTCGCATCGTCGCCGCGGAAGCGGACGTTCGAGAATTCCGTGCCGCCGCAGAGGCCCGGCTCGATGTCGGTTACGCGCAACGGCGTGCCGATCAGGTCGGCGCGCAGGTTCAGGCTGAATTGTCTGACGAAAGCCTTGGTTGCGCCGTATACGTTCCCGCCCGGATACGGATAGGTGCCGGCCACCGAACCGAGGTTGAAGATATGGCCGCGGCCGCGCTCGATCATGCCGGGCAGCAACGCGTGCGTGACGGTCACGAGGCCCGAGCAGTTCGTATCGATCATGGTTTGCCACTCGTCGAGGCTGGCCTTGTGGGCCGGCTCGACACCGAGCGCGAGACCGGCGTTGTTGACGAGCACGTCGAGCGCCGCGAATTCGGCGGGAAGGGCGGCCGGCACGGCTTCTACTGCGGCGCGGTCGCGCACGTCGAGCTCGAGCGGCAGCAGTGCCTCGCCGAGTTCGGCCGCGAGCGCATCGAGACGATCCTTGCGGCGCGCGGTTGCGACGACGCGATGGCCGCCGTTGACGAAGGCTCGGGCGATTGCGGCGCCGAAGCCGGCGGACGCGCCTGTGACGAACACGATCATTGCTGCTCCTGGTCGGTAACAAAGTAGCGGATAGTATCCCGCAAGCCTACTGAGATTGCCGCACCGCGGCAAGGCGCCAAAGCGCGTCGGCACGGGTGCGTAAAATCTGGCCCTTATTGTTTCGGGGCCGCTGCCGCGCGGTTGCCTATTCATGACGCATCCAATAAACTAACGCGCTCATCACCCCTGCGTGACTGGCGATAGAACCCTTCGGGTTCAAGGTGGAGCATCCCACCGTGAAGCGCGGGGCGCCGTTTTTGCCGTTCGCCTGGGCAGCCGTTGTGCGCCGTTGCGTGCATCGCCGGTGGCTGTCCCGTCTCGCGTCATACGGATTCTTCCGCCACGTCGAGCTGGTTCCGCCAGCAGCGCAATGTACTCGGCCGCCCCGGTCAACCTGTACACACTTAACGGAAACCGTATGTTTGACAGAGCCCAAAGCACCATCGCGAACGTCGATCCCGAACTCTTTGCAGCGATCGAGCAGGAAAACCGCCGCCAGGAAGATCACATCGAGCTGATCGCGTCGGAAAACTACACGAGCCCGGCCGTGATGGCCGCACAGGGCTCGCAGCTCACGAACAAGTACGCGGAAGGTTATCCGGGCAAGCGCTACTACGGCGGCTGTGAGTACGTCGACGTGGT
>NZ_QTQJ01000017.1:0-165253 GCF_003853795.1 Burkholderia sp. Bp8991 | reverse complement strand
GAGCCGCGCTACGTGACGCTGCCGAACATCATGAAGGCGAAGAAGAAGCCGCTGGAAACGGTGAAGCCGGAAGACCTGGGCGTGGACGTCGCGCCGCGTCTGAAGACGCTGAAGGTGGCCGAGCCGCCGAAGCGCGCGGCCGGCGTGAAGGTGCCGGACGTGAAGACGCTGGTCGAGAAGCTGAAGACCGAAGCCAAGGTGCTGTAAGAGGGAGCGGAAAGAAATGACGATTCTGGTGATTGCAGAACACGACAACGCGTCGATCAAGGCCGCGACGCTGAACACGGTGGCAGCAGCAGCGAAGATCGGCGGTGACATCCACGTGCTGGTCGCGGGTCACAATGCGCAAGGCGCGGCCGATGCGGCAGCGAAGATCGCAGGTGTGTCAAAGGTGTTGCTGGCCGATGCGCCGCAACTCGAAGCGGGCCTCGCGGAAAACGTCGAAGCGACCGCGCTGAACATCGCGAAGGACTACTCGCACATCCTCGCGCCGGCAACGGCTTACGGCAAGAACATCGCACCGCGTATCGCCGCGAAGCTGGACGTCGCGCAGATCTCCGACATCACGGCTGTTGACAGTGCCGACACGTTCGAGCGTCCGATCTACGCGGGCAACGCGATCGCGACGGTGCAGTCGAGCGACCCGATCAAGGTCATCACGGTGCGTGCGACGGGCTTCGATCCGGTGGCAGCCGAAGGCGGCAGCGCGGCGATCGAGAAGATCGAAGCCGCGGCGGACGCAGGCAAGTCGCAGTTCGTGAGCCGTGAAGTGACGAAGCTGGACCGTCCGGAACTGACGTCGGCGAGCATCATCGTGTCGGGCGGCCGCGGCCTGGGCAGCGGCGAGAACTACACGAAGGTTCTCGAGCCGCTGGCCGACAAGCTGAGCGCCGCACTCGGCGCATCGCGCGCGGCAGTCGACGCCGGTTACGTGCCGAACGACTACCAGGTCGGCCAGACCGGCAAGATCGTCGCGCCGCAGCTGTACATCGCGGTCGGTATCTCGGGTGCGATCCAGCATCTGGCCGGCATGAAGGATTCGAAGGTGATCGTCGCGATCAACAAGGATCCGGAAGCACCGATCTTCAGCGTGGCCGACTACGGCCTCGTCGGCGATCTGTTCGCGCTCGTGCCGGAGCTCGTGAACGAGCTGGGCTGACGCTGCGTGACTTGATGCTTCGGCAGCAAGTCGTACGACAAGGGGCGCGATGAGCGCCCCTTTTTTGTGCAATGGCAGAAGGGGCGGGGACGCATCCATCTTCGATGCAGCGCATCGCCATCGCACCATGCCGTACGGAACAGTTTTTGTGCGAGCAGATGGGACCGAAGCATCGATCGCCGGAGCGAAGGGGCAACGCGCGTGCGCGTTGACGCAAGCCCCTTTCCGAGCCGGTATCGCATGCGCTGAAACGAAAAAGGCGCCCTGACGGGCGCCTTCTCCACTGATACCGACCGGCCTGCGTCGCCGCGGGCCGTCCCGACTTATGCGTATGCCGGGCGCGTCTGGCCGGCCACGTCCTTCAGGTAGCGATGCACCGACAGGTCGTCGGCCTGGATCGCCGGCTTCTTGCCCGAGATCAGGTCGGCGAGCAACTGGCCCGATCCGCACGACATCGTCCAGCCGAGCGTGCCGTGGCCGGTGTTCAGGAACAGGTTCGAGACCGGCGTGCGGCCGACGATCGGCGTGCCGTCCGGCGTCATCGGGCGCAGGCCCGTCCAGAAGGTTGCCTTCGACGTGTCGCCGCCGCCCGGGAACAAGTCGTTCACGCACATTTCCAGCGTTTCGCGGCGCGCTGCGCGCAGGTTCTTGTCGAAACCGACGATCTCCGCCATGCCGCCGACACGGATGCGCTGGTCGAAACGCGTGATCGCGATCTTGTAGGTTTCGTCGAGCACCGTCGACACGGGGGCGGCCGCCTCGTCGACGATCGGCGCGGTGATCGAATAGCCCTTCAGCGGATAGACCGGAATCTTCATCAGGTTCGAGACGAAGCGGGTCGAGTACGAGCCGAGCGCGACGACGTACGCATCCGCGCGCACCGTCTCGCTGCCGCACTGCACGCCGGCGATCTTGCCGCCCGCGATCGCGAGCGCGTCGATCGGCGTGTTGTAGCGGAACTTCACGCCGAGCGACTCCGCGAGCGCCGCGAGGCGCGTCGTGAACAGCTGGCAGTCGCCCGTTTCGTCGCCGGGCAGGCGCAGGCCGCCGGTCAGCTTGTGCGACACGGCGGCGAGCGCCGGTTCGGCATTTTTCAGTTCGGCCGGCGACAGCAGTTCGAACGGCACGTTCGCTTCCTGCAGCACCGCGATGTCCTTCGCCGCGCCGTCGAGTTGCTGTTGCGTGCGGAACAGTTGCAGCGTGCCGCCCGTGCGCCCTTCGTACTCGATGCCCGTGTCGGCGCGCAGTGCCTGCAGGCAATCGCGGCTGTATTCGGCAAGGCGGACCATGCGGCCCTTGTTGACCGCATAGCGCTCGGCCGTGCAGTTGCGCAGCATCTGCCACATCCACTGGAGCTGGAAGCGCGTGCCGTCGAGGCGGATCGCGAGCGGCGCGTGCTTCTCGAACATCCACTTGACGGCCTTCAGCGGCACGCCGGGCGCGGCCCACGGCGCCGCATAGCCGGGCGAGATCTGACCTGCATTTGCGAAGCTCGTCTCGAGCGCCGGGCCGGCTTCCCGGTCGATCACCGTGACTTCATGACCGGCGCGCGCGAGGTAATACGCGCTTGCCACGCCCACCACACCGCTGCCCAGAATGACGACTCGCATAGCTGCTCCAGATGGAAGGGATCAGGTCGAGGCCGGGCGCACCTGCGTCTCCGTGTAACCTCTAGCTGATCTAGTTTTTTGCGCTATGGTATTGTCGAATGTGTAGGTTTTGTTATCGTATTTTTCAGGTTTTCAGCATAAACAAATGAGAACGCAACGCCAGCCAGTACGCTCGCTCGACAAGCTCGACCGGCGCATCCTGAAACTGCTCCAGGACGACGGCCGGATGGCGATGAAGGACCTTGCGGAACAGGTCGGACTGACCGTCACGCCGTGCATCGAGCGCGTGCGGCGCATGGAGCGCGACGGCGTGATCACCGGCTACCACGCGCGTGTCGATCCTCACCAGCTGGATGCCGCGCTGCTGGTGTTCGTCGAGATCACGCTCGGCCACAAGGGCGGCAACATGTTCGAGCAGTTCCGCCGCGAAGTGATGAAGATCGACGAGGTGCTCGAATGTCATCTCGTGTCCGGCGACTTCGATTACCTGATCAAGGCGCGGATCGGCGAAATGGCCGACTATCGCAAGCTGCTCGGCGACATCCTGCTGCAACTTCCCGGCGCGGTGCAGTCGAAGAGCTATGTCGTGATGGAGGAAATCAAGGAGACGCTGACGATTTCGGTCGGCGAATGAGCGCGGCGGGGGCCCGCTGCCGGCTCCGCTATCTCACCCTTGGCATGCTGCACCCAATACTGTATAAATATACAGTATTGGGTGCAGGCGAATGGGTGAGCACATGGACGGTCGGTCCGACAACGAATTTCCGATAGCGCCGCCGGCGCCCCGCAAGGGGCGCGGTGCGGTCGACAATCTCCAGGGGCGGTACGAAACGGCGCTGCGCGAAGCGGTCGACGACGGCTGGACGCACGAATCGGGCGACGCCGATCTGCCTGCTCCGCTGCGCACCCAGGTGTTCGAGGAGCGCGCAAAGAGCATCCTGACGCACAACCAGTCGCCGGACATTCCGTTCAGCGTGTCGCTCAATCCGTATCGCGGCTGCGAGCATGGCTGCATCTACTGCTTCGCACGGCCGACCCATAGCTATCTCGGCCTGTCGCCGGGGCTCGATTTCGAGAGTCGCATCTACGCGAAGGTCAACGCGGCCGAACTGCTCGAGCGCGAGATTTCGCGCAAGCGCTACGTGCCGGAGCCGATCGCGCTCGGCGTCAACACCGATGCATACCAGCCCGTCGAGCGCGATCTGCGCATCACGCGTAGCGTGATCCAGGTGATGCACGATTACGGGCTGCCGTTCGCCGCGATCACGAAATCGTCGCTGATCGAGCGCGATCTGGATCTGTTGGCCCCGATGGCCGAGCGCGGGCAGGTGATGGCCGCAGTCACGATCACGACGCTCGACGCCGATCTCGCGCGCACGCTCGAGCCGCGTGCGGCGACTCCGGCGCGCCGGCTGCGTACGATCCGCGCACTGCGCGACGCGGGCGTGCCCGTGGGTGTGAGCATTGCACCGATGATCCCGTTCGTCACCGAGCCGGACATGGAGCGTGTGCTGGAAGCCTGTGCGGAAGCCGGCGCGACGCACGCGAGCTACATCATCCTGCGGCTGCCGTGGGAGGTCGCGCCACTGTTCAAGAACTGGCTCTCCGCGCATTTCCCCGATCGAGCGGAGCGCGTGATGAATCGCGTGCGCGACATGCGCGGCGGGAAGGACTACGACTCGGATTTCTCGAAACGGATGAAGGGCGAGGGGATCTGGGCCGACCTGTTGCGGCAGCGTTTCCGTCAGGCCGTGAAGCGGCTTGGGTTGAACGAGCGCAGGAACGGCATTCTGGATCTGTCTCAGTTTCGCGGTGCGCCGGCGGCCGGGGCGGCCGCGCAGCGCGCGTTGGCGGGCGCAACTGGCGCGAACTCGCGCGACGACGTGCAGTTGAGTCTGTTCTGACCGACCCGCGTCGGCAGCTTACTGCGAGATTTGCTTCGCCGCTTCGACTTGCGACTCGAAATACGTCTGGAACGACAGCGCGAGCGCGGTCATCAGCAGGAACGCGCCAATCAGCAGCGAGAAGATCACGATGAAGATCACCGTCCAGCCTGACCGGCTGTGCTTGCCCGTGTCGGCATTGAATTGCGCGTCCCATTTCTCGTCGGCGCGCAGGCCGTAGACGAGCGCGGCGAGGAACGCGGCCAGCAGCGAGATCGCACCCGGCACGGCGAGCCACCAGCCGAGGCCGGCACTGCGCTGGGTCGCGGCGAGCAGCAGGAAACCCGGGATCCCGACGATCGTCGCGAGCAGGTGCGCCCAGCCGTACACGTCGCGCAAGCCGTACAGGTAGAAGCGGTGCGCGCCGAGCGAACCGAACAGGAACGCGAGGGCGGCGGTGAGCGTCTTGGAGCGGAAGCGGCGGGGCGATGCGGTGCTGCTGGACATGGGTGGCGGCGGATTATCGGTGGCATGGGCGGCCGGCAGGCCGGCGCAGGGCGCTCGGGCCCGGCACGCATTCTACGATGCCCGGTAGGGCCCGGTCACCCCTCGTCTGCGTCAAGGTGCCGCATAGGTGACACGGTAGATGGCGCCCGCGTAGTCGTCGCTGACGAGCAGCGAGCCGTCCGGTAGCGGCAGTACGTCGGCCGGGCGTCCCCACACGCTGCCGTCCGCGCGCAGCCAGCCCGTGATGAACGGCGTCTGGCGCGTATGACTGCCGTCGGCCGACACGACAGCGCGCATCACGCGGTAGCCGACCTTCGTGCTGCGATTCCACGAACCGTGCTCGGCAATGAAGATGTTGTTGCGATACGACGCCGGAAACATCGGCCCCGTATAGAAGCGCATGCCGAGCGCCGCGACGTGCGCGCCGAGTTTCAGCGCGGGCGGCGCGTAGCGCCGGCACACGTCGGGGCTCCCGAATTCGGGGTCGGGCGTGTCGCCGCCATGGCAGTACGGGAAGCCGAAATCGAGGCCCGCGCGCGGCGCACGGTTCAGCTTGTCGTCGGGCACGTCGTCGCCCATCATGTCGCGCCCGTTGTCGGTGAACCATAGCTCGCCCGAATCGGGGTGCCACGCGAAGCCGACGGTATTGCGTACGCCGCGGGCAAATACTTCGCGGTTGCTGCCGTCGGCGTGCATGCGTGCGATGATCGCGTATCGGCTGCGATCGGCGAGGCAGACGTTGCACGGTGCGCCGACCGGCACGTAGAGCTTGCCGTCGGGGCCGAACGCGATGAATTTCCAGCCGTGATGATGATCGGTCGGCAGCGCGTCCGTCACGACCGCCGGCGCGGGTGGCCTGGCGAGCCGGTCGTCGATGTGGTCGAGGCGCAGGATGCGCGACACGGCGGAGATATAGAGGGCGCCATCGCGATACGCGACGCCGACGGGCGTGTCGAGCCCCGACGCGATCACATGGCGGGCAGTGATCCGGCCCTCTTGCATCACGAAGGCATGCACGCGGCCTTCCCGCGAGCCGACATACAGGATGCCGCGCGGCGACCACGCCATTTCGCGGGCGGTCGGCACGGCATTGGTCAGCACGTCGACATGGAAGCCGGGCGGCACGACGAGTTCGTCCACCGGTGGCGCGGCGCAAGCCGCGGCGGATGCGAAACAGGTGACGAGGCCGGTCAGCAAGCCTGCGAGGCGGTGCTGCGCGCGGCGCGCCGGGGTGACGCGAAATAGCGGCATGGCGGCGGGAAGCGTCGTGGACGCGACGATTGTATGCCCGGCGAACAGGGCGTCTGCGGAATTTTTGCGCGTAAGTGTTTGTTGTGGCTTTGGTTTCCGGCTATAATCGCACGTTTCAGTAGTTTCGAACCCGGTTTTCCCGAAGGATTTCATATGGTTATCATCCGTCTGGCTCGCGGCGGCTCGAAGAAGCGCCCGTTCTACAACATCGTTGCTACCGATTCGCGCAACCGTCGTGACGGCCGCTTCATCGAGCGCGTCGGCTTCTACAACCCGGTCGCTACGAAGGGCGAATCGCTGCGTATCGCTCAGGACCGCCTGACGTACTGGCAAGGCGTTGGCGCGCAACTGTCGCCGACCGTCCAGCGTCTCGTGAAGGAAGCGCAAAAGGCGCAACCGGCTGCCTAACATGGCGCGGTGTGCCGGTCGTGCCGGCTGCAAGGAGCATTGATGTCCGGTCACGATTCCGGTAACGCAAGGCGCGGGCGAGCGTCGTTTGGCGCATTCGTCCGCAAGCCGGTCGAGCGCGACACTGTCGCGAGCGCCGGTACGGCTGCCGAGCAGGGCAGTCTCGAAGCGGTGCAAGCCTGGCCCGACGATGCTGTCGAGGTCGGGGCAGTAGTCGACGCCTACGGCCTGAAAGGATGGGTCAAGGTGGCGACACATGCCGACGCCGGTCGCGGCGGCGATGCGCTGCTCACGGCGCGCCGCTGGTGGCTGGAACGGGGTGGGGAGCGGTTGTCCGCCCGCATCCTGCAGTCGAAGACGCACGGCGACACGGTCGTCGCGCATACCGCGGGTGTCAGCGACCGCGATGCCGCACTGGCTTTGCGCGGCTTTCGCGTGTTCGTGCGCCGGGAAGATTTCCCGGCATTGGCCGCGGACGAATTCTATTGGGTCGACCTGATCGGCCTCGAGGTCGTCAACGAGCAATCGGTGGCGCTCGGGACGGTGAGCGGGATGATCGACAACGGCGTGCATTCGATCATGCGCGTCGAGTATCCGGCAGTCGGCAAGGATGGTCGGCCGACCACCGACGAGCGGCTGATTCCGTTCGTCGGCGTCTACGTCAAGACGGTGGATCAGGCGGCACGTCGCATCGTCGTCGACTGGGAAGCCGATTACTAATGAACCAGGTTACGGAGAGCGCGGTGCAGTTCGACGTCGTCACGCTCTTTCCCGAAATGTTCCGCGCGCTGACCGACTGGGGAATCACCAGCCGGGCCGTGAAGCAGGAGCGCTTCGGGCTGCGCACCTGGAATCCGCGTGATTTCACGACGGACAACTACCGCACGGTCGACGATCGTCCGTACGGCGGTGGTCCTGGCATGGTGATGCTGGCCAGGCCGCTCGAGGCCGCGATCGGTGCTGCGAAAGCCGCGCAGGCGGAGCAGGGCGTCGCGAGCACGCGGGTGGTGATGATGTCGCCGCAAGGTGCGCCGTTCACACACGAACGTGCGGTGCGGATGGCGCAGGAGCCCGGTGTCATCGTGCTGTGCGGTCGCTACGAGGCGATCGATCAGCGTCTGCTCGACCGTTGTGTCGACGAGGAAATCAGCCTCGGCGATTTCGTTCTGTCCGGCGGCGAACTGCCGGCGATGGCGATGATGGATGCCGTCGTGCGCCTGTTGCCCGGCGTGCTGAACGATGCGCAGTCGGCCGTGCAGGACAGCTTCGCCGACGGGCTGCTCGATTGCCCACATTACACGCGCCCCGAGGAATACGAGGGAATGCGTGTGCCGGACGTGCTGCTCGGCGGGCATCATGCCGAGATCGAGAAGTGGCGGCGGCAGGAAGCATTGAAGAATACGTTGCGGAAGCGGCCGGACCTGATCGTCCGGGCGCGCCGCGAGAAGTTGCTGAGTCGTGCCGACGAGGCGTGGCTTGCGAACCTCGCACGCGAAGCGAAGAACGCCTCCTGAGGCGGCGTCGCGGACGGGAAATGGCGGTGCCGTGCATGTGTGTGCGGTGCCTGATGTGAATCCATCCTCTATCGGGGCCAGGCCTGGAAACGGGCGGGTGCAAACGCCGACAAGATGGCATAAGGAGTCAGTAATGAATCTGATCGCAAAACTTGAGCAGGAAGAGATCGAGCGCGCGCTCGCCGGCAAGACGATCCCCGATTTCGCCCCGGGCGACACGGTGATCGTGAACGTGAACGTGGTTGAAGGTAACCGCAAGCGCGTTCAGGCTTACGAAGGCGTCGTGATCGCGATTCGCAACCGCGGCCTGAACTCGAACTTCATCGTCCGCAAGATCTCGTCGGGCGAAGGCGTCGAGCGTACGTTCCAGACGTACTCGCCGCTGCTGGCGAGCATCGTCGTGAAGCGTCGCGGTGATGTGCGTCGTGCGAAGCTGTACTACCTGCGCGAGCGTTCGGGCAAGTCGGCTCGTATCAAGGAAAAGCTGGTGTCGAAGGATCGCGCCGCAGCAGCTTCCCAAGAGTAAGAGCTGTAAGGAAAAAGCACCCACCCGGGTGCTTTTTTCATTCTGGCGCGACAATATGCTCGTTATGTCACGAACACGAGAGCCCCATTGAATCGCCGCCCCATCATCGATCCCGAAGTGCTGCCGGTTGAAGGCACCGGCGCGGGCCTGCCGTCCATCGAGTCCCGCCTGATGACGCCGCCCGGGCTGCGCGAGCGTTTTGCGCGCACGCTCGAATGGAGCGTCGAGCCCGGCGAGGCGCGGCTGCAGGAGGGCGTCGACCCGCGCAGCGCCGCCGTCCTCATCCCGCTCGTCGTTCGCGAGAGCGGCCTCACCGTGCTGCTGACCCAGCGCGCCGATCACCTGAACGACCATGCCGGGCAGATCAGCTTCCCCGGCGGCCGTCGCGAGCCGTTCGATCGCGATGCGACGGCAACCGCGTTGCGCGAGGCGAAGGAAGAAATCGGACTGGCCGCCGAGCCGGTGGAGATTCTCGGTGCGCTGCCCGACTACCTGACGGGGACCGGTTTCTGCGTGACGCCCGTCGTGGCGCTCGTGCATCCGCCGTTCACCGTGCAGGCCGACACGTTCGAAGTCGCCGAGATTTTCGAGGTGCCGCTCGCGTTCCTGATGAGCCCCGCGAACCACCAGGTGCGCGTGTTCCGCTGGGAAGGCGGCGAGCGTCGTTTTTTTGCGATGCCCTATCCCAGTGGCGAATCAGCCGGGCATTACTTCATCTGGGGCGCAACTGCCGGCATGTTGCGCAATCTCTACCGCTTTTTGGCAGCCGGCTGACTTCCCGCGCTGTGCGGCGCGCGCGGCCGGCCGCCGGGCGATCGCATCGTCAGCCATGCGTCGCTTACGCTGTGCTATCGTTATGCAAAAAATGACATAACTCCGAAGACGGCGCACGCATGACTTTCTTTTCGGTTCTCCTCGCTCTCATCATCGAACAGGTCCGCGCGTTGTCGCCGAGCAATCCGGTGTTCGCGCTGTTCCAGTTTCACGCGGAAACCGTCGCGCATGGCCTCGACGCCGGCAAGCAAAAGCATGGCGTGCTCGCATGGCTCGCGGTCGTGCTGCCGTGGGTGTTGATCGTCGCGCTGATCTACTTCCTGCTGTACAAGGTGAGCTTCGTGCTGGCGTTCATCTGGAACGTCGCCGTCGTGTATTTCACGCTCGGTTTTCGCCAGTTCAGCCACTACTTCACCGATATCCATCTCGCGCTCAACAACGACGACGTGCCGCGCGCGCGTGAAATCCTGCACGAGTGGACGGGCCTCGACACGGTCGACATGCCGGTCGGCGAAATCGTCCGTCATACGCTGATTCATGCGGTCGTTGCGTCGCATCGTCACGTGTTCGGCGTGTTCTTCTGGTACGTGCTGCCGATCGGTCCGGCCGGCGCCGTGCTGTACCGCATCTCCGAATATCTCGCGCGCAGCTGGTCGACGCCGGGCGACGATCGCACGGCCGCGTTCTCGACGTTCGCGCAGCGCGCGTTCTTCGTGATCGACTGGATTCCGTCGCGGCTGACCGCGCTCGGTTTCGCGATCGTCGGCAACTTCGAGGATGCAATCTACGCGTGGCGCAATCACACGCGTCAGTGGCCCGACCCGAACGACGGCGTGCTGCTCGCGGCCGGTAGCGGCGCGCTCGGCGCGCGCCTCGCGGGGCCGCTCGCGGAACCATCGAGCCTCGACGCGCTGGCGGTCGGCGACAGCGGTCCGTTGACGGTCGGTGACGATTGCACGCCGCGCACGCTGCAGTCCGCAGTCGGCCTGGTGTGGCGCGCCGTGATCCTGTGGATGATCCTGCTGTTGATGCTGACGCTGGCCGTCTGGGTATCGTGACGCGGCAGCGCAGTTCGCGATGAAACGAAAAGGCCGGCTTCATGCCGGCCTTTTTGCTGTGCGTCGGGCCAGTCGCTCAGTCGTCGAGCGGATCGCGTATGGCGCCACATTGCCAGCAGGCGGTGAACTGGGCCTCGAGCGCCTCGCCGCACTGACGGCAGCGCCACGGCGCGGCGCCGGCCGACGGGCCGTGTGACGCGGCATCGAGAAGCCGCCGCGCGAGCGCATCGTCGCGCTCGTCGTCGAGCCACAGCTCGGGCGTGCACGCGTCGGCGGGCAGGCCGCCGAGCGCACCGGTCGCGTAGCAGTTGTGCAACTCGCAGCCGATGCCGGCCACCTGCAGCACGTTCGCCCAATGCTGCGCGGTGGCGAGATCGGGGGCCTTGAAACGCATCGCGGCTCCTGTCGGTGAAGGCCGGGCGGGGCACCGGCCGCCTTCTGCCCGCCGCGCGGTCAGCGGACGATCTGGCTTGCCTCGTGCACGAGCTGCGCGTAAAGCGCATGCCGCGACGGTGCAATGCGGCCGTCGGCGACGGCCTCGAGAATCGCGCAGCCCGGCTCGTGCAGATGATGGCAATTATAGAAACGGCAGTCCGCGAGCAGCGGGCGGAATTCCGGGAACGCGCGCTCGAGGCGGCCTTCCGTCAGGTGGTAGAGGCCGAATTCCTGGAAACCCGGCGAATCGATCAGCGCGCCGCCGCCGTCGAGCGGGTAGAGGCGCGTGAACGTCGTCGTGTGGCGGCCGCTGTTGAGCGCGGCCGAGATTTCGCGGGTCGCGGCCTCGGCATCGGGCACGAGCAGGTTCACGAGCGTCGACTTGCCCATTCCGGACTGGCCGAGCAGGATGGTCGAATGGCCGGCCAGATGCGGCATCAGCTGCGCACGCGCATCGTCGGGCGCGCCCTTCACCGACAGCTCGAGCACGTCGTAGCCGAGCGCGCGGTAGGGCGCGAGGCGCTCGCGGGCGACCGGCAGCGCGGCCTCGACGTCGATCTTGTTCAGCACGACGAGCGGCTTCAGTTCGTTCGCTTCGGCCGCGATCAGTGCGCGACCGAGCAGGTCCTCGCTGAAATAGGGCTCGGTCGCGAGCACGATCAGCAGCTGGTCGAGGTTGGCCGCGAACAGCTTCGACTTGAACTGGTCGGAGCGGTACAGCAGGTTGCGCCGCTCGCCGATCTCGACGATCACACCCTGGTCGGCCGACGCCTGCTCGTATACGACGCGGTCGCCGACCGCGATCTCGCTTTTCTTGCCGCGCGGGAAGCACTGCAGCATCGGGCCGCCGTCGTCGGGCGCGACGATGTAGTGGCGGCCGTGCGCCGCGATCACGCGGCCTTCGACACGCGGCGCGCCCGACGCGCGCGGGGCCGGCTTGCGGGAGGTCGGCCGGCTCATGCGTGCTGCATCAGGCGGTCGATCCGCTGCGACGCGGGCGGATGCGAGTAGTAGAAGGCCGTGTAGACGGGGTCCGGCGTGAGCGTCGACGCGTTGTCCTCATAAAGCTTCACGAGCGCGCTGACGAGATCCTGCGCGTCGGTCTGGCTGGCCGCGAACGCGTCGGCCTCGAATTCGTGCTTGCGCGACGTCAGGCTGCTGAACGGAGTTGCAAAGAACAGGAACACGGGGATCGCGAGGAAGAACAGCACGAGCGCGGCGCCCGCGTTGCTCGTGTCGAGCGACGGCGTGACGCCGAGCCCCGTATAGAACCAGGTGCGCTGCGCGAGCCAGCCGAGCAGCGCGAGCAGCACGAGGCTCAGCACAAACGACACGAGCATCCGCTTCATCACGTGGCGGCGCTTGAAGTGGCCGAGCTCGTGGGCGAGCACGGCCTCGATTTCCTGGCCCGTCAGCCGCGCGAGCAGCGTGTCGAAGAAGACAATCCGCTTCGATGCGCCGAAGCCCGTGAAGTACGCGTTGCCGTGCGCGGAACGGCGGCTGCCGTCCATCACGAACAGGCCCTTCGCCGCGAAGCCGCACCGTTTCATCAGCAACTCGATGCGCGTGCGCAGCGCTTCGTCCTTCAGCGGTTCGAACTTGTTGAAGATCGGTGCGATGAAGGTCGGATAGATCAGCAGCACGAGCATCTGGAACGCGACCCAGACGATCCAGGTCCACAGCCACCACAGGCTGCCGGCCTGGTTCATCAGCCACAGCACGACGAACAGCAGCGGCAGGCCGAGCACGGCGCCGAGCAGCGTGTTCTTCAGCATGTCGGTGAAGAACAGGCGCTTGGTCATCCGGTTGAAGCCGAACCGCTGCTCGATCCCGAACTGGCGGTAATACTCGAACGGCACGTCGATTACGCTCGTGATCGCGAGCACGGCGGCGACGAGCGCGACCTGCTGCCCGTAGCCGCGGCCGAACCAGCCCGTCAGCAGCGTGTCGAGGGCGCCGACGCCACCCAGCAGCGTGAGGCCGACCAGCACGGCCGCGCTGACGACGATCTCGAACATCGCCAGCCGGGTGCGCTCGACCGTGTAGTCGGCCGCACGCTGATGGGCGGTCAATGGAATGGTGGCGCTGAACTGCGCGGGCACGCTGTTGCGATGTGCGGCGACGAAGCGGATCTGCCGCGACGCGAGCCACAGCTTGGTGACGACCATCGCGAGCACGGCGATCGCGAACAGCAGGGTGAACGAAAAGGGTGACATCGAAGGCGCCAAAGGGTTCTATGCGAGAATTATATGTTCTTGCGGACCGGGCCCGCTCACGCGATGCCGGCCGCCCGGGCGGCGCCATGCGCCGTCCGCCATTTTCCAGGATGACTCATGACCGATACCGCCGCTTCCGCCAGCCAGTCCGCGCTCGTGCGCAACGAGTTGAACCTCGTCTGGCTCGACATGGAGATGACCGGCCTCGACCCGGATAACGACCGCATCATCGAAATCGCGGTCGTCGTGACCAACTCGACGCTCGACATCGCGGTGGAAGGCCCCGTGTTCGCGATCCACCAGAGCGACGAAACGCTCGCGAAGATGGACGACTGGAACAAGTCGACGCACGGCCGTTCGGGGCTGATCGACCGCGTGCGCGCGTCGACCGTGACCGAGGCGGACGCCGCCGCGCAGTTGCAGGCGTTCCTCTCGCAGTACGTGTCGCCCGGCAAGTCGCCGATGTGCGGCAACTCGATCTGCCAGGATCGCCGCTTCATGGCGCGCTGGATGCCGGAATTCGAACGATTCTTCCACTACCGCAACCTGGACGTCAGCACGCTCAAGGAGCTGTGCCGCCGCTGGCAGCCGGCGATCTACAAGGGCTTCCAGAAGCGTGCGATGCACACGGCGCTCGCGGACATCCACGAGTCGATCGACGAACTGAAGTACTACCGCGAGCATTTCCTGATTCCGGCCGCGTCGGCGCCGGCAGGCGAGTCCGCGCCGGCCGCCTGAGCGGGCCGGCACGCGCTCAGCGTGGCGCGCGCTGCGCGCTCTTCGGCCGGAACGCCGCGACCACCGCGGCGTCGGTCTCGATGTACGGGCCGCCGATCAGGTCGATGCAGTAGGGCACCGCCGCGAAGATGCCGGGCACGGTCGACTTGCCGTCGGCGTCGCGCAGCCCTTCGAGCGTTTCCCGGATCGACTTCGGCTGGCCGGGCAGGTTGATGATCAGCGCCGCGTGGTCGGCCGTCTCGCGAATCACCGCGACCTGCCGCGACAGGATCGCGGTCGGCACGAAATTCAGGCTGATCTGCCGCATCTGTTCGCCGAATCCCGGCATTTCCTTCGTCGCCACGGCCAGCGTGGCTTCCGGCGTCACGTCGCGCCGCGCCGGGCCGGTGCCGCCCGTCGTCAGCACCAGATCGCAGCCGGCGATGTCGACGAGTTCGGCCAGCGTGGCGGAGATCGTCGGCGCGTCGTCCTGGATCAGCCGGGTTTCGGCGCGCCATGGCGAGCGCAGCGCGCCGGCGAGCCATTCCTGGAGTGCCGGGATGCCCTTGTCCTCGTAGATACCCGTGCTGGCGCGGTCGCTGATCGACACGAGGCCGACCACGAGTTCGTCCGGGTGGTTACGCTTCGTCGTCATGGTCGTCTCCGGCGTCGTCCGGCGCTTCGTCTGCCTCCGCCTCGTCGGTGCCGCTGGCGGTCTTGATCCACTGGAACAGCTCGCGGAAGTAGCGCGGCGGCTTGCCTTGCTGCGCTTCCTTGCGTGCGTTGCGGATCAGTGTGCGGCCTTCCTGGATGTCGGCTTCGGGGTGCTGGCGGAGGAACTCGGTCAGCGCGTCGTCGTTCGCGAGCAGCTGGTCGCGCGTGCGCTCGATCCAGTGCAGGCGGGCGGTCGCGGCCTTGTTCACGCCTCGCTGGGCGTCGAGCGCGGTGCGCAGCGCGGCCGTTTCGTCGTCGGTCAGCGAGCGCATCACGCGGCCGACGTACTGGAGCTGGCGGCGCTTGCCTTCGTGGTCGGTGATCCGGCGTGCCTCGCGCACGGCGTCCGCGAGGTCCTCGGGCATCGGCATGCGCTTGAGCGCGTCCTTCGGCAGGTCGACCAGGGCCTGGCCGAGCTCCTGCAGCGCGTGCATCTCGCGTTTCAACTGGGATTTGCTGGGGCGATCGTAGCCATTGCCGGCGTCGTCGTCGGCGTGCTCGATCGGCTGGATTCGGGTTTTGCGTGTCATGGGCGGCATTGTATCGCGGCGCGGACGCCCCAAGCTTGTCGGTATATGGCCCCGGACCTTGCTATGATCGCGGGATACGCAACATTTTGACCATGCGGGCGGATCGCCCGCCACCGGATAACACGACGATGGCAGCCAATCTCGACGTACAAGCGCGCTATTTCCCGCACACGCAGGACCAGCTCAAAGAAATTGCCTCGGACATCCTTCGCCATGCGAAGGCGCTCGGCGCGACGGACGCCGCGACCGAAATCTCCGAAGGAGACGGCCTGTCGGTGTCGGTACGCCGCGGCGAGGTCGAGACGATCGAACACAACCGCGACAAGATGGTCGGCGTGACGGTGTTCATCGGCAAGAAGCGCGGCAACGCGAGCACGTCGGATTTCTCGCCGGCCGCGATCAAGGATACCGTCGCCGCCGCGTACAACATCGCGCGCTTCACGGCCGAGGACGACGCGGCCGGCCTCGCCGAGGCCGAACTGCTCGAAACCGACCCGCGCGACCTCGACCTCTATCACCCGTGGGCGCTGACGGCCGACGAGGCCGTCGAGCTCGCCCGCCGCGCGGAGGACGCCGCGTTCGCGGTCAGCCCGCAGATCCGTAACTCGGAAGGCGCGAGCGTGTCGGCGCAGCATTCGCAGTTCGTGCTCGCGACGTCGCGCGGTTTCCTCGCCGGCTACCCGTACTCGCGCCACTACATCGCGTGCGCGCCGATCGCGGGCACCGGCCGCCACATGCAGCGCGACGACTGGTATTCGTCGAAGCGCAGCGCGGTCGATCTCGCGGCGCCGGAAGCCGTCGGGCGCTATGCGGCCGAACGTGCGCTGGCGCGGATGGGCGCGCGCCGTCTCGACACCCGCAAGGTGCCCGTGCTGTTCGAGGCACCGCTCGCGGCCGGCCTGCTCGGCGCATTCGTGCAGGCCGTCAGCGGCGGCGCGCTGTACCGCAAGACGTCGTTCCTCGTCGACAGCCTCGGCAAGCCGGTGTTCGCACCGCACGTGCAGGTCGTCGAGGATCCGCACGTGCCGCGCGCGATGGGCAGCGCGCCGTTCGACGAGGAAGGCGTGCGCACGCGTGCGCGCAGCGTCGTCAACGACGGTGTCGTCGAAGGCTACTTCCTGTCGACCTATTCGGCACGCAAGCTCGGCACGCAGACCACCGGCAACGCGGGCGGCTCGCACAACCTCGCGCTGCGCAGCTCGAACACGCAGCCGGGCGACGATTTCGACGCGATGCTGAAGAAGCTCGGCACGGGCCTGCTGCTGACCGAGCTGATGGGGCAGGGCGTGAACTACGTGACCGGCGACTATTCACGCGGCGCGGCCGGCTTCTGGGTCGAGAACGGCGTGATCCAGTATCCGGTCGAGGAAATCACCGTCGCGAGCACGCTGCAGGAGATGTTCCGGCATATCGTCGCGATCGGCGCGGATTCGATCGTGCGCGGTACGAAGGAAACGGGCTCGGTGCTGATCGAGCAGATGACGATCGCCGGGCAGTAAGCGGCGCGGCATCGGCCGCCAGGAAACGAAAAGCCCGACCGGCGTTCATGAGCCGGTCGGGCTTTTTTGTCGCGTGCCGCGTGCCGAGTGTCAGCCGCGCTTGCGCTCGTACACGACGAACGCATAGCCGAACGTATTGGGCGTGGCGGCCTGGTGCGGGTCGCGCGAGACTTCGCGCCAGTGCGCGGGATCGGGCGCCGGGAACGACGCATCGCCGTCGAAGTCGGCATCGATCTCGGTGATGACCAGCTTGTCGGCGAGCGCGAGGCCTTCCGCATAGAGTTGTGCGCCGCCGATCAGGAATGCTTCGGCCGCGCCGTCGCGCGCGGCGAGCGCGAGCGCGTCGGCGAGCGACGTGACCGTGTCGCAGCCGTCGAAGCGGCGCGCTGCGTCGCGCGTGACGACGATATTGCGGCGGCCCGGCAACGGCCGGCCGATCGACTCGTGGGTCTTGCGGCCCATCACGATCGGCGCGCCCATCGTCGTGCGCTTGAAGAACGCGAGGTCCTCGGGAAGTTTCCAGGGCAACTGGTTGTCGCGGCCGATGATGCCGTTGCGGGCGCGCGCGACGATCAGGGTCAACGTCGTCATGAAGATCGGGGGAAGAGGAGAACCGGAATGGCGCCGATTCTACCGGAGTGGCGGCGCGAGACCGCGCCGGTGAAGATGCGCGGGCATATGTGCGGTTTCCGGCCTTTGCTTCGTGATGTCCTGAATAAAAAGAGTGCCCGCCGGGGGACGGACACAAAAAACGGTTCGCGTCGCGAAGTCGACGCTGCAAGAAACGACCTGCGCCGTTCATTTTATTCTGCAATCCTCATCGATTAAGCAGCATGATGGAGTCATGTGCGGATTATTGATGCATGCGGTTCCCTGCGGTTCCTTCCATCGCATGCTGCGCGTTGCCGGGGAGCGCCACAGGAATCGGTATCGGCAGCCGGGCCGGCGGGACGAGCTCGTCCCACAGCGTCACCGACGACTTGTCTGACGAACGCGCTCGCGGCGCGGCGACGGGCATGATGCGGAAGCGGTGGTCCTGTTGCATGCGCGGCGCGTTATCGGCAAGCGGCATCGCGCGTTCGGGCCTCGTGCTTTCTTCCGAGCGTGCCGGCATGAAGTGGCAGGCGAGTGCGAATGCAATCGTCATCTGCACACAAGACTGCAAAAAAACTGTTCGCATGGCCGCCTTCTCCCGATCCGTTACGCGTTCAGCGAAATGCATGCCATCGGGCGAAGCGCATTGCCGCGTCTGCGATTTGCGGGGAAGCGTCGTGACTTGCGATCGAAAACGCCGGGAAATGTTTCAGGCGTGAAACGAGGGGGCTCGGGAATACTGCGGATTCAATCGATACGCTTCAAGGATGAAAATTTGCGCGTGTGTCGATGCAGGTACGCGTCGCTGCGCGTTTCTATGTGCAGATGATTGATCAACGTCGACCACTGAGCGATTCGACCGTTCGCTCATCCGCGCTGCAATCGGTTTGTCGTATTCGGCGCCTATAACTAAGCTGTCTTGATCAAAAAAATAACTGGACGCGAGATGAGCGCCATCATGCGAGGCCTGTCGTCGCCGCGCATCGGCATGGCGAATCGAGCCGCTTCGGCTGACCCGGTTCGATCCTTTTGCACGCGACTTGGCGTGTACGGCAATCGTTAGACGGTTGATGAACGGGGTGAGCATATGGGAGCCGAGCAGCGGCATGTGATCTACTTCTCGCGCGAGCCGAACGACGCGTTGCGCGGGCATTTCGACGAATGCGGGTGGCGCGTCGATCTTGCGGAAAGCGCACGCGACGTGCGGCGTGTCGTGCAGCACGGCGTGGCAACGGCCGGCCTGCTCGATTTCTCGCCGGGTTTTCGGCCCGCGGATCTGCGCGAACTCGAAGCGTGTCTGAGCATCCAGCACATCGGCTGGATCGCGGCGACCCGGCGCGGCCAATTGCAGGACGCGACGCTGCGGCATCTCATTCGTGACTATTGCTTCGACTACGTCACGATGCCGTACGAGGCGGCGCGCATCGTCGAGACCATCGGCCACGCGCACGGCATGATCGCGCTGACCGAGCCGGTAGCCGCACCCGTCGGTGCCGGACGCGCCGAAGGCGAGATGGTCGGCACCTGCGACGCGATACTCGGGCTGTTCAGGACGATCCGGCGCGTGGCGACGACCGATGCGCCGGTGTTCATCTCCGGCGAATCGGGTACCGGCAAGGAACTGACGGCCGTGGCGATCCACGAGCGCTCGGCGCGCGCGCCAGCGCCGTTCGTCGCGATCAATTGCGGTGCGATTCCGTCGACGCTGCTCCAGGCCGAACTGTTCGGCTATGAGCGCGGCGCGTTTACGGGCGCGAACCAGCGCAAGATCGGCAGGGTCGAGGCCGCGAACGGCGGCACGCTGTTTCTCGACGAGATCGGCGACCTGCCGCTCGAGAGCCAGGCGAGCCTGCTGCGGTTCCTGCAGGAAGGCAAGATCGAACGGCTCGGCGCGCATGTATCGGTGCCGGTCGACGTGCGCGTGATCTGTGCGACGCACGTGGACATGGAAGCGGCGCTGCGCGAAGGGCGGTTCCGCGAGGACCTGTTTCATCGGCTGTGCGTGTTGAAGATCGAGGAGCCGCCGCTGCGCGCGCGCGGCAAGGATATCGAACTGCTGGCGCGCCACATGCTCGAGCGTTTCAAGGGGGATGCGCATCGCCGCCTGCGCGGCTTCTCGCCGGACGCGATCGCCGCGCTGTACGGCTATTCGTGGCCGGGCAACGTGCGCGAGCTGATCAATCGCGTGCGCCGCGCGATCGTGATGTCGGAGGGCCGGATGATTACCGCGGCCGATCTCGAACTCAACGAATTCGCGGTACTGGCGCCCGTCTCGCTCACCGAGGCGCGCGAAGCGGCCGAACGGCAGGTGATCGAGCAGGCGCTGCTGCGTCACCGCGGCCGGTTTGCCGACGCGGCGCGCGAACTGGGTGTGTCGCGCGTCACGCTGTACCGGCTGATGTGCGCGCATGGCATGCGCGATCGCGGCGACCCGCTGGGCGGGTTTTCGGCACCGTTGCCGGAGGTTCAGCATCACGCTTGCTAGAATTGGCGGGTAACGGTCGCCCTCGCGGCCGAAGGAACCCGCATGAAACAGTACCTCGACCTCGTTCGCACCATCCTCGACACCGGCACCTGGCAGGAGAACCGCACGGGCATCCGCACCATCAGCATGCCCGGTGCGATGCTGCGGTTCGACCTGCAGCAAGGTTTCCCGGCGGTCACGACCAAGAAGCTCGCGTTCAAGTCCGCGATCGGCGAACTGGTCGGTTTCCTGCGCGCATCGCGCAGCGCGGCCGATTTCCGCGCGCTCGGCTGCAAGGTGTGGGACGCGAACGCGAACGACAACGCACAGTGGCTCGCGAACCCGTACCGCCAGGGCGTCGACGATCTGGGTGACGTGTACGGCGTGCAATGGCGCCAGTGGCCCGGCTACAAGGTGCTCGACGCGGGCGCCGAGGCGCAGATCGCCGACGCGACGCGCCGCGGTTTCCGGATCGTCACGCGTTTCGACGAGGACGGGGTGCCGAAGGTGCTGCTGTACAAGGCAATCGACCAGCTGCGCCAGTGTCTCGACACGATCATGGAGAACCCGGCCGACCGCCGCATCCTGTTTCACGCATGGAATCCGGCCGTACTCGACCAGATCGCGCTGCCCGCCTGCCATCTGCTGTACCAGTTCCTGCCGAACGTCACGAAGCGCGAGATTTCGCTGTGCCTGTACATCCGCAGCAACGATGTCGGGCTCGGCACGCCGTTCAATCTGACGGAAGGGGCCGCGCTGCTGTCGCTCGTCGGCCGGCTGACGGGCTACACGCCGCGCTGGTTCACGTACTTCATCGGTGACGCGCACATCTACGAGAACCAGCTCGACATGCTGCAGCAGCAGCTCACGCGCGAGCCGTACGACAGCCCGCGGCTCGAAATTGCCGAGCGCGTGCCGGACTACGCGAAGACCGGTGTTTATGCGCCCGAATGGCTCGAGCAGATCGAGCCGTCGGATTTCTCGCTCGTCGGCTACCGTCACCATGAGCCGCTGACCGCGCCGATGGCGGTCTGAGCCCGGCCTGCGACGGCGGCGGGTGACGCGACCCGCGACCCGCGCCAGGCAGAATGAAGAAGGCCCGACCGGCACTCGCCGGTTGAACTGAACCCCAAGGGTTGGACATAGATCCGACCCTTGGGGTTTTTCATGTCGGGCCTTGCCGTTTCAGCGGTCGGATTACTGGTGGCGCCGCTCGTCGTGGCCGCCGGGCGGCGGATTGCCCGGGTGCGGCGCCTCGACGTGCGGCGCCGGTTGCGGCCGCGGTTCCATGCGCGGCGCGGGCATGGACGGCCGCGGTTCCATGTGCGGCGCGGGCATCGACGGCCGCGGCTCCATGCGCGGGGCCTGCGGCTGCGGTCGCGGCATGTCATGCACGGCGGGCGCGGGCGGACGGTACTCGTTCACGTGCGCCGGCGCGACTTCGCGGCGCGGTGCCGGTTGCGCGAATTCGGGGCGCGGTTGCGGTGCCGGAGCGGTCCGCTCGGGCCGCGGCTGCGCATGCTGGGCCGGTGCCGCGAAATCGGGGCGCGGACGCTGCTGCGGAATCTGCGCGGTCATGTCGAGTCGCGGTTGCGGCAACGCGCGCGGCGTTTCCTGCCGACGGCCGGGCTGCGTACCGGGCGTGGCTTCCGGATGCGGGACCGGCGCCGCGCTGCGCACGGGCGGCAGCGCGTTCTGTCCGGCTGCGTGGAGTGCCGTCGGCGGCGTCGGGCGCTGACGCTCCATCGGCGTGTGCGGCTGCATCCACGCGGGCGCGGGCGCCGCGGCCGCATGCGTGTTGTCGCGCCCGGCCGGCTCGTTGGCGGCCGCCGGCGGATGCGGGACGCCATTTCCGGGACTCAACGCCTGATGCGGAGCCGGATTGCCCGGCACCTGCGGCATCGCACCGTTGGCGAAGCGCGGCGCATTGGGGGCTTCGCCGTTCGTCGGTCGTGCGCCGTCCGCCACGACCGGCATCGGCACACCAGGCCGCGCGGCCTGGGCCGGTGCCGGCTGGCTGTCGCGTGGTGCGTGCGCCGGTTGCACGACGGGACCGTGCGGATTCACGAGCTGCACGTTGCGCATCGCCCACGCACCGGCTTTCGGGTTGCCCGGAACGCGGACCGGGCGCGCCTGGTAGTCGGCCGGCACGCTCGTCCTCGCGACCGGTGCGCCTGCGCCCGGCACGTGCTGGCCCTGCCGCGCGAGATGCGCGGCCGCCTGGTCACGATAGGCGGCCGGCACGGCCGGATTGCGCGTCGCGACGAACGTGTGCTGTCCGAGCGCCGCCGGCGGACGATAGCTGGCCGTGCGCAGTCCGCCGGTCAAGCTCTGGCGTACCGGCGCAATGCCGGGCGTGCCCGGCATCACGTGCGCGTTGCGCCACTGCTGCGGATCGACGCGTTGCGCGAAGTGCGCGACCGGCTGGCCGTGCACGAACGCGGACGCCGGCACGGCCGTGATCGCATGCGGCGCGCGGAAATTCACGTACGTCTTGTTGATGTTCGTGATGTTGGTGATGTTCGTCACGTTCACGGTCTTGTTGACCGTCACGTTGTTGACCACGATGTTCCGGTTCACGCGATCGTAGTAATGCGGGCTCCAGCCGCCCCAGCCGGGATGCCAGGGTTCGCCCGGACCGAGTGCGAACCATGCGCAGCCGGCCGCCGCGACGCCGCCGACCGTCAGCGCGACGCTCCAGTCGGGACCGCCGCCGCCGCCCACGAAGGCGACGAGCGCCGGCGCGTAGACGGGCGGCTGGCTGACGACCATCGGGCCGGGCACCCACGCCCAGCTGTCGTCGACATAGGCCCAGCGGCCGTAGTGATACGGCGCGAAGCCCCACGGCGCATCGTCGACCCAGGTCCAGCCCCACGGCGCCTGCCAGATCCAGTGACCGTCGTGATACGGCGCCCAGTCGGCGGGCGTGTCGTTCGGCACCCAGACCTCGCCGTAATTCGGGGTTTCGCGCCACGTGCCGTTCGCGTCGAGATCCTGATAGCCGGGCACGTCGCGCGATACGTAGCGGGCCGACACCGAGCGCTGCTCGGCCGCATCGCGGCCGGCGGCCCACTGGTCGAGCGCATCGGGAGCCGGCGCGGCCGATTGCTGCGCGACCTGCAGGTCGGTGCCGGTGAACACGACCTGCTGTCCGGACGACAGCGGATACTGCCCGTTGCTGCCGTAGACGGTCGCGCTGCCGCTGCGCACGGTGACCGTCGTGCTTGCGCCATTCGGCGCGACGTCGACGCGATAGTCGCCCGGGCCCGAGATGCCGAGCGCGAGATTGGGCGTGTCGATTTCGTACGACCCGCCGGACGGCAGATCGCGCACGTGCGTCGATACGGTGCCGAGCCCGACCTTCAGCTGCGTCGTGGTGTCGTCGAGGTTGAGCACCGACAGGCTCGTCGATTCGCCGAGTCGCACCGCGGTCGAGCCGATGTGCAGTTCCGAGCGCGCGCCGGCATCGTTCCACAACTGGTCGCCGGTGGTCAGCGGCCGGTTCACGGCGGCGTACGACCACGTATCGGTGCCGGCGGGCTCCGTCGTCACGGCACCCGACTTGTAGTTGAGCCGGGCGACGCGGCTCGGCGGATCGCCGCCCGGTTGCCGGGCGGCGGCCGCATACGCGGCGGCCTCGGTCGTTTGCGCGAATGCGGTGGGCACGGTCGCCAGCGCGGCGAACGCGAGCAGCGTGCAGCGGGCGGTTCGCTTGAGCGTGAACAGGGAAGCCATGATGAGCGTCTTCGTCGTTATCGCGGCGCGTCGATTCGTGCCGTTGAATTCACGATATCCGCTCGGCCTGTTTCAGTGCTCGGTGTTTTGTAAGTCGGATGGCACGCGATGTAACAAAACCTGTCCATCGCGCGCCGTTGTCGTCCCCTCGGAATGTACGCGTCAAGCGGACGTAAGCCAGTCGTCGAAAACCTGCTGTCCGGGCACGGTGACGCGCAGCACGCGCGGCCGTGCGGTGCGCTCGATCCAGCCGTGGGCGCAGAAGCTGTCGAGCAGCGCCGCGCCGAGCGCGCCGCCGAGATGGGGGCGGCGCTCGCTCCAGTCGAGGCAGCCGCATGCGAAGCGGCGGCGGCGCATGCGCTGCTGCGCGACGTCGATGCCCCAGCGCGCGAGCGCTTGCGTGCCGAGTTCGGTGGCTTCGATCGCGTCGCCGTCCGCCTGCAGCCAGCCGCGTGCGGTGAGCCCGTCGAAGATGCGGACCGCGAGTTCGCCGGCCATGTGGTCGTAGCAGGTGCGCGCGTAGCGCAGTTCGGCCGGCACCGCGCGCGACGGCGGCGGCACCGGACGGTTCGGCGCGGCCGCGCGGGCCACGTTCGCGAGCGCCTCGAGCGACGCCGCGATGTCGGCCGACGCGAGCCGGTAGTAGCGGTGCCGGCCGCGAACGTCGAGCGCGAGCAGGCCGCCTTCGGTCAGGCGCGCGAGGTGCGCGCTCGCCGCGGACGGCGACAGCCCAGCGATCATCGTCAGTTCGCCGGCCGGCCGCGCGCTGCCGTCCATCAGTACCCACAGCATCGCGGCGCGCCCCGGATCGGCGATCAGGGCTCCGATTCGGCTCAGGCCCGGAAAGTGGTGGTCGTCTTGATCGGTCATCGTCGTGTCTCGTCAGGCGGAATGACTGCAGTGTAGGTGCTGCGCACATTCGATGTTTCGTGTTCGGGTGAAATGTCGGATGCGGCGGAGCGGTGCGCGACCCGCGGTCGCCGGCCGTGCACGCGTAGAATGGCCGGACGCGGCGGCAGTGGGCCGCCGGATGCGACACGATGCAACGATGAAGACGATTTTCTGCCTGTTGGCCGCCGCGTTCCTTTGCGCGGCCTGTGCGCAGGGCGGTGCAGGCGCCGCCGGCGAGCGGGGCGGCAGCCTCGAGATGTACGGGACGATCGATCAGGGCATCACGGTGCGCCGCTGACGGACGTCGATCGCCGGTGCCGATGCCGGTTCGGTGCACGGCCGCGGCCGGCCGTGCGGCGGGCGCTGCGACGTGTTGCCGCAGTGCAACGTATAATGCGCCGATTGCCGTACCCCCGCCGCCTGGAGCTACCACGATGTCCCAACCATCCCCCGTACCGGCCGCCCTCGACCGCACCGAAACCGTATTCCGCTTCCTCGCCGAGCCGTCGTCCGTGAACTTCGGCGGCAAGGTGCATGGCGGCGCGCTGATGAAGTGGATCGACGAGGTCGCGTATGCGTGCGCGGCGGTCTGGTCGAGCCGCTATTGCGTGACGGTCAGCGTCGGCAACATCCGCTTCCAGCGTCCGATCCTCGTCGGCAACCTGGTCGAGCTGAAGGCGCGCGTCGTCGCGACGGGCCGCACCAGCATGCACATCCATGTGTCCGTGCACGCCGGCGATCCGAAGGGCGGCGTGCTGCGCCAGACGACCGACTGCCTCGTCGTGTTCGTCGCGGTCGACGAGAACGGCAACCCGGTGCCGGTGCCGCCGTTCGTGCCCGAGACCGACGAGCAGAAGGTGCTCGCGAAGTATGCGGCCGACGTGCGCGCCGCGCTCGACAAGATCGTCGAGATGAAGCCCGAGGAAGTGGCGAAGGGCACCGTCTGACGACAACGGGCGCGGCGTTCGCGCCGCGCCCGTCGCATCATCGCGTCGCCCCCGCGATTACCGCGATCCGATCATTTCCTCGGGGCGCACCCACGCGTCGAATTCCGCCTCGGTCAGGTAGCCGAGCGCAAGCGCGGCGGCCTTCAGCGTCGTGCCTTCCTTGTGCGCCTTCTTCGCGATCTGCGCGGCCTTGTCGTAGCCGATATGCGGGTTGAGCGCCGTCACGAGCATCAGCGATTCGTTCAGCAGCAGATCGATGCGCGCGCGGTTCGGCTCGATGCCCGCCGCGCAGTGGTCGTTGAAGCTCTGCGCGCCGTCGGCGAGCAGCCGCACCGACTGCAGCACGTTGTGCGCGATCATCGGCCGGAACACGTTCAGCTCGAAGTTGCCGCTCGCGCCGCCGACGTTTACCGCGACGTCGTTGCCGAACACCTGGCAGCACAGCATCGTCACGGCTTCCGACTGCGTCGGGTTCACCTTGCCCGGCATGATCGAGCTGCCCGGCTCGTTTTCCGGAATCGACAGTTCGCCGAGCCCGCAGCGCGGCCCGCTCGCGAGCCAGCGGACGTCGTTGGCGATCTTCATCAGGCCGGCCGCGACCGTCTTCAGCGCGCCGTGCGCGAACACCAGCGCGTCGGCGGCCGCCATCACCTCGAACTTGCTCGGCGCGGTCACGAACGGCAGCGTCGTCAGCCGGCCGATCTCGTCGGCGACGCGCACCGCGAACTCCGGATGCGCGTTCAGCCCGGTGCCGACGGCAGTGCCGCCGAGCGCGAGTTCGTACAGGTGCGGCAGCGCCGATTCGACGTGCCGAATGCCCTGGTCGAGCTGCGCGACGTAACCGGAAAATTCCTGCCCGAGCGTGAGCGGCGTCGCGTCCTGCAGGTGCGTGCGGCCGATCTTCACGATATCGGCGAAGGCCTTCGACTTCGCGTCGAGCGTCGCGCGCAGCGTGCGCAGCGCGGGCAGCAGATGGTTGACGATCGCGTACGCGGCCGCGACGTGCATCGCGGTCGGGAACACGTCGTTCGACGACTGGCCGCGGTTCACGTCGTCGTTCGGGTGGACCTTGCGTGCTTCGCCGCGCTCGCCGCCGAGCAGTTCGCTCGCCCGGTTCGCGATCACCTCGTTGAGGTTCATGTTGGTCTGCGTGCCGGAGCCCGTCTGCCATACGGCGAGCGGGAATTCGCGCGGATGCTTGCCCGCGATGATCTCGTCGGCCGCGTCGATGATCGCGCGCGCCTTGTCGTCGGCCAGCACGCCGAGCGACTGGTTCACGGCGGCCGCGGCGCGCTTGACGATCGCGAGCGCGTGGATCAGCTCGGGCGACTGCTTCTCGGTCGAGATCCGGAAATTCTGCAGCGAGCGTTCCGTCTGCGCGCCCCAGAGCCGATTGGCCGGCACGGCGATCTCGCCGAACGTGTCGCGTTCCATCCGAACTGCTTCGTTCATGATGCACTCCTCTTGGGAAGGGGAAAGGCCGCGCGTCGCGCGGCGTCTGGCGTATCGTGAGGCAGTCGCGCCGCTGGCGCGACGCGTTGGGTCTTCAACCGACAAGCATAGCGCCGGCCGCGATTTTGCGTCGTGTCGTCGCGCTCAGCGCGTCGATGCGACGAGCGATGCGCTCTTCAGATGGAAGCGCCAGGCCATCAGCGCGGCGACGCTCGCGAGGCCGGCCGCGAGCCCCCACCACAGGCCGCGTGCGCCAAGGCCTGCATGGAACGCCAGCCAGTAACCGGTCGGGAAGCCGATGCCCCAGTAGCCGAGGGTCGCCGCGAGCATCGGGATGCGCGTATCGCGCAGTCCGCGCAGCGCGCCCGAGCCGACGGTCTGCATGCCGTCGACGATCTGGAACACCGCGGCAATGCCGAGGAGCGACGCGGCCAGCGACACGGTCGCCGCGTTGGCCGGATCGTCGAGCTGGAGGTACAGGCCGACGATCGCATGCGGCACGACGATCAGCACGAGCCCCGACAGCGACATGAACGCGACGCCGAGGCCGAGCGCGACGAAGCCCGCATGCCGCGCGGCGACCGGCTGGCCGGCGCCGACCCAGTAGCCGACCCGCACGTTGGCGGCCTGGCCGATCGCGAGCGGCACCATGAACGCCACCGACGCGACGTTCAGTGCGATCTGGTGCGCGGCAAGCGACGTCGCGCCGAGCACGCCGATGGTCAGGCCCGTGGCGAGAAACAGCGTCGATTCGACCCCGTACGTGATCGCCACCGGCCAGCCGATGCCGATCAGCTCGCCCATCATCGGCAGTTTCGGGCGCGCGGCGGTCACGAAATGGCGGAACCGCTGGCGGCCGTGCAGCAGCCAGATCAGCGCGAGCGCGGTGAGCCAGATGGTGATGGTCGTCGCGACCGCCGAGCCGAGGAAGCCGAGCCGCGGCAAGCCGAAGGCGCCGTGGATCAGCCCGTAGTTCAGCACGCCGTTCACGCCGACGCCGCCGATCGACACCCACAGCAGCCGCCGTGCGGCGCCGATCGCCGGCAGGAAGGCGCGCATCAGCCCGACGCCGATCAGGCTGCCGAGCGCCGCGAACCGCAGGATGCCGGTGTACTCGCCGACGTGACGCGCGAGCGTGGGCGGCTCGTGGAACATCAGCAGGATCGGTTCGGACAGCGACAGCGCGACGATCGCCGGAATCGCGAGCAGCACGGACAGCACGAAGCCGGTCCAGTAGATGTGCGGCACGCGGTGTTCCGCCTGCGCGCCGCGCGCATGCGCGACGCTCACGCTGACCGACGACAGCACACCCTGCAGCACGGTCACGATGACGAAGAAGAAGTTCGCGCCGAGGCCGCCCGCGGCGAGCGAATCGGGGCCGAGCGAGCCGAGCAGCACCGTGTCGGTGACGCTCATCGCCATTTGCGAGAGTTGTGCGATCGCGAGCGGTGCGGCGAGGCGCGCGGTATCGGCGGCATGACTGGACAGCGACGGCGGCGCGGCGGCCGTCCGCGTAAGACCGGAATGCGACATGGAATGGGCGCTCGCGCGGGTACGGGCCCGCGCTGTCTGTATTTATTTTGAGAGACGGCTAGCTTACGGCTTTATTCGAACGGTGTCGAACGCGCGCGCCGATGGCCATGTCACGGTGAGGGGGAACCGCTATGCGTCGTGAACCGCGATCCGCGTATCGCCGAACAGCACGACCTGGCCCGCGCGGATCTTGCAGGTCTTGCGCAGTTCGACCACGCCGTCGACTTTCACCGCGCCGGACGCGACGAACATCTTCGCGGTGCCGCCGCTGTCGGCGAGGCCGGTGATCTTGAGAAGGTTGTGCAGCTCGACGTATTCGCCGGTCAGCGTGAAATCCAGGTTGGGCATGACGAAGGAGGCGCGCGACGCGCGGGATGAATCGCCCCGCATCATACGGCACCGCGGGCCCGCGCGCGAGTGCGGCCGCGCGCGCATGTTTGCGCCCCATAGCTGTTAAGGACTGTGAGCGATTCGTCAGCAAATGAAACGGTGGGTAACAGTCTGAGAGATTCGAGAACCGGCCGTGCCGCCCGCGGGTCTTTCATCGTACCTGCTGCGTGTCGCGGCAGGGGACGCGACGGAGCGTATCGATGCGCTCCGCGCCCACAACTTCTTGAGGAGGATTGTCATGTCCAAGATTCGTACGATGCTGATCGGTGCCGCGCTGACGGCGTTCGCCACTTCGGCCGCATTCGCGCAGACCGGCGTCGCGGCGCAGGGCACTGCAGGCGCCGGCGTGCAGACGCAGGCGCCGGCAGCGGGGGCAGGCGCAGACGCGGGTATGCAGGGTGGTGCCGGCGCGAATGCGTCGGGCAACGCGGTCGGCGGCGCAACCGATGCGGTTGGCGCGGCAGCGGACGGCGCGAAGGATACGGCGGCGTCGTCGGTCCACTCGACCAAGAAGCACGCGAAGCATGCGGCGAAGTCGGCCAAGCATCACGCCGGCTCGGCGAAGTCGAAGGTGGGCGACGAAGCGGTCGAAGGCAGTGCGTCGGCCGGCGTGCAGGGCGGTGCATCGGCCTCGGGCGCCGCGCAGTAAGCGGCACCCCGACGTCGCACGACGCTCGCCCCGGACGGCGCGTCGTGACGGCGATCGACCGGCGGCCCGGTTCGCTTCGCGCGAACCGGGCCGTTCTTCATGCGTGGACGCGGGCCGTCACGGCCGGCGCTGCTCCGGCCCCGGTCCGTGTGCCGGTCGTGCCGCGGACGGGGTAAATACGCTGCGCAGCCACGCGGCGAGCCGCGTGAATACGTCGTATGGCTCGTCGACGAAGATCTCGGGCTTCAGCAGCCGCAGATATTCCATGATCTGCTGCGCTTCCTGTTTCTGGAACGAGCCGTGCGCGAGCCCGAGCCGCAGCAGGCCGCGCAGTTCGCCGAGCTTGTCGCGCGCGGCGCTGCCGACGCTCATCTCGCACGCGAGCTTCGCCTCGTAGATGCGCTGGCGCAGCGATTCCGCGAGCCGCCACGCGGGCGTCTGCATCGATTCCTCGAGCGCCTGGATGTCGTGGACCGCGCTCTTGATCTGCGCCGCGAGCGGATCGACCAGCGACGCATCGCCCTGCGCTTCGGCGACGATCGCCTTGGCCCAGTCGCGGCACGCCTTCGCAAGCTCGTCGGGCGTCCATTCGGAGCGCGACGCGAAGCCGAAGCCGAATTCGCCGGCCTGCCGCATCAGGATCGCGACGACGTCCGGGAATTCCTTGTCGAGCGTGCGCTTCGCCCACGCGTACTGGCCGCCCTCGAGCATCCGCTGCACGGCGTGCTCGGTCAGCGGCACCATGTTGTCGAGCAGCTTGGCGCGCAGGAAATCCTCGAACGACGGCGTCGCGAACTGCGGGTCGAGTTTCAGCGACACGCGCACGAACGCGTCGTAGTCCTTGCGCAGGGACGCAAGCGTGTCGTCCTTGAGGGAAAGGGTGATCTGGCCCATGAATCGTCTCGATGGCGGCCCGCGCGGGCCGGCGGCCGACATCGCGCACCGGTGCGGGCGCGGCGTCGACGGACCGGTTCGCGCCGAGGCCGATGGCGGGTCTTCACTTCCTATATCGGCGCGCCGGACGGAAACTTGAGCGCGGCCGGCGAGGTCCGCTCAGGCCGGCAGCCAGTGCGGCATCACGACCCCTTGCCAGAAGAAGAACACCGCGAGCCCGACCGCGATCGTCACGAGCGGCCGGCGTGTCGTCGCCGACACGAGCACGGCGGCGAGCGCGCCGACCAGCTGCGGATTGCGCCAGGTCAGCTCGGCCGTGCCGCCGTGCGGCGAGACGGTCATCGGCACGATGATCGCAGTCAGCACGGTGACGGGCACGAAGCCGAGCGCGGTCCGCACGAGCGGCGGGAAGGTCAGCCGCTCGCCGAACAGGAACAGCGTCGTCCGGATCGCATAGGTGATCACGGCCATCCCGAGGATCAGCAGCGCGTAGCTCACGATGCGGCCTCCGTGCGTGAAGCGGTGCGCGAACGCTCGTGCAGCAGCGTGAGCGCGACGCCGACCACGACGCCGGCGGCGACCGCGCCCAGCAGCCCGAGCTTGTACGGCCAGCCCTGCCAGAAGTACGCGAGCGTGCCGGCCGTCGCGGCGGCCGCCAGATAGCGCAGCGTGCCGAGCTGCGGGACGACGATCGCGATGAAGGTGGCCGCCATCGCGAAATCGAGGCCGAGCGACTGGAGGCCCGGGAAGGCCGCGCCGAAGCCGATGCCCGCGAGCGTCCAGACCTGCCAGTTCAGGTACATCGCGAGGCCCGAGCCGAAGAAGTAGTGCGGGCCGATCGCGCCGGGCGGGAAGTGGCGGTAGTGCGCGTAGGCGACCGCGAACACCTCGTCGGTCATCAGCGCGCCGAGCGTCGCGCGCCAGCGCAGCGGCAGGTGCACGACGTACGGCGCGAGCGTCGCGCTGTACAGCAGGTGACGCAGGTTCACGATCAGCGTCGTCGCGAGCACGACGACGAAGCTCGCGCTGCCCGCGATCAGGCCGAGCGCGATGAATTGCGCGGAGCCCGCGAACACCGCGAGCGACATCAGCGCGCCGTGCCATGCGGCGAGCGGGCCGCCGCCGACGAGCGTGCCGAAGATCACGCCGAACGGTGCCGCGCCGATCATCATCGGGATCGTGTCGCGTGCGCCGTCGAGCCACTCGTTGAGCGGGCGGCGAGGCGGGGGCGTAGGTGTGGGTGTGGGTGTGGGTGTGGGGTTCAAGGGGCGCGTCTCCATGAAATGGAGGATAGCGGGGTGATGCAGCGGCGGCTTGTATGTTCTTGCGCCCGCACGGGTGCCGATGGCGCTGCGTGCGTGCCGGTTGCCGTCCGTCGTCGAATGCAGGGAAGGGCGTCAGCGCGCCTGCCAGCGTCCGGGCGGTACGCCGAACATTCGTTTGAAATGCCGCGTGAAGTGACTCTGGTCGACGAAGCCGCTGGCCGCGGCGACATCGGCGATCGGCACGCCCGCGCGCAACGGCGCAAGCGCGCGCTGCAGCCGCAGCTGGTTGCGCCACGCATGTGGCGGCATCCCGGTCGTGCGCGTGAACAGGCGCGCCGCGTGAAACGGCGACAGGCCGGCGGCCTGCGCGACGTCGTCGAGCGTGACCGTGCCCGTGAGATCGGCGGCGAGCCGTTCGCGCATCGCGTCGACGCGCGGTTCGTCGGCCGCGAGCGCCGCCGGTTGCAGCCGCGCGTCGGCATGGCGCGCGATCAGTGTCGACAGCGCATCGAGCATCGCCGTTTCGGCGGCGAGCGGATCGTAGACGCGCGGTGCCGCGGCGGCCGGATCATTGGCGGCCGGCTGCTCGTGGTGGGGGAAGGGCGGCATGCGTTCGCTGCCGGCCTCCATCATCCGGTGGGCCAGCGCGAGCCGTGCCGCGAGATCGGTGTCGCGGATCACGTCGGACGGGAACCATGGCGCATCCTGCGGCCGCCCCGCGATCGCGCTCGCGAGCGCGCGAATGTAGTCGACCGGCACGTAGCTCACGCGATAGCACCAGCCTTCGTCGGTCGCGCGCGAGCCGGTGTGCACTTCGCCGGGATTGATCACGGGCACGGTGCCCGTTTCGGCGACATGGCCGCTGCCGCGACAGGTGTAGCGCTCCGCCCCCTCGAGGATCACGGGGATCGTGTACGCGTCGTGCCAGTGCGGCGCGAACGTATGGTCGCGATAGGTGGCGGTGAGCAGATCCGCGTCCGGCAGCAGCGGCGTGCGCCAGTAACGTGCGGAGTCCGGAAGAAGGCGGGGGGCGGACATGGTCGGGCGCGAGGGCGGTCGAATCGACAGTGTAGCGGTCGCGCGCCCGGCCGGCGCGGGCTTACTTGACCGGAATCGTCGTGCCGGCCGGCATCGGCACGGCGGTCACGGCGTTCTTCGGGCTGCCGCTGACGATGCGGTCGCTGTAGGTCAGGTAGACGAGCGTGTTGCGCTTCTTGTCCACCACGCGCACGACGTGCAGCGTCTTGAAGATGAACGACATCCGTTCGCTGAACACGTCGGTCTGCTGCTTGAGCGGCTCCTTGAAGCTGAGCGGGCCGACTTGCCGGCACGCGATCGACGCTTCGCTCGGATCCTCGGCGACGCCGAGCGTGCCCTTGATCCCGCCGGTGCGCGCCCGCGACACGTAGCAGGTGACGCCCGTCACGAGCGGATCGTCGTACGCTTCGACGACCACGCGGTCGGAGCCCGTCACGCGGAAATGCGTGTTGACGCTGCCGACTTCCTCCGCGTGCGCGAGCGGCGCGGTGGCAAAGGCGGAGAGCAGAAGGGCGAGCGACGCGGCGGAAAGGAGGCGGTGCTTCATCGACGGAACCGGATGCGAATGCGGGACAGAAACTCTAGCATGCGCGGCGGTGACCGGCGGGCGCCGGAAAAACAAAAGGCCCGTCGAATGACGGGCCTTTCGCTGTCTGGCTCCCCGACCTGGGCTCGAACCAGGGACCTACGGATTAACAGTCCGGCGCTCTACCGACTGAGCTATCGGGGAATAAATCGGTACATCTGCTTGCGTGTTCGGTAACCAACAAAAAACCCGTCCACTTTCAACGGGCCTTTGTTTTTTGGCTCCCCGACCTGGGCTCGAACCAGGGACCTACGGATTAACAGTCCGGCGCTCTACCGACTGAGCTATCGGGGAACAAACAACAACAGCAGAGAAACGAGATTGTATGGAGTGTTCGCTAACCTGTCAACACTTTTGAGCGGCGGCGCACCAAAAAATTTTTGCAGCGCCGCTGCGCGATCAGCGCTCGAGCAGGTGCAGCTTGTCCTGCACGTCCTTCCACTCGTCCGCGTCGGCCGGTGCCGGCTTGGTCTTCGTGATCGACGGCCAGTCCTTCGCCAGCTCGGCGTTCAGCGCGGTGAACTGCTGCTGGTCGCCCGGAACGTCTTCTTCGGCATAGATCGCATTGGTCGGGCACTCGGCGACGCACACGGCGCAGTCGATGCACTCGTCCGGATCGATGGCGAGAAAGTTGGGACCTTCACGGAAGCAATCCACCGGGCACACATCCACGCAATCCGTGTATTTGCACTTGATGCAGCCTTCGGTCACAACGTGAGTCATTAAAACGCTCCTGCTTGGCGGTATATATGGGGTGGCGTGTGCGCCAAAAGCGGCATTGTAACTGAAGCGCAAAACCCGCATGGCGTGGTCGGCTTTCCGGCTTATATCGTTTCGTGATTAGTTTATGGGGCTGGCGGCGGGCGCGGTGCGTGCGGCCGCGCGCCCGGCGCGTCGGGCAGGGCGGTTTCACGATGGTCGGGCCCGCATTCGGGTAACATGGCCGACAGACCGGGCGGCGCGCGGTGCGCCGGGGCCCTGTCACGATATTGGCGGTGCCGTAAACATGATCATCACTTCGCTGCTCGACACGGATCTCTACAAGTTCACGATGATGCAGGTCGTCCTGCATCACTTTCCTGCCGCAAACGTCGAGTACCGGTTCCGGTGTCGCACGCCCGGCGTCGATCTCGTGCCGTACATCGACGAGATCCGCGACGAGGTGCGCGGCCTGTGTGCGCTGCGCTTCACCGACGACGAACTCGACTACCTGCGGCGCATGCGCTTCATCAAGAGCGACTTCGTCGACTTCCTCGCGCTGTTCCACCTGAACGAGAAGTACATCTCGATCACGCCTTCGCCGAAGGGCAACGGCGAGATCGACATCGTGATCGAAGGGCCGTGGCTGCACACGATCCTGTTCGAGATCCCGGTGCTCGCGATCGTCAACGAGGTCTATTTCCGCAACACGCAGCGCGAGCCCGACTATCGCGAAGGCCGCGAGCGGCTGGGCGAGAAGATCAAGCTGCTCGGCGCGAAGCCCGAGTTCGCCGACTGCAAGATCGCCGACTACGGCACGCGCCGGCGCTTCTCGAAGGTCTGGCACGAAGAGGTCGCGCTGACGCTGCGCGACGGGCTCGGACCGCAGTTCGCGGGCACGAGCAACGTGTTCTACGCGATGAAGCACGGCCTGACGCCGCTCGGCACGATGGCGCACGAATACCTGCAGGCCTGCCAGGCGCTCGGCCCGCGGCTGCGCGATTCGCAGACCTACGGTTTCGAGATGTGGGCGAAGGAGTATCGCGGCGACCTCGGGATCGCGCTGTCGGACGTCTACGGGATGGACGCGTTCCTGAACGACTTCGACATGTACTTCTGCAAGCTGTTCGACGGAGCGCGCCACGATTCAGGCGATCCGTTCGAGTGGGGCGAGCGCATGCTGCGCCACTACGAGGCGAACCGCTGCGATCCGCGCACCAAGGTGCTCGTGTTCTCCGACGCGCTCGACATTCCGAAGGTCATGCAGCTGTACGAACGGTTCCGCGGCCGCTGCAAGCTCGCGTTCGGCGTCGGCACCAACCTCACGAACGATCTCGGTTACGTGCCGCTGCAGATCGTGATCAAGATGGTCCGCTGCAATGGGCAGCCGGTCGCGAAGCTGTCGGATACGCCGGGCAAGAGCATGTGCGACGACAAGGCGTATCTCGCGTACCTGCGCCAGGTGTTCGGCATCGCGCAGCCGGCCGACGACGCCGCATCGTAGCAAGCGTCGGCCGTCCGGCGAGGTGCGTCGCGGCGGGGGCGGCCGGTATAATCCGACGGTATCGCACGCCAACGTCACGAGGACCGTTCATGGACACTTCCGCTGCCCGTCGCCAGATCCTCGCACGCATTCGCGCGGCGCAAGGACGCGCGCCCGAACCCGATGCAGCGGAGCGCGACGGCGTCGCCGACTATCTCGCCCGCCATCCCGAGGGGCCGCGGCCGCCGATGCCGGCCGACCTCGTCGCCGCATTCGTCGATGAAGCGGCGCGCCTGTCGACGACGGTCGACGAAGTCGCGACGCTGGCCGACGCGCCCGCCGCCGCTGCCCGCTATCTTTCCGCTCACGGCTTGCCGATGCAGGCCGTCGCATGGCGCACGCTGGCCGAGCTCGACTGGGCCGGCGCCGGCCTGTCGGTCGAATGCCGCAAGCCGCGCGACGGCGATCTCGTCGGCCTCACCGGCTGCTTTTGCGCCACCGCCGAAACGGGCTCGCTGGTGCTGCTGTCCGGCCCCGACACCTATGCATCGGCCGGGCTGCTGCCGGAAACCCACATCGCGATCGTGCCGGCGTCGCGGATCGTCGCGGGCCATGAAGACGCATTCGCGCTGATTCGCGCGGAGCGCGGCGAATTGCCGCGCGCGGTCAATTTCGTATCGGGCCCGTCGCGCACCGGCGATATCGAGCAGACCATCGTGCTGGGCGCACACGGCCCGTACCGCGTTCACGCGATCGTCGTGCGCGGTGCATGACGATCGCGTCCGCTCGATCCTCACTCGACTCACTCGCACAAGGAAGTTCTGCATGAAACGACATGCCGCCTGGGCGGGCATGGCGTCGGGAGCCGCGCTTGGCGCCGTTCCCGCGCTCGCATCGGCCGCCACGCTCGACGGTGCCACGCTGTCCGCACTCTGGGGCATCCCGTTCGCCGGGATCCTGCTGTCCATCGCGGTGTTCCCGCTCGTCGCGCCGGTGTTCTGGCATCACCACTTCGGCAAGATCGCCGCGGCATGGGCGATCGCGTTTCTGGTCCCGTTCGCGGTCGCGTTCGGCGCGGGCACGGCGTTCGGAACGCTGGTGCACGCGCTGCTCGAGGAGTACATCCCGTTCATCGTGCTGCTGACCGCGCTGTATACGGTCGCCGGCGGCATTTGCGTCAACGGCAACCTGCACGGCACGCCGAAGCTGAACACCGCGATCCTCGCGCTCGGCACGCTGCTCGCGAGCGTGATGGGCACGACGGGCGCCGCGATGCTGCTGATCCGGCCGCTGCTGCGCGCGAACGACAATCGCAGGCACGTCGTGCACGTCGTGATCTTCTTCATCTTCCTCGTCGCGAACGCGGGCGGCTCGCTGTCGCCGCTCGGCGATCCGCCGCTGTTCCTCGGCTTCCTGAACGGCGTGAGCTTCTTCTGGACGACCACGCATCTCGCGCTGCCGATGCTGTTCATCTGCGCGGTGCTGCTGACGCTGTTCTTCGTGCTCGATACGTACTTCTACCGGAAGGGCGGCGAGGAGCGGCCGGTCGTGCTCGACCCGACACCTGACGATGGCGCGCTGTCGATCGACGGCAAGGTCAACTTCGTGCTGCTCGCGGCCGTGATCGGCCTCGTGCTGATGAGCGGCATCTGGAAGCCGGGCATCACGTTCGACGTGCGGGGCACGCACGTCGCGCTGCAGAATCTCGTGCGCGACGTCGCGCTGGTTGTCGTGGCACTCGCGTCGCTTGCGCTGACGCCGCGCTCCGCGCGCGAAGGCAACGCGTTCAACTGGGCGCCGATCGAGGAGGTCGCGAAGCTGTTCGCGGGAATCTTCGTGACGATCGCGCCGGTGATCGTGATCCTGCGCGCGGGGGCGGACGGTGCGTTCGCGCAGATCGTCCATCTCGTGACGGGGTCGGACGGCAAGCCGATCGATGCGATGTACTTCTGGGCCACCGGCCTGTTGTCGTCGTTCCTCGACAACGCGCCGACCTACCTCGTGTTCTTCAACCTCGCGGGCGGCGACGCGCAAGCGCTGATGACGGCGGGCGCGACGACGCTCGCCGCGATCTCCGCGGGAGCGGTGTTCATGGGCGCGAACAGCTACATCGGCAACGCGCCGAACTTCATGGTGAAGGCGATCGCGGAATCGCGCGGCGTGAAGATGCCGAGCTTCTTCGCGTATCTCGGCTGGGCGTTCGCCATACTGGTACCTGTATTCCTGCTGACGTCGTGGATCTTCTTCACGGCGTAGGCTGACGATTTTCAACCAAGCGCGGACGGTTCGGGCGGCGCACGATGCGCCGCGTTCCGGCCGCGGCATGCGGAGATGGCGATGCAGAAGATCCTGGTCGCACGTCCGATCTTTCCGGACGTGATCGAACGGCTCGAGCAGTATTTCGAAGTCGACTGGAACAACGGCGACGCGCTCGCCCCCGATGCGCTCGCCGCGCGTCTCGCGGACAAGGACGGCGCGCTGACGGCGGGCGACCCGGTCGGGGCGGCTGCGCTCGCGGCGGCGCCGCGCCTGCGCGTCGTGTCGAACATGGCGGTCGGCTACAACAACTTCGACATGGCCGCATTCAACGCGGCGAACGTGCTCGGCACCAACACGCCCGACGTGCTGAACGAGTCGACCGCGGATTTCGGCTGGGCGCTGATGATGGCCGCCGCGCGCCGGATCGCCGAATCCGAGCACTGGCTGCGCGCCGGGCACTGGCAGAAGTGGGCGTACGACGGTTTCCTCGGCGGCGACATTTACGGCTCGACGCTCGGCGTCATCGGCATGGGGCGCATCGGCCAGGCGCTCGCACGCCGCGCGCGCGGCTTCGGGATGCAGGTGATCTATCACAACCGGTCGCGGGTCGCGCCCGAGATCGAGGCCGAGCTGAACGCCGAATACGTGTCGAAGGATGCGCTGCTCACGCGCGCCGATCACGTCGTGCTGGTGCTGCCGTACACGAAGGAGAACCATCATACGATCGGCGCGGCCGAGCTCGCGAAGATGAAGCCCACCGCGACGCTGACCAACATCGCGCGCGGTGGCATCGTCGATGACGCGGCGCTGGCCGTCGCGCTGCGCGACGGGACGATTGCCGCGGCCGGCCTCGACGTGTTCGAAGGCGAGCCGAGCGTGCACCCGGCGCTGCTCGAGGTGCCGAACGTCGTGCTGACGCCGCATATCGCGAGCGCGACCGAAAAGACGCGCCGCGCGATGGCGAACCTCGCGGCCGACAACCTGATCGCCGCGCTGGGCGAAGGGCCGCGCGCGGGGCAGCCGCCGAATCCGATCAACCCTGACGTGATCGGGAAGCCGCGCGCATGACGACGATGTTGTTGCTGGCGGCGGTCGTCGTGCTGGCCGTCGCGCTGGCGGTGGCGATCGTCGCGATCGTGCGCGGCGGCGGCCGCCACGACGACGCGGCCGTGCTCGGCGACCAGATCGAGGACGCCGCGCACGCGCAGGCGCTTGCGGTCGAGCGGCTCGAACGCGAGCTGCGCGGCGAGATCGTCGAGAACGCGCGTGGTTCGCGCACCGAGCTGGCCGGCAGTTTCTCGCAGCTTCAGCAGACGCTCGCGACGCAGCTGACGAGCATCGCGACCGTGCAGAACAACCAGATCGACGGTTTCGCGCAACAGCTCGGCAAGCTGGTCGCGGGCAACGCGCAGCAGTTCGACGCGATGCGCGAGAGCGTGCAGCGCCAGGCGCAGCAGGCGCGCGAAGAGCAGACGGTCGCGCTGCGGCTGTTCGGCGACACGCTGAACCGGCAGCTCACACAGCTGACCGAGGCCAACGATCGCCGGATCGGCGAAGTGCGCGCGACGCTCGAACAGCGATTGAAGGAAATCGAGACGAACAACGCGGCGAAGCTCGAGGAGATGCGCCGCACCGTCGACGAGAAGCTGCATGCGACGCTGGAGCAGCGGCTCGGCGAATCGTTCAAGCTCGTGTCGGACCGGCTCGAGCAGGTGCACCGCGGGCTCGGCGAGATGCAGACGCTCGCGGCCGGCGTCGGCGACCTGAAGAAGGTGCTGACCAACGTGAAGACGCGCGGCACCTGGGGCGAGGTGCAGCTCGAGGCGTTGCTCGAGCAGATGCTTACGCCCGACCAGTATGCGAAGAACGTCGCGACGGTGCCGAAGAGCAGCGAACGCGTCGAGTTCGCGATCCGGCTGCCGGGACGCGACGCGGGCACGCGCGACGCGCCGCCGGTGTGGCTGCCGATCGACGCGAAGTTTCCGCGTGAGGACTACGAGCGCCTGATCGATGCGCAGGAGCGTGCCGATTCGGTGGCGGTCGAGGAGGCGGCCCGTGCGCTCGAGGCGCGCGTGCGGATGGAGGCGCGCACGATCGCCGAGAAGTACGTCGCGCCCCCGCATACGACCGATTTCGCGCTGCTGTTCCTGCCGACCGAGGGGCTTTATGCGGAGATCCTGCGCCGCCCGGGGCTGACCGACCTGCTGCAGCGCGACTATCGCGTGACGGTGGCCGGGCCGACCACACTGACCGCGTTGCTGAACAGCCTGCAGATGGGCTTCCGCACGCTCGCGATCGAGCAGCGCTCGAGCGAGGTATGGCAGGTGCTCGGTGCGGTGAAGACCGAATTCGGCAAGTTTGGCGACGTGCTCGCACGCACGAAGGCGCAGCTCGAGACGGTCACGCGTTCGATCGAGGCCGCCGAGCAGCGCACCCGTGTGATGAACCGCAAGCTGAAACAGGTCGAGGCGTTGCCGGGCGAGACGGCGGCCGGGCTGCTCGGCGCGGAAGCCGCCGACGGCGCCGATGCGGACGACGCATGACGCATCCCGCATGATGCACGCAGCCGAAACCGGCTGGAACGAAGACGGGCGCCGCGGCGCCCGTTTTCCTTTGACACGGCGACCGGCGTAGCCGGCGCGCGTTCAGCGTGCGGCGAGCGCGTCCAGTGCGTCGCCGGTGACGCGCACGATGCGCCACTCCGGCAGCACGGTCGCGCCCATCTTCTCGTAGAAGTCGATCGCCGGCTGGTTCCAGTCGAGCACCGACCATTCGAAGCGAGCGCAGCGGCGCTCGACGGCAAGTGCCGCGAGGTGCTGCAGCATCGCGGTGCCGAGGCCCGTGCCGCGCTGCGACGGCTGCACGTACAGATCCTCGAGATACAGCCCGCGCCGGCCGAGGAACGTCGAATAGTTGTGGAAGAACAGCGCATACGCGACGATCGCGCCGTCGCGCTCGGCCACCAGCGCTTCGGCGGCGGGGCGTTCGCCGAACAGCGCGTCGGCCAAGTCGGCGTCGCTCGCGACGAACAGGTGCGTGAGCTTCTCGAACGCGGCCAGCTCGCGCATCAGCGCGAGGATCGCGCCGACGTCGCGCGCTTGCGCCGCGCGGATCAGCGGTGTGCCGCTCACGCTTCCTCCGGCGGATCGGACAGCACGATCTCGATGCCGCCGAAGCGCGACGCGACCCAGTTGTACGCGTGGCAGGCGATCCACAGCAGCACGAAACCGAGGATCGCGTTCAGCAGCAGCGCGCTCAGGATCGTGCTCAGTTCGACCATCCCGTAGCGGATGTACGCGACCAGGATGCCGAGCAGCACGATCGGCACGCTGAACGTCAGGTAGACGAGGATCAGCGCCTTCGCGGTCTGCCCCGCGGCGATCGACGAGATTTGTTTCTTCATGTGCGGATTGCCCCCGTAGAAATATACCGATTGGAATTCAGATCAGGCCGTCGAGCGGCAGGATGTCGACCGGGGCGCCCGCGTCGACTGCCGCGGAATCGTGGCCCAGGACGATGAAACAGTTGGCGGCCGCAAGGCCGCTCAGCGATGCGGAACTCTGCGAACCGGCCGGCGCGACGTGCCACTGGCCGTCGGCGGCGCGCGTCGCGATCGCACGCAGGTATTCGGTACGGCCCGGACGCTTTTTCAGCGCCTGCGTGCTGCGTGCCGTGTACATCGTCGGCGGCGGCGTGTGCGCGCCGGCCAGCGTCAGCAGTGCGGGGCGCACGATCGCGTAGAACGTCACGGCGGAGGCGACCGGATTGCCGGGCAGCCCGAAGAACAGCACGCGGCCGTCGCCCGCACGCGCGAGCGTGCCGCACGCGAGCGGCCGGCCGGGCCTCAGCGCGAGGCTCGCGAAGGTCACGTCGCCGAGCCGCGCCATCACGTCGCGCGTGAAATCGGCTTCGCCGACCGATACGCCGCCGGACGTGATCACCGCGTCGGCCTGTGCGGCGATCGCATCGTGCAATGCGCGTTCGAGCGCGGCCGGATCGTCGCGGACGATCCCGAGATCGAGTGCGTCGATGTGCAGCCTTTCGAGCATCGCGACCAGCATCCCGCGATTGCTGTCGTACAGCGTGCCGCGGCCGAGCGGCTCGCCGGGTTCGCGCAGTTCGTCGCCGGTCGAGAACACGGCGACGCGCACGCGGCGGCGCACCGTGACTTCGCGCAATCCGAACGATGCGAGCAGGCCGAGATCGGACGGGCGCAGGATGCGGCCGGCGGCAAGCGCGCAGGCGCCGCGCGCGAGATCCTCCCCGGCCCGGCGGCAGTTTGCGCCGCGCGCGACCTCGTGTGCGGCGAAGCGGATGACGTCGCCGTCGACGCGCACGCGTTCCTGCAGAATGACCGTGTCGCATCCGGCCGGCATCGCCGCGCCGGTCATGATGCGGATGCACGTGCCGGGCACCACGGCCCCATCGAACGGATGGCCGGCGAGTGCCGTGCCGGCGACCGTCAGCGCGATGTCGGCGGCCGCTGCCAGCGCGACTGCGCTGCCGTCGAATGCGTAGCCGTCCATCGCCGAGTTGTCGTATGCGGGAATGTCGAACGGCGCATTCACGTCGGCCGCGAGCACGCGGTCGAGGGCGTCATGCAGCGGTACCGTTTCGCACGCGTCGACCGGCACCGCGAACCGGCACGCGAGCGCCTGCGCATCGGCGAGCGACAGCGGGGCCGCGGAATCGGGTGCGGTTCGGGAGGCGGGCGAGGATTGCGTGATCATCAGTCGGACTGCGCCGCGAGGCGTATCGGGTTCGTGGCCGGTGGCCCGCGGAGGGCGCCGAAGCGCGAAGGCGCATGCGGCGGGCGGGAACGGATGCCGGTGCCGTCAGCGGCGGGCAAGCGCGGCAAGTTCCTGCCAGGAATTGGCATTGTAAAACGCACGCTCGTCGCGAAACTCGACTTCGACCGTCTTGTGGCGTGCGTACCACGCACGCACCTTGCGCTCGCCGGCCGCGAGCCTGGCCGCGAGATCGTCGGCGAGCGACGCGCGCAGCAGCGCGAAGGTCGGCTGCGGCGAACGCGCGTGGTGCGCGTCGACGGTCACCGCCATCGCGATGTCGGCCTGCTGCGCGTCGAGCGCCGCGTGCAGCCGCGCGACGAGGTCGGCCGGCAAATAGGGCGTATCGCACGGCGAGCACACGACGAGCGGTGCGCGCGCCGCGCGCATGCCGGCGAGCAGGCCCGCGGCCGGGCCGGGGAAATCGGGGGTTTCGTCCGGTACGATGCGCGCATCGAACGGCGCACCGAGTTCGGCGTAGCGCGCGGCGTTGCGATTCGCGCTGATCAGCGTCTCGTCGACCTGCGGCGCGAGCCGGCGCAGCACGTGCAGCGCGAGCGGCGTACCGTCGAGCAGCTGCAGGCCCTTGTCTGCGCCGTCCATGCGCGTCGCGCGCCCGCCCGCGAGCAGCAGGCCGGTGATGGAAGGCGAGGCGGAAGCGGACATCGCGGGAAAGCGGGGCGGGCGGCGCGCGTCAGCCGCCGATGTACGACATTTCGACGCGCTTGCCGGCGCCGTCGGGCGCGGCGTCGGCGGCCGCGCTGCCGCGCAGCTGCGAGTAGCGGTCGGTGCGGGCCTGCCAGATCCGGGCGATCGCGGTCGCGATCTCGGCGTCGCTCGCGCCGCCGCGCACCAGTGCGCGCAGATCATGGCCGGTCGACGCGAACAGGCACAGGTACAGCTTGCCTTCGGTCGACAGCCGCGCGCGCGTGCAGTCGCCGCAGAATGCCTGCGTGACGCTCGAGATCACGCCGATTTCGCCGCTGCCGTCCGCATAGCCCCAGCGCTGCGCGGTTTCCGCCGCCGTGTGCGGCTCGAGCGGAACGAGCGGGAACTGCTCGGCGATCCGCGCGACGACGTCCGCGGACGGCAGCACTTCGGTCATGTTCCAGCCGTTCGACGTGCCGACGTCCATGTATTCGATGAAGCGCAGGATCACGCCGGTGCCGCGGAAGCGCTCGGCCATCGGCAGGATCTCGCCGTCGTTGGTGCCGCGCTTCACGACCATGTTGACCTTGACCGGCGCGAGGCCCGCGGCCTGCGCGGCGAAGATGCCGTCGAGCACGTCGGCGCTCGCGAAGTCGGCATCGTTCATGCGCTTGAACAGCGTGTCGTCGAGCGCGTCGAGGCTGACCGTCACGCGTGTGAGGCCGGCATCCTTCAGCGTGCGCGCCTTGCGCGCGAGCAGTGAGCCGTTGGTGGTCAGCGTCAGGTCGAGCGGGCGGCCGTCGTGGGTCGTCAGGCGCGCGAGGCGCTCGATCAGGAACTCGAGGTTCTTGCGCAGCAGCGGCTCGCCGCCGGTGATCCGGATCTTTTCGACGCCGTGTGCGACGAACAGCCGTGCCACGCGCTCGATCTCTTCGTGCGTGAGCAGGGCGCTGTGCGGCAGGAACGGGTAGTCCTTGTCGAACACGTCCCGCGGCATGCAGTACACGCAACGGAAGTTGCAGCGATCCGTCACCGAGATGCGCAGGTCGCGTAGCGGCCTGGCGAACGTGTCGGCCAGGGCGCCGTCAGGGGTATGCGCGACGCCGGAGATATCCGGCATCCCGCTGACGTCGGCGAGGGGAATGATGCGTCGGGACATGTTGAAAGAAGTGCGAGCCAGTCTTCTATTTTAGCCGCAAGCGGCCGGCCGGGCCGGTGGGCGGAAACCCGCAGCGCGGACATGAAAAAGCCCGCCGGAGGCGGGCTTTTCCTGGTCGGGCGATGCGCCGCTTAATGGTGCGACGTCTCGACCTGCTGCATCGGGGTCGTATCGACCGGCGGCAGCGCCTTGCGCTCGCGCGGCACGCGGGCCGGACGCGGCAGGCGCGACGCGGCTTCCTGGGCAGCGCGGAACTTGTCGGCATCCGTGTTCACCCACACGAGGCCGGCTTGTTCCAGCACGACGTCGAGGCTCGCCGAAGCGGGCGCAGCGGCCGGTTGAACCGGCGCCGGCGCGGGCGCGGCAACGGCTTCGACCGGGGCCGGTTCGACCTGAGCCGGTTCGACGGCTGCCGGCGCGACCGGTGCTGGGGCGACCGGTGCCGGAGCGACTTCAACCGCGGCGACCGGTGCCGGTGCGGCTTGCTCGACGGGCGCGAACTGCGGCGCTTCGACGGCAGCCGGCACTTCGAACGCATCGGTCGGCGACACCGCGACCGGTGCCGGGCCGGCTTCCGGAGCAGCGGCCGGCGCGACCGGTACCGATTCGGCGACCGGTGCGACCGGGGCGGGTTCGATCGGCGCGACCGGCGTCGCTTCGACGCGAACCGGTGCCGGTTGCGGCTCGACCACGGCCGGCTCGACCGCTTCGGCACGCTGTTCGACTGCGGCCTCGGCTACCACGGCGCCCGCTGCGGCGACCGCTGCCACGGCGACCGGTGCGGCCGTATGGGCCGGCTCGAACGCGCTCGGGGCTTCCGTCGTCACAGCTTGCACGGCTTCGCCGTCCGCGCCTTGCTCGGCGTGGTCGACGACTGCGCCTTCGTCCTCGCGCTCGCGACGACCGCCGCGGCGACCGCGGCGGCGGCGACGACGTTCCTCGCCGTCACGTGCGCCGGCTTCCGCGTCGGCTGCGACATCGGCGCCCGGCAGGGCGACGGCTGCGGCCTGGTCGGCTTCCGCTTCCGGATGGTTCTCGCCACGGGTGACGGTCTCGAGCGTAGCAGCGTGTTGCGTCGGCTTGCGGCGCTCACCGCGCTCGCGACGTTCGCCGCGTTCCTGGCGCTCGCCGCGGCCGGCTGCCTCGACGGCTTCCGGCTGCTCGGTGCGCTCGCGCGGTTCGCGGTTCTCGCGCGGTTCGCGGTTCTCGCGCGGTTCGCGCGGCTCACGGCTTTCACGCGGCTCGCGCGGTTCGCGGCCTTCGCGCGGGCCACGGCCCTCGCGACCTTCGCGGCCCTCGCGACCTTCACGGCTTTCGCGCGGCTCGCGGCCTTCACGCGGTTCGCGACCCTCGCGCGGTTCACGCGACTCGCGCGCTTCCTTGCCTTCGCGTTCCTGGCGTTGCGACTGGCCACGGCCTGCCGCTGCCTGGTCGCGACCACCCTGAGCCTGCTGGGCGCCGCCACGACGATTGCGGTTGCGATCGCCGCCGCGCTGCTCGGTCTTCTCGGTCCGCTCGCGGGCCGGACGGGCAGCCTGTTCCTTTGCCGGTGCCGGTGCAACCGGCGCGGGCGCCGGGGCTGGCGACATGCCGAACAGACCCTTCAGCCAGCCGATGAAGCCGCCGCTCGCCGCGGCGACCGGTGCGGGTGCCGCAACCGGCTCGACCGGGCGCTGCGGTGCCGGGCTCGGCGCCGGACGCTCGGGCGTGATGCCCTTGACCGCCGCTTCCTGCTTCGGCTTCACGTCGGCCGCGCGCTTGCTGTAGCCGGTTTCCGACTCCAGTTCGCGGGCGGCTTCCTCGGCCATCTTCCAGGACGCGCGCGGATCGTCGAGGCGCGCGTCGTCATGGCGCAGGCGCTCGAGCTTGTAGTGCGGCGTATCGAGGTGCTTGTTCGGGATCAGCACGATGCCGACCTTGAAGCGCGACTCGATCTTGTTGATTTCCTGACGCTTTTCGTTGAGCAGGAAGGCGGTCACCTCGACCGGCACCTGGCAATGGATCGCCGCGGTGTTTTCCTTCATCGCTTCTTCCTGAATGATCCGCAGGACTTGCAGCGCGGACGATTCGGTATCGCGGATGTGGCCCGTGCCGTTACAGCGCGGGCACGTCACGTGGCTGCCTTCCGACAGGGCCGGACGCAGGCGCTGGCGCGACAGTTCCATCAGGCCGAAGCGGGAGATCTTGCCCATCTGCACGCGCGCACGGTCGTGCTTGAGCGCGTCCTTCAGGCGTTGCTCGACTTCGCGCTGGCTCTTCGCCGACTCCATGTCGATGAAGTCGATGACGATCAGGCCGCCGAGGTCGCGCAGGCGCAGCTGGCGGGCCACTTCGTCGGCCGCCTCGAGGTTCGTGCGGGTCGCCGTTTCCTCGATGTCCGCGCCCTTGGTCGCACGCGCCGAGTTCACGTCGATTGCGACGAGCGCCTCGGTGTGGTCGATCACGATCGCGCCGCCCGACGGCAGCGGCACCGTGCGCGAGTACGCGGTCTCGATCTGGTGCTCGATCTGGAAGCGGGAGAAGAGCGGCACGTCGTCGTGGTAGCGCTTCACCTTCGACACGTTGTCCGGCATCACGATGTCCATGAACGCACGGGCCTGATCGTAGATCTCGGTCGTGTCGATCAGGATTTCGCCGATATCGGGCTGGAAATAGTCCCGGATCGCGCGGATCACGAGGCTCGATTCCAGATAGATCAGCATCGGCTGGCCGGCATTGCCGCTTTGCGACGCCGCTTCGATCGCGCGCCACAGCTGCAGCAGGTAGTTCAGGTCCCACTGCAGTTCCTCGGCGCTGCGCCCGATGCCCGCAGTGCGGGCGATCATGCTCATGCCGTCCGGAATCTGCAGCTGCGCCATGGTTTCGCGCAGTTCCTGACGCTCGTCGCCTTCGATCCGGCGCGACACGCCGCCGCCGCGCGGATTGTTCGGCATCAGCACGAGGTAGCGGCCGGCGAGCGAGATGAAGGTCGTGAGGGCGGCACCCTTGTTGCCGCGCTCTTCCTTCTCGACCTGGACGATCAGCTCCTGGCCTTCGCGCAGGGCATCCTGGATGCGCGCGGAGCGCATGTCGATGCCTTCCTTGAAGTACTGGCGGGCGACTTCCTTGAACGGCAGGAAGCCGTGGCGGTCTTCGCCGTAGTTGACGAAGCACGCTTCGAGCGACGGCTCGATGCGCGTGATGACACCTTTGTAGATATTGCCTTTGCGCTGTTCGCGCCCGGCTGTCTCGATGTCGATGTCGATGAGCTTTTGCCCATCGACGATGGCGACGCGCAGCTCCTCCTGCTGCGTCGCATTGAACAGCATGCGTTTCATGAACGACTCCAGGCGGCTCTGCTGCCGGCGCCTCGCGGTTGTCAGTCGCGAGGGCGGGAACGACGGCAGGCCGCACCTTGTTGTGTTGTCACAAGCACGCTGGAGCGGGAAGGATGGCGGGGAGAATTGCCTGAAGAGGCGCTTGGGCCCGAAAGACGGGGCCGGCGGCCATAGGGCACCTGCGAACACGGCTTCAAAGCACGGCGTCCACACACCGCACGCTGCGAAAGCGCGCTAAGCCTGAGACCGGGGCACTGCCACGGGGCGCGCGCAATGCGTCGCGCGCGCCGACGGGCGGCAGATGCTGCGGCTTGGGCCGCAGCGGGGAGTATCGAATCCAGCCCGACTTTCCCGCCTGGGGTGTACTTCCCTGGTTTGACGTCGCCAAGCCCCGCACGCTTCGCGGGGCCAAATCGGGCGCAACGCCGTAATTTTCGCAACCGGCAGCCTGCGGACGCACCTCGCGCCGTCGGGCTGCCGATCAAATTCTTTTCAACCAACTTTCCGTTACCGCGGCGCCTGATCGACCGAATCCGCCTGTGGGCGCGATCCTTGCCGACGGCCGGCGCCGTGCGTGCAACTTGCTGCATCTCTTTGATTAGGGGCGAGCAGCAGACCCCCGGCGCAAGTAAAATAACGCTTTGCGCTTGCGCCTTGCCCGATTCCGTCGGGACCGGCCTGTCAGGCCACCCTCAACGTCAGGCTGGGCAAAATTATATTCAGTATGAATGAGTTAGGCAAAATATCCCAGAATTCAGTCGCAAGCGGCCAGGTATCGATGATCCAGATCGACGAAAACTCGGCCGGTCAGCGGATCGACAACTTCCTGTTGCGCGTCTGTAAAGGCGTGCCCAAAAGCCATATTTACCGGATCCTGCGCAGCGGCGAAGTCCGCGTGAACAAGGGGCGGGTCGACGCCCAGTACCGTCTCGCGTTCGGCGACCTCGTCCGCGTGCCGCCCGTGCGGGTGGCGGCGGCCGACCTCGCGCGCGCCGACACGCCGATCGTGCCGCCCGCGCAGTTCGAGGTGCTGTACGAAGACGACGCGCTGCTCGTCATCAACAAGCCGGCCGGCGTCGCCGTGCACGGCGGCAGCGGCGTCGCGTTCGGCGTGATCGAGCAGATGCGCCAGGCCCGCCCGCGCGCGAAATTCCTCGAACTCGTGCACCGGCTCGACCGCGAGACCTCCGGGATCCTGATGCTCGCGAAGAAGCGCACGGCGCTCGTCGGCCTGCACGAGCAGATCCGCGAGAACCGGATGGACAAGCGCTACTTCGCGTGCGGATACGGCGAATGGCAGCCCGACTGGGGCCACCGTCGCGTGGTGAAGGCTCCGCTGTTCAAGTATTCGACCCCGGAAGGGGAGCGGCGCGTGCGCGTACAGGACGATGGCCTGCCGTCGCACACGGTGTTCAACCTGATCGAGCGCTGGCCGGACTACGCGCTGGTCGAGGCGGAACTCAAGACGGGTCGGACCCATCAGATCCGGGTGCACCTCGCGCATCTCGGCCTGCCGATCGCCGGCGACGCCAAGTATGGCGATTTCGCACTGAACAAGGCGCTGGCGCGCGCGAACGCGCAACCGTCGCTCAAGCGGATGTTCCTGCATGCGCACCGGCTCAAGCTCGCGCATCCGCTGACCGGCGAGGCGCTGCAGTTCGATGCGCCGCTGCCGGACGAATGCCGGCGCTTCCTCGATCAACTCCGCGCTCTGCGCGATACCGCCTGACTCGCATGGCCCGACAGCAATTTGATCTGATCGTCTTCGACTGGGACGGCACGCTGATGGATTCGACTGCGCACATCGCGCACAGCATCCAGGCCGCCTGCCGCGATCTCGGCCTGCCCACGCCGTCGGACGAGGCGTCCCGCTACGTCATCGGCCTCGGCCTGCGCGATGCACTGCAGATTACTGCTCCGACCCTCGATCCGTCCGACTATCCGCGGCTGGCCGAACGCTACCGCTATCACTACCTGCTGGACGATCAGCGCATCGAGCTGTTCGCCGGCGTGCGCGAACTGCTCGCGGAATTGCGCGATACCGGCTACCTGCTCGCGGTCGCGACCGGCAAGGGCAGGGTCGGGCTGAACCGCGTGCTCGACCAATCGAAGCTCACGAGCCTGTTCGATGCGACGCGCTGCGCCGACGAAACGTTCTCGAAGCCGCATCCGGCAATGCTGCACGAATTGACCCGTGAATTGGGGCAGGATCTCGCGCGTACCGTGATGATCGGCGACACCACGCACGACCTGCAGATGGCCGCGAGTGCGGGGGCGGCCGGCATCGGCGTCGCGTACGGCGCGCACACGGCCGATGCGCTGGCCGCGCTGACACCGCGCTTCGTCGCGCCGGACGTCGGCGCGCTGGCCGCGTGGCTGCGGGAGCACGCGTGAGCGCGGCGCCGGATGCCGTGCGCGTGTGCGCATCGGACGCGCTGGCCGACGGCGGTGCCGGCGTGCGCGTCGATGCGACGCTGCGCGGCGAGCAGGCGGTCGTGTTCTTCGTGCGCTACGAAGGCCGTGCATACGGCTACCTGAACCGCTGCGCGCACGTGCCGATGGAGCTCGACTGGGCCGAAGGGCAGTTCTTCGAGTCGTCGGGCCTGTACCTGATGTGCGCGACGCACGGCGCGATCTACGCGCCGGATACCGGCAAGTGCGTCGGCGGCCCGTGCCGCGGCGGCCGCCTGCGGCCGGTCGAGGTCGACGAGCGCGACACGCCGGACGGGCGTGCGGTATTCTGGCTACCGGATGCCGACCTGGGTCCCGCCGCTTCGCCCCCTCCCGCCACGACCGACTGACGACACCACTGCATGGCCGACCAACCGAACCTTCCTGATTCCTCGTCCCGTTCCGACAGCCGCGAACCGAACTGGGAGCGCGCGGCGCTCGAGCGGATCGCGCTCGCGGCCGTCAAGGAACAGCGCGCCGCGCGGCGGTGGAAGATCTTCTTCCGTTTCGCGTTCCTCGGCGTGTTCGTGCTGCTCGCGTTCGCGCTGATCGATTTCTCGAGCGACTCGAAATTCTCGGCGAGCGGGCGCCACACGGCGCTCGTGACGATCGACGGCGAGATCGCGGCGGGCACCAACGCGAACGCCGACGACATCAACACGGCGCTGGATACTGCTTTCGACGACAGCGGCACGGCCGGCGTCGTGCTGCGGATCAACAGCCCGGGCGGCAGCCCGGTGCAGGCCGGGATGGTCTACGACGAGATCCGCCGCCTGCGCAAGAAGTATCCGGACAAGCCGTTGTACGTCGTCGTGACCGACATGTGCGCATCGGGCGGTTATTACATTGCGTCCGCCGCCGACAAGATCTTCGTCGACAAGGCGAGCATCGTCGGCTCGATCGGCGTGCTGATGGACGGGTTCGGCTTCACGGGCCTGATGGGCAAGCTCGGCGTCGATCGCCGCCTGCATACGTCGGGCGAAAACAAGGGCTTCTACGACCCGTTCTCGCCCGAGACGCCGAAGATGGATGCCCACGCGCAGGCGCTGCTCGACCAGGTCCATGCGCAGTTCATCAAGGCCGTGAAGGACGGCCGCGGCAAGCGGCTGCACGAAACGCCCGACATGTTCTCGGGGCTGTTCTGGACCGGCGAAAAGAGCGTCGAGCTCGGGCTCGCCGACGGCTACGGCACGACCGACACGGTCGCGCGCGACGTGCTGAAGGCGCCGGATCTCGTCGACTATACGGTGAAGGAAAGCCTGACGAACCGCGTCGCGCGCAAGTTCGGCGCGGCGGTCGGCGGTGCCGCGATGAAGGCGCTCACCGCGGGCGGCACGTCGTTCAGCCTGCGCTGAGCGGCGGCCGGCCGGCGCCGCGGCGAACGGGGCAGGGCGCCCCGTGTCGCGCGGCCGCCGGCTTCAGTTCGCGAGCAGCAGGAAGATGGCGGGGCGCTTCTGCAGATTCGGCGCAGGCGTCTTTTTCCAGTCTGCCACGGAGCGGCTGGCGATCGTCTCGGTCTCGAGGGTCAGGTCGGCCGCGACGCAGATTTGCGTCGACGGCGCGCAGGTCGCGACCAGCGTATCCAGCATCGCCTGGTTCCGGTACGGCGTCTCGATGAAGATCTGCGTCTGGCGCGCCTTGCGTGACAGTTGCTCAAGTTCGCGCAAGCGCTTCGCACGTGCGGCCGCATCGACCGGCAGGTAGCCGTTGAACGCGAAACTCTGGCCGTTCAGGCCCGACGCCATCAACGCGAGCAGGATCGAACTCGGCCCGACGAGCGGCACGACCTTCACGCCGCGCTCGTGCGCGCGGCGCACCAGCAGCGCGCCCGGATCGGCGACGGCCGGGCAGCCGGCCTCCGACACGAGGCCGGCGTCCGCGCCGGCCAGTATGGGCGCGAGCAGCCGGTCGATGGCGCCGGCCGGCGTATTGACGTTCAGTTCGCTGATCTCGATTTCCTGGATCGGCCGCGTCGTGCCGATCTTCTTCAGGAACGCGCGGGTCGTTTTCGCGTTTTCGCCGATGTAATAGCCGAGTGTGCCGGCGCGCGCCTGCACGGCGGCCGGCAGTACGGCGGCGAGCATCGATGCGTCGCCCTCGCCGAGCGTGTTCGGGACGAGATAGAGCGTGCCGGCGGTCATGCGCGGTCTCCTTGGGGGGCGGCGAACAGTGGATAACCGACGGCGCGCAGCATCCGCGTGAGCGCGATCAGCGGCAGGCCGACGAGCGCCGTCGGGTCGTCGGAGTCGATGGCATCCAGCAGCGCGATGCCGAGCCCTTCGGACTTCGCGCTGCCGGCGACGTCGTACGGCGTTTCCGCGCGCAGGTACGCATCGAGTTCGGCTTCGGGCAGCGAGCGAAAGCGCACGTGCGTGACGACGTCCTCGCTCTGCGTTTCGCCGGTGCGGCTGTCGTAAAGGCTGAGCGCGCTGTGGAATTCGACGTCGCGGCCCTGCATCGACAGCAGCTGCGCGAGCGCGCGCTCGTGCGTGCCGGGCTTGCCGATCTGGTGGCCGTCGAACGTCGCGACCTGGTCCGACCCGATCACCAGCACGCCGTCCGGCGCGTCGATCGTCGCGGCGACCGCGCGCGCCTTCGCACCGGCGAGGCGCAGCGCGGTCGCGGCCGGCGCTTCGCCCGCGAGCGGGGTTTCGTCGAGGTCGGGCGACACGACGTCGAACGGCAGGCCGAGGCGCTCGAGGAGCGCGCGGCGGTAGCGGGAACTGGAGGCGAGAATCAGCCGCGGCGGGCGGCAAACGGTATCCGGCATGGTCGGTTGGGTCGGTGAGTCGTCGGGTGTGGCGCGGTGTTGCAAGGGCGCAAGCATAAGTGATTGACCGCAAAAGGTAAAACAGGTATGCTTTCCCGCTTTTCGTCGGCAGGCTTTCCGCAGTGGTGGCGCCTGCCGGGTCTTCGGAAGTAAAGTACGTAATCGTGCGAGGCGTACGCGGCGTGGATCGCGTACGTGCGCGGCGTCAAATGAGTGGCGCCAGCAAGCCGGATCCCGCAAGTCAGCCTGTAGGCAGGAGCGCAACATGAACACTTCTTCTGGCAAGCCTGCGGCAGCGCTTGATCCGCACGCGGTCGATCTGTTCGAATTCGCCCGCAGCGGGCGGCAGGCAGCGGGTGCCGTGCGCCTGTCGCAACTGCCGCGCATGCTGAACGAAGTGCCGGCGGACGCGCCCGATCGCGACACGGTCTTCACGTGGCAGGCCGAAGGGTTCACCCAGAAGGAGTTGCAGGACGACGGCGCCGATGGGCAGCAGCCGTATCTGCGCCTCGCGGTGCATGGCCATGCGTGGCTCACGTGTCAGCGCTGCATGACCCCGTACGACCAGACGTTCGACGTCGACATGACGTACCGGGTCGTTGCGACCGAAGAAGAAGCTGAAGAATTTCCGCTCGACGACGATGAAGCCGATGTGATCGTGGGCTCACGCCAGTTCGATCTCGTCGACTTGATCGAAGAGGAGTTGCTGCTTTCGTTGCCGCTCGTGCCCAAGCACGAGGTTTGCCCGGCAGTTCACGAAAGCCTCGTGTCGGGTGCGAGCGGTCCTTCGGAAGACGCGGACGACGAGTCCGCCGAAGACGAGGACGAAGGCAAACGGCCGAATCCGTTCGCAGCGCTGGAAGCGCTGAAGAAGGACGGGGACGGCAGCAAGAAACACTAAGCAGTTGTGGCGCGGGAAGGCGTAAGGGCTTTGGGCCAGGGTAGTTAAGCGCCGGATCGGGCTGTGTTAGAATCCGGAAAATTATTTAGGAGTTAGTCATGGCAGTCCAGCAAAACAAGAAGTCGCCGTCGAAGCGCGGCATGCATCGTTCGCACGATTTCCTGACGGCAGCGCCGCTGGCAGTCGAGCCGAGCACGGGTGAAGTGCACCTGCGTCACCACGTCAGCCCGAACGGCTACTATCGCGGCAAGAAAGTCGTCAAGACGAAGAACGACTAAGCGTCAAGTCACGCGTTGCGCGCTACGATCGCCGTTCGCGTGACAACTGGTTCGCTTGACACTTTCCTGGCTCAACAAAAAGGCGGCATTCAACTGCCGCTTTTTTGTGCCTGAAATTCGTCGCATTCCATGACCGTAAAGCTCACAATCGATTGCATGGGAGGCGACCACGGCCCGTCCGTGACCGTTCCCGCGGCAGTCAAGTTCGTCCGCGCGCATCCCGATGCGCACCTGATGCTCGTCGGCATCGAAAGCGCGATCCGCGCTCAGCTGAAAAAGCTGAAAGCCCTCGACGATCCCGCGCTGACCATCGTGCCCGCCACCGAAGTCGTGGCGATGGACGACCCTGTTGAAGTGGCGCTGCGCAAGAAGAAGGATTCTTCGATGCGTGTCGCGCTCAACCACGTCAAGGAAGGCGCGGCCCAGGCCTGTATTTCCGCCGGCAACACCGGCGCGCTGATGGCCGTTTCCCGTTATGTGCTCAAGACGCTGCCCGGCATCGAGCGGCCTGCGATCGCGTTCGCGCTGCCGAACCCGACCGGCTACACGATGATGCTGGACCTCGGCGCGAACGTCGACTGCGAGCCGCAGCACCTGCTGCAGTTCGCGGAGATGGGGCACGCGCTCGTCGCCGCGCTCGAAGGCAAGGAGCGTCCGACGATCGGCCTGCTGAACATCGGCGAAGAGGTCATCAAGGGCAACGAGACCATCAAGCGCGCCGGCGAACTGCTGCGCGCCAGCACGCTGAATTTCCGTGGCAACGTCGAAGGCAACGACATCTACAAAGGCACGGTCGACGTGATCGTCTGCGACGGCTTCGTCGGCAACGTCGCGCTGAAGACGTCCGAAGGGCTCGCGCAGATGCTGTCCGACATCATCCGCGAGGAGTTCGGCCGGTCGCTGATGTCGAAGCTGATGGCGCTGCTCGCGCTGCCGGTGCTGATGCGTTTCAAGAAGCGCGTCGATCACCGCCAGTACAACGGCGCGGCGCTGCTGGGGCTGAAGAGCCTCGTGATCAAAAGCCACGGTTCGGCCGACGCCTACGCGTTTGAGTGGGCGATCAAACGGGGTTATGATGCCGTCAAAAACGGCGTGCTGGAGCGCCTCACGCGTGCGATGGCGGACAATTCGGTGTCGCTCGGCGACGGCGAACACGACGCGGGCGGCGCAGGCCCGACGAGCCCGGCCGCAGGCCACCACGCCGAACCTTCCGCTGCGCAATCCTCTAAAGCATAAATGGCCCAATCGACTCTCTATTCCCGCGTGCTCGGCACGGGCAGCTACCTGCCGCCCGACCGGGTCACGAACCAGCAGCTCGCCGACCGTCTCGCGAAGGAAGGCATCGAGACGAGCGATGAGTGGATCGTTGCGCGCACGGGCATCCATGCGCGCCATTTCGCCGCACCGGACGTCACGACGAGCGATCTCGCGCTCGAAGCGGCGCGCCGTGCGATCGAGGCGGCCGATATCGATCCGCAGTCGATCGACCTGATCATCGTCGCGACTTCGACCCCCGATTTCGTGTTCCCCAGCACGGCTTGCCTGCTGCAGAACAAGCTCGGCATCAAGAACGGCGGCGCGGCATTCGACGTGCAGGCCGTGTGCTCGGGCTTCGCCTATGCGATGGCGACGGCCGACAGCTTCATCCGCAGCGGCCAGCACCGCACGGCGCTCATCGTCGGCGCGGAGACGTTCTCGCGCATTCTCGATTTCAAGGACCGCACGACCTGCGTGCTGTTCGGCGACGGCGCGGGCGCGGTGATCCTGTCCGCCTCGGAAGAGCCGGGCGTGCTCGGCAGCGCGCTGCACGCGGACGGCAGCTATTCGAACATCCTCTGCACGCCGGGCAACGTCAATCGCGGTGTGATCGACGGCAGCGCGTTCCTGTACATGGATGGGCAGGCCGTGTTCAAGCTCGCGGTCAACGTGCTCGAAAAGGTCGCGATCGAGGCGCTCGCCAAGGCGAATCTCGCGCCCGAGCAGGTCGACTGGCTGATTCCGCACCAGGCCAACATCCGCATCATGACCAGCACCTGCCGCAAGCTCGGCCTGCCGCAGGAGCGCATGGTCGTGACGGTCGACCAGCACGGCAACACGTCGGCTGCGTCGATCCCGCTGGCGCTCGACGCCGCGGTGCGTGACGGCCGCATCCAGCGCGGTCAGCACGTGCTGATCGAAGGCGTCGGCGGCGGCTTCACGTGGGGCGCGTCCGTCTTCCGCTACTGATCCGCGGCGCGCAATTGCTGCGCGCGGATCCCGAACCGGCGCGCCGTTCGTGCGCGCCGTCCGAATCGATTCAATTGGGGACGATATGAAATTCGCATTCGTTTTTCCGGGGCAGGGCTCGCAGTCGGTCGGCATGCTCAACGCATTCGCCGATCTCGCCGTCGTGCGCGAGACGCTCCAGGAAGCATCCGATGCACTCAATCAGGATCTCGGCAAGCTGATCGCCGCAGGTCCGGCCGAAGAGCTGAATCTGACCACCAACACGCAGCCCGTGATGCTGACGGCCGCCTACGCGTGCTATCGCGCATGGCAGCAGGCCGGCGGTCCGGCACCGTCGATCGTCGCGGGCCACAGCCTCGGCGAATACACGGCGCTCGTCGCCGCGGGCGCGATCGCGTTCAAGGACGCGGTGCCGCTCGTGCGCTTCCGCGCGCAGGCGATGCAGACGGCCGTGCCGGTCGGCCAGGGCGGCATGGCGGCGATCCTGGGTCTCGATGACGACACGGTGCGCGCCGTGTGCGCCGAAGCCGCGGAAGCGGGCATCGTCGAAGCGGTGAACTTCAACGCGCCGGCGCAGGTCGTGATCGCGGGCGCGAAGGCGGCCGTCGAGAAGGCCTGCGAGATCGCGAAGGCGAAGGGCGCGAAACGCGCGCTGCCGCTGCCGGTATCGGCGCCGTTCCATTCGTCGCTGCTCAAGCCGGCGTCGGACCAGTTGCGCGACTATCTGGCGAGCGTCGACGTGAAGGCGCCGCAGATTCCGGTCGTCAACAACATCGACGTCGCGGTGGTCAGCGATCCGGCCGCGATCAAGGACGCGCTGGTGCGCCAGGCCGCGGGCCCGGTGCGCTGGGTCGAATGCGTGCGGCACATCGCGGGCACGGGCGTCACGCACGTGATCGAATGCGGTCCGGGCAAGGTGCTGGCAGGCCTGACGAAGCGCATCGACGGCAACCTGGTCGGCGCATCGGTGTTCGATCCGGCTTCGCTCGACGAAGCACTGAAGCTGGCGACCGCCTGACGCGGCGCCTTTCCTCAAGAGACGGATATTCGATTCATGGAAAAGACTCTCGATAAACAGGTCGCGATCGTGACCGGCGCATCGCGCGGCATCGGCCGGGCGATCGCGCTCGAACTCGCGCGCCTGGGCGCGACGGTGATCGGCACGGCGACGAGCGAATCGGGCGCCGCCGCGATTACCGCCGGGTTCGCGGAAGCGGGCGTGACGGGCCGCGGCGCGGTGCTGAACGTCAACGACGCGGCGGCAGCCGAAGCGCTGATCGACGCGACCGTGAAGGAATTCGGCGCGCTCCACGTGCTCGTCAACAACGCGGGGATCACGCAGGACCAGCTCGCGATGCGGATGAAGGACGAGGACTGGGATGCGGTGATCGACACCAACCTGAAGTCGGTGTTCCGCCTGTCGCGCGCGGTGCTGCGCCCGATGATGAAGGCCCGCGGCGGCCGCATCATCAACATCACGTCGGTGGTCGGCTCGGCCGGCAACCCGGGCCAGGTCAACTACGCGGCCGCGAAGGCCGGCGTCGCGGGCATGACGCGTGCGCTTGCACGTGAAATCGGCAGCCGTGGCATCACGGTGAACTGCGTCGCGCCGGGCTTCATCGACACCGACATGACGAAGACGCTGCCGGAAGAACAGCAGGCCGCGCTCAAGACCCAGATTCCGCTCGGCCGCCTCGGCAGCCCGGCAGACATCGCCCATGCCGTCGCGTTCCTCGCATCGCCGCAGGCCGGTTATATCACCGGCACGACGCTGCACGTGAACGGCGGCATGTACATGTCGTAACGGTTTTCGTTTACCATCCGCGCCGTATCCCGTTTTTCAGGCGGATCGGTGCTTGATCGACCATCAAGCCAACGCGCGTTTTGCCGTCAGCAAACCTGATAAAATGCGCGCACTTGTAAATCTGAACTTTCCCTCGGAGGGGTAATGGATAACATCGAACAACGTGTCAAGAAGATCGTCGCTGAGCAACTGGGCGTCGCGGAAGCCGAGATCAAGAACGAAGCATCGTTCGTGAACGATCTGGGCGCGGATTCGCTCGACACGGTCGAACTGGTGATGGCTCTGGAAGACGAGTTCGGCATGGAAATCCCGGACGAAGAAGCAGAGAAGATCACGACCGTTCAGCAAGCGATCGACTACGCTCGCGCAAACGTCAAGGCGTAAGCGCCTTTCGCGCTTGTCCGCCACGTCGCCGCGATCTTCGCGATTGACGCGCCATCCTGCCGGCTTCGTGCCGGACGGACTAACAGCCACAGGGCTCGCAGGGCTGGTTCCTGTGGCCACTGTGGCTTTTGTTTTTGTCATCCAATAATGGAAAAGAGGTTACCGTGAGCCGCCGTCGTGTTGTTGTTACAGGCCTGGGGCTGATTTCGCCTGTTGGCAATAATGTTGCCGACGGCTGGGCCAATCTCGTCGCCGGCAAGTCCGGTATCGCCACCGTCACGAAGTTCGATGCGTCGAACCTCGCCTGCCATTTCGCGGGCGAAGTGAAGGGTTTCAGCGCCGAGGAGTACATCCCGGCGAAGGAAGCCCGCAACATGGATACGTTCATCCATTACGGCATCGCAGCCGGCGTCCAGGCGATCCGGGACAGCGGCCTCGAAGTGAACGAAGCCAATGCGGAACGCATCGGCGTGCTGGTCGGCTCCGGTATCGGCGGCCTGCCGATGATCGAAGACACGCACCAGACCTACGTCGATCGCGGCCCGCGCCGGATTTCGCCGTTCTTCGTGCCGGGTTCGATCATCAACATGATCTCGGGTCACCTGAGCATCATGTTCGGCCTGAAGGGCCCGAACCTCGCGGCCGTGACGGCCTGCACGACCGGTCTGCACAGCATCGGCCTCGCGGCGCGCCTGATTCAGGCCGGCGACGCCGACGTGATGGTCGCGGGCGGCGCCGAATCGACGGTGTCGCCGCTGGGCATCGGCGGTTTCGCGGCCGCGCGCGCGCTGTCGACCCGCAACGACGATCCGGCCACCGCGTCCCGTCCGTGGGACAAGGACCGTGACGGCTTCGTGCTGGGCGAGGGTGCAGGCGTGATGGTGCTCGAGGAATACGAGGCGGCGAAGGCACGCGGCGCGAAGATCTATGCGGAGGTCTCGGGCTTCGGCATGACGGGCGATGCGTACCACATGACCGCGCCGAACATGGACGGTCCTCGCCGCTGCATGGTCGCGGCACTGCGCGACGCCGGCGTGAACGCGGACGAGGTCCAGTACCTGAACGCGCACGGCACGTCGACGCAGCTCGGCGACAAGAACGAGTCCGATGCGGTGAAGGCGGCATTCGGCGAGCACGCGTACAAGCTCGTGGTGAACTCGACGAAGTCGATGACGGGTCACCTGCTGGGTGGCGCGGGCGGCCTCGAGTCGGTGTTCACGGTGCTGGCGCTGCACAACAACGTGTCGCCGCCGACCATCAACATCTTCAATCAGGACCCCGAGTGCGATCTCGACTACTGCGCGAACACCGCGCGTGACATGAAGATCGACGTGGCCGTGAAGAACAACTTCGGCTTCGGCGGTACCAACGGCACGCTGGTGTTCAAGCGCGTCTGACGCTGAAATCGCTTGACGAGTCCATTCGATGCTCCGGCCGGGCGTCCGCAATGCTTTGCATTGCGGGCCTCGGCCGTGTCGTATGTGGTGCTGGCCGCGTTCGTCGCGGCGGCGGCCGTCTCCGCGTACCTGTTCTGGGCGCCGCGGGCCGGTGCCGCTGCCGGCGCGTGCGTGTCGGCGGCGACGGCCGCGCTGCTTGCCGTGTGCGCCGCGCGAGCCTGTGCCCGCCGGCTGCCGGCCGAGTTGCGGATCGATGCATTCGGGGAGATTGCGGCGTTTGGCCGCACCGGGCGCTTGCTGGCCCGGGGCCGCGTGACGGGTCATGCACACTGGAGCAGCCTGCTGCTCGTGCTGTCGGTCGGGCAGGGCGCCCGGCGCGCGCGGCCGTTGCTGATTCCGGCCGATGCGCTCGACACCGCGTCGTTCAGCGCGCTGTCCGTGCTGGCGCGTACCGCGGGCACGGCGGGGCGGGCATGACGGCGGCGCGGTTACCAGCCGTAACCAGCGGCCGGCGCCGGAACGCTACAATAACGCTCCGCGTTGCATCCCTAGTTAACGGATTTGTCAGGTGAGTGAAAAAGAAATCGATCAGGCTCTGGTCGAGCGCGTACAGAAAGGCGACAAGGCAGCGTTCGAACTCCTGGTCTCCAAATACCACCGCAAGATCATTCGGCTGATCTCGCGCCTCGTGCGGGATCCCGCCGAGGTCGAGGATGTGGCCCAGGACGCGTTCATCAAGGCGTATCGTGCGCTGCCGCAATTTCGCGGCGAGTCGGCGTTCTACACGTGGTTGTACCGGATTGCCGTCAATACGGCGAAGAACTACCTTGCGACGCAGGGCCGGCGGGCACCGACCTCCACCGAGGCCGATGCCGAGGAAGCGGAAACTTTCTCCGACGCAGACCAACTAAGGGATATCAACACGCCTGAGTCGATGTTGATGAGCAAGCAGATTGCCGAGACGGTCAACGCTGCAATGGCCGTCCTGCCCGAAGAGCTGCGCCAGGCGATTACGCTGCGCGAGATCGAAGGCTTGAGCTACGAAGAGATCGCGGAAATGATGGATTGTCCGATCGGGACGGTCCGGTCGCGGATCTTCCGGGCGCGCGAGGCAATCGCTGCGAAATTGCGTCCGCTGCTCGATACGCCCGAAGGCAAGCGCTGGTAAGCGCGACGGGCGCAACGACGCGGGTCGGGGTCTATTACGGATAGAGTCGTGAAATCACGACGGGGTGTGTGCAAGATGGGGAGCATCATGGGGTCGGTCAATACGCAGTCGCAAGCGTGCTCGCGCGGCGAGCGCCTTTCCGCTCTGGTCGACGGTGAACTGTTCGACGGCCCGGATCACGGGCAGTTTCTGGCTGAGCTCGACCGCGCGGATCGCGCTGCGTGGGCCCATTACCACCTGATCGGCGATGCGCTGCGCTCGGACGAGCTCGCGCTGTCGCCTGCGCTGAGCGTCGCGTTCACCGCGCGCATGTCCGCCGCGCTCGAAAGCGAGCCGCACCTGCTCGCGCCGGCCGCCGCGCCGGTCGCGCGCAAGCTGCTGTCGCTGCGCCGGCGTGTCGTGCCCGCGTTCGCGGTGGCCGCCGCGGCAGCCACGCTGACGTGGATCGTCGTCCCGCAGATGCAGACGGCGGGTGTGCCGGGCGCCGTCCAGGTCGCATCGGCAGGCGCGCCGCAGAGCGGCAACCTGCAGCGCGTGACGGTTGCACAGGCATCCGCGCAGCCGGGCCTGCAGGACGTCAACATCATCCGCGACGCAAGTCTCGACCAATACCTTGAAGCGCATCAGCAATTCGCGCAGCAGCCCGTCGTCACGGGCTCGATGCCGCTGATCCGCGCTGCCGTGACCACCACGCCAGGCCAATAAACCCGATGCGGACATTGCAGTTGAATCACGCCATCTCCGGATGGAAGCGGCTGCCGGCTCTCCTGCTTTGCGCAGCCGCCCTGTTGTCCGTTCAATCCCTGCCTGCCAGCGCCCAGCAACCGGACGATCCCGTCGCGACCCGCAAGGGTGCGGCGGACTGGCTCGACCGCATCCAGCAGGCGGCGCAGCAGCAGAGCTACGAGGGTACGTTCGTCTACCAGCGCGGCGGGTATGTCCAGTCGTCGCGCATCGCGCATGTGGCGTCCCGCGACGGCGAGTTCGAGCGGATCGAGTCGCTCGACGGCAAGCCGCGCAAGGTGCTGCGGCATAACGACGAGCTGTACACGTTCGTGCCCGAGCGCAAGCTGTGCGTGGTCGAGCGCCGCCAGACGCGCGATTCGTTCCCCGCGCTGCTCGGTGCCGGCGGCGAGCACGTGATGTCCGTCTACGACGCGAAGCTGCTCGGCAAGGACCGTGTGGCCGGGATCGACGCGCAGGTGGTCGAGCTCGTGCCGAAGGACGCGTACCGCTTCACCTACAAGCTGTGGGCCGACACCCGCACCGGGCTGCTGCTGCGTTCACAGACGCTCGATGCGAGCGATCACGTGCTCGAGCAGGTCGCGTTTTCGCAGCTGCAGACGGGCGGCGCGACCGGTGACAAATCCGCGATCGCGGCCGGCATGCGCAACCTGAGCGGCTGGACGGTGGTCCGCCCGCCGGTCGCGGCGGTCGACATGGAGGCGCAGGGCTGGCAGATCGCGCCGACCATCGCCGGCTTCCGGAAGATTCGCGAGGTGCGCCGGCCGATGGCCGCGCGTGACGCCGGTGATCCGCCGATTCCGGTCGACCAGGCCGTCTTCACGGACGGCCTCGCGACGATCTCCGTCTTCATCGAGCCGGCCGAAAAGAATACGCGCAAGGAAGGCGCGGGCAGCACCGGCGCGACCCACGTGCTCGTGAAGCGTCGCGGCGACTACTGGATCACCGTGCTCGGCGAAGTGCCGCCGGCCACGTTGCAGCAGTTCGCGTCTGCCATAGAATACAAGGCTTCCAAGTAACGCTACGGCTTCCGACATGACGAAACTCACGCTGCGCAAAGTGTTCGCGGCGGCGGTGCTGTGTGCCTGCCTGCCGCTCGCCCCGCATACCGCGGCCGCGGTCACGCCTCCCGCTGCCAGCCTTCCCGATTTCGCCGATCTGGTCGAAAAGGTCGGGCCGGCTGTCGTGAACATCCGGACCACCGCGAACGTGCCGACGCCCGGCCCGCGCGGCGTGCTCCCGCCAGGCTTCGATAATGGCGACATGTCGGAATTCTTCCGGCGCTTCTTCGGCATTCCGCTGCCGCAGGCGCCCGGCAACGGTGGTGGCGGCGGTAATGGCAATCCGAAGAACGCGCCGGCGCCGGACAATCCGCCCGACACCGAACAGAACCGCGGTGTCGGTTCGGGCTTCATCGTGTCGGCAGACGGCTACGTGATGACCAACGCGCACGTCGTCGACGACGCGGACACCATCTACGTGACGCTGACCGACAAGCGCGAATTCAAGGCGAAGCTGATCGGCGTCGACGACCGCACGGACGTCGCGGTCGTCAAGATCCAGGCGTCGAACCTGCCGGTCGTCGCGATCGGCGATTCGAACAAGGTGCGCGTCGGCGAGTGGGTCGTCGCGATCGGTTCGCCGTTCGGCCTCGACAACACCGTGACGGCCGGCATCGTGAGTTCGAAGAGCCGCAACACGGGCGATTACCTGCCGTTCATCCAGACCGACGTCGCGGTGAACCCCGGCAACTCGGGCGGCCCGCTGATCAACATGCAGGGCGAGGTGATCGGCATCAACTCGCAGATCTACAGCCGCACCGGCGGTTTCATGGGCATTTCGTTCGCGATCCCGATCGACGAGGCGATGCGCGTGGCCGACCAGCTGAAGGCGACCGGCAAGGTCACGCGCGGCCGCATCGCGGTGGCGATCGGCGAGGTGACGAAGGACGTGGCCGACTCGATCGGGCTGCCGAAGGCGGAAGGCGCGCTCGTCAGCAGCGTCGAACCGGGCGGTCCGGCCGACAAGGCCGGTATCCAGCCGGGCGACATCATCCTGAAGTTCAACGGCCGGCCGGTCGATGCGGCGTCGGATCTGCCGCGCATGGTCGGCGACACGAAGCCGGGCACCAAGGCGACCGTCAGCGTATGGCGCAAGGGTCAGGCGCGCGATCTGCCGATCACGATCGCCGAGACGCCGGCCGAGACGACGGCGAAGGCCGAGCAGCGCAAGAGCGCGCCGCAGAAGCCGCGCCAGGCGAATTCGCTCGGCTTGACGGTCAGCGACCTTTCCGCGGATCAGCTGAAGTCGCTGAAGCTGAAGAACGGCGTGCAGATCGACGGCGTCGACGGCCCGGCGGCCCGAGCGGGGCTGCAGCGCGGCGACATCGTGCTGCGCGTCGGCGACACCGACATCACGAGCGCGAAGCAGTTCGCCGACGTGACCGCGCAGCTCGATCCGCAGAAGGCGGTCGCGGTGCTGGTGCGGCGCGGCGACAACACGCAGTTCGTGCCGGTGCGCCCGCGCGCGGTTCAGAAGTAACGCGCCGATGTTCACGCTCTACGGCCGCGGCTGGTGCCATCTGTGCGACGACCTGCGCGATGCGCTGGCGCCGCTGGCGGCCGAATTCGGCGTCGCGGTCGACTACGTCGACATCGATGCGGATCCGGCACTCGTTGCGCGTTACGACGAGGACGTGCCGGTGCTGTTGCTGGATGGCACGGAAGTGTGCCGCCACCGGTTCGACGAGGCGAGGGTGCGCGGCGCGCTCGCGGCTCGGCGCTGAACCCGGCTCTGCTGCCGGCCGGCCGCGCGTTGCGCGGGGCTTCCGGCGGCGGACGCGCCGGCCAGGGCCTCCGGCGGGGCGTCCCTGGCCGGGCGTCCCTGACCGGGCGTCCCTGACCGGGCGTCCCAAATTACCGCCCGGCAAAGGCCTTTTCGGCTAAAATAAGCCGTTTTTTCACCGACTTACAAGGCGTGCTCCGCAGTCGTCGAGCGCGCCTTTTTCGCTTGATCGGCACTGAATGGATCATATTCGCAATTTCTCGATCATCGCGCACATCGACCATGGCAAGTCGACGCTCGCGGATCGCATCATCCAGGTATGCGGCGGCCTCGCCGACCGTGAAATGGAAGCGCAGGTGCTCGACTCGATGGATATCGAGCGCGAGCGCGGCATCACGATCAAGGCGCAGACGGCTGCACTGTCCTATCGCGCTCGCGACGGGAAGGTCTACAACCTCAACCTGATCGATACGCCGGGGCACGTCGACTTCTCGTACGAAGTCAGCCGTTCGCTGTCCGCGTGCGAAGGGGCGCTGCTCGTGGTCGACGCGAGCCAGGGCGTCGAGGCGCAGACGGTCGCGAACTGCTACACGGCGATCGAGCTCGGCGTCGAGGTCGTGCCGGTGCTGAACAAGATCGACCTGCCGGCCGCGAACCCCGAGAATGCGATCGAGGAGATCGAGGACGTGATCGGCATCGACGCGACCGACGCGACGCGCTGCAGCGCGAAGACGGGTCTCGGCGTCGAGGACGTGCTCGAAGCGCTGATCGCGAAGGTGCCGCCGCCGAAGGGCGATCCGGCCGCGCCGCTGCAGGCGCTGATCATCGACTCGTGGTTCGACAACTACGTCGGCGTCGTGATGCTCGTGCGGATCGTCAACGGCACGCTGCGTCCGAAGGACAAGATCAAGATGATGGCGACCGGCGCGCAGTATCCGGTCGAGCACGTCGGCGTGTTCACGCCGAAGTCGCGCAATCTCGACTCGCTGTCGGCGGGGCAGGTGGGTTTCATCATCGCCGGCATCAAGGAACTGACGGCCGCGAAGGTCGGCGACACCGTCACGCACGCGACCAAGGCGGCCGCCGAACCGCTGCCGGGCTTCAAGGAAGTGAAGCCGCAGGTGTTCGCGGGCCTCTATCCGGTCGAGGCGAACCAGTACGACGCGCTGCGCGAATCGCTCGAGAAGCTGAAGCTCAACGATGCATCGCTGCAGTACGAGCCGGAAGTGTCGCAGGCACTCGGCTTCGGTTTCCGCTGCGGCTTCCTCGGGCTGCTGCACATGGAAATCGTGCAGGAGCGACTCGAGCGCGAGTTCGACATGGACCTCATCACGACCGCACCGACGGTCGTCTACGAGGTCGTGCAGAGCGACGGCTCGACGATCATGGTCGAGAACCCGGCGAAGATGCCGGAGCCCGGCCGCATCGCCGAAGTGCGCGAGCCGATCGTCACCGTGAACCTGTACATGCCGCAGGACTACGTCGGTTCCGTGATCACGCTGTGCGAGCAGAAGCGCGGCTCGCAGATCAACATGCAGTATCACGGCCGCCAGGTGCAGCTCACGTACGAAATCCCGATGGCCGAGATCGTGCTCGACTTCTTCGATCGCCTGAAGTCGGTGTCGCGCGGCTATGCGTCGATGGACTACGAGTTCAAGGAATACCGTTCGTCGGACGTCGTGAAGGTCGACATGCTGATCAACGGCGACAAGGTCGACGCGCTGTCGATCATCGTGCACCGGTCGCAGTCGCAATACCGCGGTCGCGAGGTTGCCGCGAAGATGCGCGAGATCATTCCGCGCCAGATGTACGACGTGGCGATCCAGGCCGCGATCGGCGCGCACATCGTCGCACGCGAGAACATCAAGGCACTGCGCAAGAACGTGCTCGCGAAGTGCTACGGCGGCGACATCACGCGAAAGAAGAAACTGCTCGAGAAGCAGAAAGAAGGTAAGAAACGCATGAAGCAGGTGGGTTCGGTCGAGATCCCGCAGGAGGCGTTCCTCGCGATCTTGCGCGTCGAAGACAAATAACAGGACTGATCCTTTTATGAATTTTGCGCTGATTCTTTTTGTGCTCGTCGTCGTGACGGGCGTAGCGTGGGTGTTGGACAAACTGGTGTTCCTGCCGCAGCGGCGCAAGGCGGCCGACGCGGCGATCGAGGAGTTCGATCGTCAGCAGTCGCGTATCGACAAGCGTTTCGCGGACGAAAACGCGGGGCAGACGCGTTCGAAGCTGCGCGACGAAAAGCTGCGCCAGCCGTGGTGGCTCGAGTACACCGCGAGCTTCTTCCCGGTGATCCTGGCCGTGTTCGTCGTGCGTTCGTTCATCGTCGAGCCGTTCAAGATCCCGTCGGGCTCGATGGTGCCGACGCTGCTGGTCGGCGACTTCATCCTCGTCAACAAGTTCGAATACGGCCTGCGCATGCCGATCACGAACACGAAGATCACGCAGGGCAGCCCGCTGTCGCGCGGCGACGTCGTCGTGTTCCGTTATCCGAAGGACGAGTCGGTCGACTACATCAAGCGCGTGATCGGCCTGCCGGGCGACACGGTCGCTTACCAGGACAAGCAACTGACGATCAACGGCCAGCCGGTGCCCGAAACGCCGCTGCCGGATTTCTTCGACGACGAGCGCCAGAACTACGCGAAGCAGTTCGAGGAAACGATCGGCACGAAGAAGAACGCGATCCTCAACAATCCCGCCGTGCCGCCGTTCGTGATGGGCGCCTACGACTATCCGTATCGCGACAATTGCACGTACAACAGCCGCGGCGTGATCTGCAAGGTGCCGCCCGGTCACTACTTCATGATGGGCGACAACCGCGACAACAGCGCGGACAGCCGCTACTGGGGTTTCGTGCCGGACAACAACATCGTCGGCCGTGCGTTCTTCATCTGGATGAACTTCGGCGACCTGAAGCGCATCGGTTCCTTCAACTGACCGTATTCGATTCACACGCAATACGCGACGCACGGGCCGCGTCGCGTATTGCCGAACTACTTTAAGAACCGGCGGCAACACCGCCTCGTCACGCCTTTTCGCGTCCGGCCGTGCCGTTTCGGCCCGACCGGCGCCCGCGTTATACTCCTGCACATGCCCCTATCCCAGTTGGAAAGCCGGCTGCGCTACGAATTTCGCAATGCGGAATTGTTGCGCCAGGCTTTGACCCATCGCAGTCACAGTGCCACGCACAACGAACGGCTCGAGTTTCTCGGCGATTCCGTTCTGAATTGCGCGGTGGCCGCCCTTTTGTTCCAGCGTTTCAGCAAGCTGGACGAAGGCGACCTGTCGCGCGTGCGCGCCAATCTCGTCAAGCAGCAGTCGCTGTATGAAATCGCTCAGGCCCTGAATATTTCCGAAGGGTTGCGGCTGGGCGAGGGCGAGTTGCGCAGCGGCGGCTTCCGTCGCCCGTCGATCCTCGCGGACGCGTTCGAAGCCATCATCGGGGCGGTATTCCTCGATGGCGGCTTCGAAGCCGCCCAAGGGGTCATCAAGCGCCTCTATATCCCGATTCTCGACCACATCGATCCGCGCACGCTCGGCAAGGACGCGAAGACGCTGCTGCAGGAATACCTGCAGGGGCACAAGATCGCGCTGCCGACCTACACGGTCGTCGCGACCCATGGTGCGGCGCACAATCAGCAGTTCGAGGTCGAATGCACGGTGCCGAAGCTCGACGTGAAGGTGTCGGGCTCCGGCGCGAGCCGGCGGGCGGCCGAGCAGGCCGCCGCGAAGAAGGCGCTCGACGAGGTGCTGGCAGCCGCGCCGATGCTGGCCGCGAAGCCGAAGCGTTCGAAGAACGCACGCGGGTCGAAGCATGTCGAGCCTGAAATCGTGCCCGGCGTGAAGGGGGTGCAGGAAGCGCTCGACCTGCGTTCTCCGGAGCGCAAGGAGCGTGCGGCGGCGCGCGACGCGAAGGCGGCCGCCGCCGCGTCCGCAGCGGCCGATGCCGGCGCACAGCCGGGCGATCGGCCGGCGCAGGCGCCGATGGCCGCGATTCGCGCGGCGCATGTCGATACAGCCGCGGACAAGGCCGACCGGCCCGCGAAACCGACGGCCGACAAGCCTGGCGAGAAACCTGCCGACAAGGCGACCGACAAACCGTCAGACAAGCCGGCGGATCGCAGCGAACCCGGCGCGCGCGCGGCGGACAAGCCAGCCGAACGCACTGACAAGCCAGCCGAAGGCGCGCCCCGTGCAGCCGACAAGCCGGCGGGCCAGGCGACCGATCCGGCCGTGTCGTCCGCCGACAAGCCTGCTGCCGGTTCCGACGCCGCTTCGCGTGCGACACCGCGCGCCCGCGACGCCGCGGCGCCCGGCCCCGAGGCGCCGCAGGGCGGCGCAAGCCTCGCTGCCGCGCAGGCGCGCGTGGCCGATGCCGATCACTGAATTGCCCATCGATCGTGCCGCGCGTCGCGCGGCCGTTTCCGAACCTGTCTCCCAAACGATATGAACACTCCCGCTCCTACCGGTTTCCGTTGCGGCATGATCGCGATCGTGGGCCGCCCGAACGTCGGCAAGTCGACGTTGATGAACGCACTCGTCGGCCAGAAGATCAGCATCACGTCGCGCAAGGCGCAAACCACGCGCCATCGCATCACCGGCATCAACACGTTCGACGACGCGCAATTCGTGTTCGTCGACACGCCGGGCTTCCAGACCCGTCACAGCACCGCGCTGAACCGCTCGCTGAACCGCGCGGTCACGTCGACGCTCACGTCGGTCGACGTGATCCTGTTCGTGATCGAGGCCGGCCGCTTCGGGCCCGACGACCAGAAGGTGCTCGACCTGATCCCGCCCGGCATGCCGACGCTGCTGATCGCGAACAAGATCGACCGCGTGAACGACAAGGCTACGCTGTTCCCGTTCATGCAGAAGGTGAGCGAGCTGCGCGAATTCACCGAGCTCGTGCCGCTGTCGGCGCAGAAGCCGGAAGACATCAAGCGCCTGCTGGACACGATCAAGCCGTACTTGCCGGAAGGCGAGCCGATCTACGGCGAGGACGAGCTGACCGACCGCAGCTCGCGCTTTCTCGCGGCCGAAATCCTGCGCGAGAAGGTGTTCCGCTGGACCGGCGACGAACTGCCGTACACGAGCACCGTCCTGATCGACAAATTCGAGGAGGAAGGGCGCCTGAAGCGCATCTTCGCGACGATCCTCGTCGAACGCGATTCGCACAAGGCGATGGTGATCGGCAAGAAGGGCGAGAAGCTCAAGCAGATCAGCACCGAGGCGCGGATGGACATGGAGAAGCTGTTCGACGGCCCCGTGTACCTCGAGACCTTCGTGAAGGTGAAGAGCGGCTGGGCCGACAACGAGGCGGGGCTGCGCGCCTATGGGTACGAATGACGCGCTGACGTCGACCGAAGATGCGGTGACCGCCGGCGCGAACGACGCGCCATTGCCGGCACCGCCCGAACCGCCGCGTCGCAAGGCGCGGCGCGCGACCTCTCGCACGTCCGATTTCCGCGTCGCCGAGCAGCCGGCGTTCGTGCTGCACAGCTATCCGTACCGGGAAACGAGCCTGATCATCGACGTGCTGACGCGCGATCACGGCCGGCTCGCGCTCGTCGCGAAGGGCGCGAAGCGCCCGCACTCCGCGCTGCGCGGCGTGCTGCAGACGTTCCAGCCGCTGCTGCTGTCCTGGTCGGGCAAATCCGAAGTGCGCACGCTGACGGGCGCCGAGTGGGTCGGCGGGATGCTGCCGCTCGGCGGCGACGGGCTGCTGTGCGGCTTCTACGCGAACGAGCTGCTCGTGAAATTCTGCGCGCGCGAGGATCCGCAGCCACCGCTCTTCAATCATTACGTGCTGACCTTGACGCGTCTCGCGCACGGCGAGCCCGCGGTGCAGGTGCTGCGCTCGTTCGAGCGCGTGCTGCTGCGCGAGACCGGCTATGCGATGGCGCTGAACCGCACGGTCGCGCGCCGGGCGGTCGAGCCCGATCGCCGCTACGTGTTCGATCCCGAGCGCGGCGTGCGCAATGCGGACGACGACGTGCCGTCGCACTGGCCGGTGATTACCGGACAGACGTTGCTCGACATGGAGCAGGACGATTACCATCGAGCCCAGACGGTCGCGCAAAGCAAGACGCTGATGCGCTTCCTGCTGAACACCTATCTCGGCGGTACGCCGCTTGCCACGCGTCAGATCCTGATCGACCTGCAAAACCTATGAGCTTCTTCCTGACAACGCCCACCGTCATCGACCTCGGCGTGAACATCGACCACGTCGCGACGCTGCGCAACGCGCGCGGCACGGCCTATCCCGATCCGATCCGCGCGGCGCTCGCGGCCGAAGAGGCCGGTGCTGACGCGATCACGCTGCACCTGCGCGAGGACCGCCGCCACATCGTCGACGCCGACGTGCGCACGCTGCGCCCGCAGCTGAAGACGCGGATGAACCTCGAATGCGCGGTGACGGCCGAGATGCTCGACATCGCATGCGAAGTGCGTCCGCACGACGCGTGCCTCGTGCCCGAGAAGCGCGAGGAACTGACGACCGAAGGCGGTCTCGACGTCGCCGGCCGCTTCGAGGCCGTGCGTGCGGCATGCCAGCAGCTCGCCGACGCCGGCGTGCGCGTGTCGCTGTTCATCGATCCGGACGAAACGCAGATCCGCGCCGCGCACGAAGCCGGCGCGCCGGTGGTCGAGCTGCATACCGGCCGCTACGCCGATGCGCACGACGAAGCCGAGCAGCAGCGCGAATACGAACGCATCGTCGCGGGCGTGCAGGCCGGCGCGCAACTGGGCCTGAAGGTCAACGCCGGTCACGGACTGCATTACACGAACGTGCAGCAGATCGCCGCGATCGACGGCATCGTCGAGCTGAACATCGGCCACGCGATCGTCGCGCACGCGATCTTCGCGGGCTGGGACAACGCGGTGCGCGAGATGAAGGCGATCATGGTCGCCGCGCGTGTGGCCGCGCTGCACGGCGGCGCGCGCTGACGATGCATTCCGTGCGCGCGCGCTTCGCTCGTCACCCGGCGTCGTCCGTGCGTCACGGCGGGCGCTGACATGGCGATCTACGGCATCGGTACCGACATCGTCCAGGTGAGCCGCATCGCGGCCGTGCTCGAGCGCACGGGCGGCCGGTTTGCCGAGAAGGTGCTGGGCCCCGACGAACTGCGCGTGTTCCATGCGCGCCGCGCGCGCTCCGAGGCGCGCGGCATCGCGTTTCTCGCGACGCGCTTTTCCGCGAAGGAAGCGTTCTCGAAGGCGATCGGGCTCGGCATGCACTGGCCGATGACGTGGCGCGCGCTGCAGACCCTCAACCAGCGCAGCGGCGAGCCGTACGTCGTCGCGTCGGGTGAGCTGGCCGACTGGCTCGCCGCGCGCGGCATCACGGCGCGCGTGACGGTCAGCGACGAACGCGACTACGCGGTGTCGTTCGTGGTCGCCGAGACCGACGCAGCGCCGCCTGCACCCGCACCTGTTTCCCGAACCACTCCCTGACGGACTTTCCGATTCGATGAAAACGACTCCCGGCCCGGTCATGCTCGACGTCGTCGGCACGGCCCTGTCGCGCGACGATGCGCGGCGCCTTGCGCATCCGAACACCGGCGGCGTGATCCTGTTCGCGCGGCATTTCCAGAACCGTGCGCAGCTCACCGCGCTGACCGACTCGATCCGCGCGGTGCGCGAGGACATCCTGATCGCCGTCGATCACGAAGGCGGCCGCGTGCAGCGGTTCCGCACCGACGGCTTCACGGTGTTGCCGGCGATGCGCCGCCTCGGCGAACTGTGGGACCGCGACGTGCTGCTCGCGACGAAGGTCGCGACCGCGGTCGGCTACATCCTGGCGTCCGAGCTGCGCGCATGCGGCATCGACATGAGCTTCACGCCGGTGCTCGATCTCGACTACGGGCACTCGAAGGTGATCGGCGATCGTGCGTTCCATCGCGACCCGCGCGTCGTCACGCTGCTCGCGAAGAGCCTCAACCATGGGCTGTCGCTCGCGGGCATGGCGAACTGCGGCAAGCATTTCCCGGGGCACGGCTTCGCGGAAGCCGATTCGCACGTCGCGCTGCCGACCGACGACCGGCCGCTCGACGCGATCCTCAAGCAGGACGTTGCGCCGTACGACTGGCTCGGCCTGGCGCTGACCGCGGTGATTCCCGCACACGTGATCTACACGCAGGTCGACAAGCGGCCGGCCGGCTTCTCGCGCGTGTGGCTGCAGGACATCCTGCGCGGGCAGCTCGGCTTCACGGGCGCGATCTTCAGCGACGACCTGTCGATGGAGGCGGCACGCGAGGGCGGCACGCTCACGCAGGCGGCCGACGCGGCGCTCGCCGCCGGTTGCGACATGGTGCTCGTCTGCAACCAGCCGGATGCGGCCGAAGTCGTGCTGAACGGCCTGAAGGCGCAGGCGTCGGCCGAGTCGGTGCGGCGCATCAAGCGGATGCGGGCGCGCGGCAAGCCGCTCAAGTGGGACAAGCTGATCGCGCAGCCCGAGTATCTGCAGGCGCAGGCGCTGCTGAGCAGCGCACTGGCGTAAGCGGGAAGGGCGGCGCGAAGCCGCCTGTTCCGTTGCCGAAAGCAAAAAAGCCGCGCTTTTGCGCGGCTTTTTTGCTTTGACGGCGAAGCATGGGGTCACACGCCTTTGCGCAACTAACCGTCAGCTCCGGCCGGCGCCCCGAACAACGGCCGCCCGGTCAGTTGACCTTCATCCGCTGCAACTTGTTGTACAGCGTCTTGGGGCTGATGCCGAGCAGCGTCGCTGCGCGATGGCGCGTGCCGCCGACCGCGTCGAGCGTCGCGCGGATCAGCAGATCCTCGACGTCGGACAGCGGGGTGCCGACCTTGATCTGCACGCTGCTGCCGTTCAGCGCGGCGCCGGCCGCGAAGCTTGCTTCGCCCGCGCGCAGCGTTTCGATGAAATCGCCGGATGCGTCATAGGCGAAGCGCACGCGCTCCTGCAGTTCGCGCACGTTGCCGGGCCATTCGTAGGACACGCATTCGCGCACGAAGCCCGGCGCCGCGCGCTTGTCGGTTGTGCTGCGGCCGGTGCCGCGCGCTTCGCGGTTGAGGTCGTCGATCAGCGCGTCCGCGATGGCGAGGACATCGCCGTCGCGTTCGCGCAGCGGCGGCATTGTGATCGACGCCGCATCGAGACGCAGCCACAGATCCTCGCGCAGCATACCGTTCGCGACCGCCTCGCGGGCCGGGCGGCGCGTGGTCGCGATCAGCCGGAAGTCGCTCGCGATCGAGCTCGTGCCGCCGATCCGCATGAAGTTCTGCGAGTCGAGCGCATGCAGCAGCGCCTCCTGCAGCACGAGCGGCAGTGCGGTGATCTCGTCGAGGAACAGCGTGCCGCCGCCGGCCTGTTCGAATAGGCCCGACTCGCGCCGCTCGGCACCGTCGAACGCGCCGCGCTCATGGCCGAACAGCACGCTGTCGAGCGACGCGCCGTGGCGTCCGGCCTGGGCGATCGTGCGGCAGTCGAACGACACGAACGGCCCTTTGCGGCGCCGGCTCAGGTCGTGCAGCGTGCGCGCGGCCAGCTTCTTGCCGGTGCCGGCTTCGCCGGTGAACAGCACGGCCGTTTCGGTGCCCGCGTTGTGCTCGATCATGTCGTACACGTGCTGCATCGCCTCGCTGCGGCCGACCAGCGCGCCGAAGCGGCCGAGGTGGCGCAGCGACGCGCGCAGCGTCCGCACTTCGTCGATCAGTTCGTAGGGGCGCGGAATCCGGGCCAGCAGGCTGCGCAGGCGCGGAATGTTGATCGGCTTCAGCAGGTAGTCCCAGATGCCGTGACGCAGGCCTTCGATCGCGCTCTCGACCGTCGCGTTGCCCGTCAGCACGATCACCGGCAGCGAGCCGTTCGGTTGCTGCTGCGGCAGGTGCTGGAGCAGGTCGAACCCGCTGCCGTCCGGCAGGTTCAGGTCGACCAGGACGACATCGGGAATCGAGCGGCCGAGCGCCGTGCGTGCCTCGGCGAGCGACGTGGCCGTGTCGACCGAGAAGCCGTCTGCGGCGAGCAGCGCGGTCAGGCCGGACAGACTGTTGGGATCGTCTTCGACAATCAGGGCGTGTGGCATGGTGGACGCGAGTCGAGTCAAGAGAGGCGGGCTGTCGGCCATCGAGCCGGCCGCAGCCGCATGTCAGATTAAAAACTGATTTTATGCCCCGCTGAACGCCTGACGTGCATTATTTCTTTCACGCTATAAAACAGTTACCGATGATACAAATTGAATACCTTTAATGCTGGATTTCGTGCTGTCCATGGTGCCGACGCCCGCTGCTGTTGACGCCAGACAAACAAAAAGCGCCCCGAAGGGCGCTTTGTTCGATCCGGAAATCGCAGGCGATTACGCGCGGCTGCGATATTCGTTCGTACGCGTATCGATTTCGATCTTGTCGCCGGTATTGCAGAACAGCGGCACTTGCAGTTCGAAGCCCGTTGCGAGCTTGGCGTTCTTCAGCACCTTGCCCGACGACGTGTCGCCCTTGACGGCCGGTTCCGTGTAGGTGATCTCGCGAACCAGGATCGTCGGCAGTTCGACCGAGATCGCCTTCTCGTTGTAGAACACGACTTCGCACGCCATGCCGTCTTCGAGGTAGTTCAGCGCTTCGCCCATCATTTCTGCTTCGACTTCGTACTGGTTGTAGTCGGCGTCCATGAACACGTACATCGGGTCGGCAAAGTACGAGTACGTCACTTCCTTGCGGTCGAGCACGACGACGTCGAACTTGTCGTCAGCCTTGTAGACCGATTCCTGGCCTGCGTTCGTCAGCAGGTTCTTCATCTTCATCTTGACGACGGCGGAGTTGCGGCCCGACTTGTTGTATTCCGCCTTTGCGATGACCCATGCTTCGCTGCCGATCTGCACGACGTTGCCTACGCGGAGTTCCTGTGCGGTCTTCATAAAAACTGTCCTGATCCAATCAAATAAATAGGTGCCTGAGCGTTGCGCAACGGCTGACGGCGCAAGCGGCGGTGCGTTCCGGTAGGTGCCAAGAGCCCCAAACGCGAGCGCTTGCGTGGTCAGCCGTCGGATAACCGCTTATTTTAACTGAGATTTTACGTATTCCGCCAGCTTTCCGGCGAGATCGCCGACGCTCGCCAGCGCGTCGGCCCAGCACGCCGCGTTGGCATCCAGTGCGGCACGGTGTTGCAGCAAATCGGCCCAGTCGGGCGTGCCGGCGCCGTTCCATGCATGCCAGAAGCGCCCGAGTGCCGCGCGCGGTGCGTCGGCGAGGCCGGCCGACAGGTGCGCGAGCGCGGCGTCGAGCTTCGGCAGGTGCGCATCGTCGGCCTGCGGGTAGATGTGCCATACGAACGGCTTGCGCGCCCACTGCGCGCGGACGAACGAGTCCTCGCCGCGCACGAAGTTGACGTCGGCCACCCACAGGAGCGGGTCGTAGTCGGCCTGCGGGACGAACGCGAGCCCGTACGCGGTCAGATTGCCGCGGCTTGCGCGCGCGCCGGCGCCGAACGATTCGACCCCGAAGAAGCGGGCGACGGCCGGCGACACGCGGCCGGCGGGCACGAGCGCGACGACGGGCGACGCGCCGTCGCGCCACTGCGCGAGCAGTGCGTCGACGCCCGGATTCTCATACGCGAACAGGCTGACGACGGTCGTGCCCGGCGCCGGTGGCGCGTCGCCCGTCGCATGCCGCCACCAGGCGGTGCGCGCCGCCGCGTCGGCTTCGAAGGCGGTGCGGCGCGCGTCGAGGTCGCGTTCCTTCAGCACGCCGCCCGTGCCGGCCGACAGTCCCGGGAAGAAGAACGTCTTCAGCAGCGGATAGCGCGGATGCGGCGACGGCCGCAAATGGAAATCGGCGACCCAGTCCTCGGCGCTCAGGTATTCGAGATTGATCCACACCGGGCGGCGCGCGCGGCGCGCCATCGCGGCGAGATAGGCGCCGGGCAGCTCGCATGCGAAGGCCTCGATCACGACGTCGGCGATCTCCAGTGCGTCGCCGACTTCCGCATGCCAGTGCTCGATCACGATGCCGTCGAGCGTCTGCCGCCCGGCATCGGGATCGACCCCCGGCAGCAGCCGCGCGAACGTGCGCAGGTCGTCGATGAACAGGCGCACCTGCCAGCCGTGCTCGTGCGCGAGCTGGCGGGCGAGGCGCCAGCACACGCCGATGTCGCCGAAGTTGTCGATCACGGTGCAGAAGAGGTCGCACGCGATCGGTTCGTCGGGCGCGAGCGGCGCAGCGGAGGCAGGGGAGGCGAGGGCGGTGCGGGGCATCGAAGCGGACCGGTGAATGCTCTAAACTGGCGATTCTAATGGACCCGTTCCGCGCCACAAGGCACCCGAATCGCGCATGACATCCCCAGAAGCCGCCGACACCCCGTTCGAACCGAAGAAGATCCTCGTGCAACTGCCGCACATGCCGGGCGTCTACCGCTACTACGATGCGGCGGGCGCCGTGCTTTACGTCGGCAAGGCGCGCGACCTGAAGAAGCGCGTCTCGAGCTATTTCACGAAGACGCAGCTGTCGCCGCGCATCGCGATGATGGTCACGCGCATCGCGCGCATCGAGACGACCGTCACGCGCTCGGAGGCGGAGGCGCTGCTGCTCGAGAACAACCTGATCAAGGCGCTCGCGCCGCGCTACAACATCCTGTTTCGCGACGACAAGTCGTATCCGTACCTGAAGCTCACCGCGCACCGCTTTCCGCGCATGGCGTACTACCGCGGCTCGGTCGACAAGCAGAACCAGTATTTCGGGCCGTTCCCGAGCGCGTGGGCCGTGCGCGAGAGCATCCAGATCCTGCAGCGCGTATTCCAGTTGCGCACCTGCGAGGATTCGGTCTTCAACAATCGCACGCGGCCGTGCCTGCTGCATCAGATCGGGCGCTGCACGGCGCCGTGCGTCGGCGCGATTTCCGAGGACGACTACGCGATCGACGTGTCGAACGCCGCGCGCTTCCTGCTCGGCCGGCAATCGGAAGTGATGAAGGAACTCGAGCAGAAGATGCACGCGTTCGCGGCCGAGCTGAAGTTCGAGCAGGCAGCCGCCGTGCGCAACCAGATGAGCTCGCTCGCGACGGTGCTGCACCAGCAGGCGATCGAGGTCGGCAGCGACAGCGACGTCGACATCCTCGCGGTGGTCGCGCAGGGCGGACGCGTGTGCGTGAACCTGGCGATGGTGCGCGGCGGCCGGCATCTCGGCGACAAGGCCTATTTCCCGGCGCACGTCGAAAGTGCGCTGACGCTGGCCGAAGGCGGGCTCGGCGACGAGGCCGAGGGCGAGGCCGACGCAGCGGAGGCTGCCGGCGACACCGCTGCGGCGTTGCCCGACCGGCCCGCGGAAGACGCTGCCGCCGCGCGTGACGCGGGCGCGTCGGTGGAGGCCGAGGTGCTCGATGCGTTCATCGCGCAGCACTATCTCGGCAATCGCGTGCCGCCCGTGCTGGTCGTGAGCCATGCGCCCGCGAGCCGCGACCTGCTCGAGCTGCTGTCCGAGCAGGCCGGTCACAAGGTCTCGCTGGTGCGGCAGCCGCAGGGGCAGCGGCGCGCGTGGCTGTCGATGGCCGAGCAGAACGCGCAGATCGCGCTCGCGCGGCTGCTGTCCGAGCAGGGTTCGCAGCAGGCGCGCACGCGCGCGCTCGCGGAAACGCTCGGCTTCGAAAGCGACGATCTCGCGACGCTGCGGATCGAATGTTTCGACATCAGCCATACGATGGGCGAGGCGACGCAGGCGTCGTGCGTCGTCTATCACCATCACAAGATGCAGTCGGGCGAGTACCGTCGCTACAACATCACCGGCATCACGCCGGGCGATGATTACGCGGCCATGCGGCAGGTGCTGACGCGCCGCTACGAGAAGATGGTCGAGCAGGCCGCGCAGGCGGCGGCCGTCGACGATGCGGCCGGCATCGACGGCGAATCGACGCGCCAGGCCGAGGCATCGAGCCTGCTGCCGAACATCGTGCTGATCGACGGCGGCAAGGGGCAGGTCGAGATCGCGCGCCAGGTGTTCACCGAGCTCGGGCTCGATACGTCGATGCTGGTCGGCGTCGCGAAGGGCGAGGGGCGCAAGGTCGGCCTCGAGACGCTCGTGTTCGCGGACGGCCGCACGCCGCTCGAACTCGGCAAGGAGAGCGCCGCGCTGATGCTCGTCGCGCAGATCCGCGACGAGGCGCACCGCTTCGCGATCACCGGGATGCGCGCGAAACGGGCGAAGGCGCGCCAGACCTCGCGGCTCGAGGAGCTCGAAGGGGTCGGTGCGAAACGCCGGCAGCGGCTGCTTGCGCGGTTCGGCGGGCTGCGCGGTGTCGTCGCGGCGAGCGTCGAGGAACTGGCGAGCGTCGACGGCATCTCGCACGCGCTCGCCGAGCAGATCTACAAGCAGCTTCACTGATCCGGCCGTGCGACCGGCCGCGCCTGAGCGCGATCTCGCGTTCTTGTGGCAGGCCGGTCGACACGGCACAATTGCGAATCCTTTACTGACCCGCATGCCATGCCGTTCAATTTCCCGATTTTCCTGACGTGGGTACGGATCGTGCTGATCCCGCTCGTCGTCGGCGTGTTCTATCTGCCGGACACGGTGATGGGCGGCGCGCACCGCAACCTCGCGGCGGCGGCGATCTTCATCCTCGCCGCGCTGACCGACTGGTTCGACGGGTTTCTCGCCCGCAAGTGGAACCAGACGTCGTCGTTCGGCGCGTTCCTCGATCCGGTCGCGGACAAGCTGATGGTGACGGCCGCGCTGCTGATCCTCGTGCAGATTTCGCGGGTCGATGCGGCGATCGCGCTCGTGATCGTCGGCCGCGAGATCGCGATTTCGGCGCTGCGCGAATGGATGGCACAGATCGGTGCGTCGAAGAGCGTCGCGGTGAACCAGCTCGGCAAGTTCAAGACCGCGTGCCAGATGGTCGCGATTCCGATGCTGCTGTACTACGGCCCGCTGCCGCTCGGCATCGCGACGATCGACACGCGCGCGTGGGGCGAGTGGCTGATGTACCTCGCCGCGGTGCTGACGATCTGGTCGATGCTGTACTACATGAAGCTCGCATGGCCGCAGATTCGCGAGCGCGGCGGTGCGTGACCGGCCCCTGCACGGTCGGTTCGCAGTTTTTTGGAAAAAGGGCTGGAAAAGCCCTTGACACACGAATGTGCCTTCGACATAATCTCGCTTCTCCGCTGCACGACGAAGTAAGTGTGTGACGGGGAAGCAGTAGAAGTAGCGCAGCAATACGCGGGAGTAGCTCAGTTGGTAGAGCGCAACCTTGCCAAGGTTGAGGTCGCGAGTTCGAGACTCGTCTCCCGCTCCAGATTTTTCTGGCAGCGTGTTGTAAGGCAAAGCGCTGCAGGTGCAGGACAATGCGGGAGTAGCTCAGTTGGTAGAGCGCAACCTTGCCAAGGTTGAGGTCGCGAGTTCGAGACTCGTCTCCCGCTCCAAGTCATGGGGAAGCCACGCTTCCCTTTTTATTTGATGGACTGATGGTCCTCGAATAAAAAATATGTCGCTTGCCTCAACGGCATCCGGACAGTCCGCTTATGGCGCGATAGCAAAGCGGTTATGCAGCGGCCTGCAAAGCCGTTTAGGCCGGTTCGACTCCGGCTCGCGCCTCCAGCAAGAAAAGAAAAGCCCCGCTTCGGCGGGGCTTTTCTTTTTTCTGCGCTCGATCCGCGCGGCTACTCCGCCGGATACGTCAGCGTCACCCGCTCGCACTTCGACGTGCTCTTGCCGCCATAGTCGTAAATCGCGAGCAGATGCCGGCCCTTGCTGTTCAGGATCGGCAGCACGATCGTCCTGCGATTCGGATTGTTGCCGTCGGCCGGTTCGTCTAAAACCTGTTTGCGAATTTTCGATTCGAGATCCGACGGGGTGTCGATGCCGTTTTCCGGACCGCGGCTGCGGCCGCCCGCGTCATCATGAGCGTGCCAAACATTCGACGATGCCGATCAGCCATCGACCGGCCGAGCCGGCGTGTCGAGCCTCAGCTGATAGAACGCCGCATCGAGCCAGCGGCCGAACTTGAAGCCCGCTTCGGTGATCGTGCCCGAGTGCACGAAGCCGAGGCGCGTGTGCAGCGCGACGCTGCCGCCGTTGGTCGCATCGATGCAGCCGACCAGCACATGCACTTCGGCTTCGCGCGCCCGCCGGATCAACTCGCGCAGCAGCAGCTCGCCGAGCCCGCGGCCGCGATGGTCGCGGTGGACGTACACGCTGTGTTCGACCGTGTACTTGAACGCGGGGAATGCGCGGAACGTGCCCCAGCTCGCGAAGCCGACCAGCGTGCCCGATTCATCCACCGCGCCGACGACCGGAAAACCGCCGGCGCGCTTCGTCGCGAACCACGTGACCATCGCTTCCGGCGGGCGCGGCCGGTAGTCGTACAGCGCGGTCGAATTCACGATCGCGTCGTTCAGGATGTCGAGGATGGCCGCGGCATGCTCGGCCTCGCTGCAATCGATCAGGCGCACGTCTTCGCGCGGTTTCGGGGAATTCATGCTGGCTCCTGCGCCTGTCGGCCTTGAACGGATGAAACACTCCGCGCGCCGGCGGCGGCGGGGACATCGCAGATCGCGACGACATAGCGCGCGACGTGCGACGACGGGTTGCTGAAAATCAGCGGCTGATCGACGCGCATGGCCAGACAGTCGCCTTCGTGAAGTTCGTGAAGCTGGTCGCCGCACGTGACGTCGACGCGCCCGTGGATGACCCATGTTTGTTGATGCAGCGCGCTTTCGCGCCCGCCGGAGTCGTACGCGACGCGCGCGCCGGGCGGGAAATCGACTTCGACGAGCTGGATCGGCGACGGCCAGCCGGGTGGCGACAGGTTGCGCCGCACGTAACCGGACGCCGGATCGCGCCATTCCGCCTGCTGCGCGCGCCGCACCAGCGGTTGCGCGGGCGCGTCGTCGCGATCGCCGCCGAACAGCCCGGCCAGCGACACGCCGAGACCGGCCGCGAGCTTGTCGAGCACGACGGCCGTCGGGCTCGCCGACGCGCGCTCGATGAGCGAGATCATCGAACGGCTGACGCCGGAACGCGCGGCGAGCGCATCGAGCGTGTAGCCTCGTAGCGTGCGCAGCTCGCGCACGCGCCGGGCGATGCGTTCGTTGATGCCGGTGTCGTCGCCAGGGGCGTCGATTGATTCTTTCATGATGGATTTATTTTCCAGCAAGTTGGAATTCGATGTCAACGGGATCCCGGATCGGCGATTCGCCGGCAGCCGGGCGCTTGCCGGGCGACCGGGGTGAGCGTAATATACGAAACGACTATATTTCGTTTAATTAGAGACATATGGGAATCATCAAGATATCCGAGCACATGCACGAACGGCTGCGCTCGACCAGTACCGCGCTGAGCCGTTCGATCAATGCGCAGGCGGAGCACTGGCTGCGCGTCGGGATGCTGGCGGAACTCAATCCGTCGCTGTCCTACGGCGATATCTGCCGGCTGCTGATCGAGACCGAAGCGCGCGGCGGCGATGCCGGCGGCACGGAATCGGTCGTCGCCCACGGCATCGAGCAGGTGGCGTAATGGCGAGGCGCGAAATCCCGATCCGCGGTGCCGCGGAAATCGCCAAGTCGCGCGAGGCCGCGAAGCTCGCGTCCCAGGTGCTGACGATGATCACCGAACACGTGAAACCGGGCGTCACCACCGACGAGCTCGACGTGCGCTGCCGCGAATATATCGTCGACGTGCTCGGCGCGATCCCGGCGAACATCGGCTATCACGGTTATCCGAAAACCCTGTGTACGTCGGTCAATCACGTGGTCTGTCACGGCATTCCGTCGTCGCGGCCGATGCGCGACGGCGACATCGTGAATCTCGACATCGCGGTGATCAAGGACGGCTGGTTCGGCGACACGAGCCGCATGTACTTCGTCGGCGAGCCGGGCGAACTCGCGCGGCGCCTCGTCGCGACGACCTATGAGGCGATGCATGCGGGCATCCGCGCGGTTCGTCCCGGCGCGACGCTCGGCGACGTCGGCTATGCGATCCAGCAGGTCGCGCATCGCGAGGGATTCAGCGTGGTCCGCGAGTACTGCGGGCACGGGATCGGCGACGTGTACCACGACGAGCCGCAGGTGCTGCACTATGGTCGCCCGGGCACCGGCGTGCCGCTGCGGCCGGGGATGATCTTCACGATCGAGCCGATGCTGAATGCGGGCAAGCGCGATACGCGCGTGCTGGCGGACGGCTGGACGGTCGTCACGAAGGATCATTCGCTGTCCGCGCAGTGGGAGCACATGGTCGTCGTGACGGAGCAGGGCTTCGAGATCCTGTCGGACGACGTGAAGCCGCCGGCGTTCGCGGCGCTTTCCGGCACGCACGCGGCCTGACACGCGGCGCGCCGCGCGCCGCGACGCAACGAAAACGGGCCCCGCGTGAATGAGCGGGGCCCGTTTTCGTTGGCGGCCAAGCGGCGCGATCAGCAGGCTGCGGCCTCCGCAGCCACCGCCGGCAGCGTCACGCGGCTCGACCGCGCGCCTTCTGCCACGCGTGTTCGACGAACACGCGGCACAGCGCTTCCATTCCGTTGCGGTCCTCGTCGTCGAAACGCGCGGCGACGGGGCTGTCGACGTCCCACACACCGATCAGCGTGCCGTCGGCAGCGACCAGCGGCACGACGATTTCCGATTCCGACGCGGCATCGCAGGCGATATGGCCGGGGAATGCATGCACGTCGCGCACGACCTGCGTCTCGCGGGTCTGCGCAGCCGTGCCGCACACGCCCTTGCCGAGCGCGATCCGCACGCACGCGGGCTTGCCCTGGAACGGCCCGACCACGAGTTCCGAACCGTCGAAGAAATAGAAGCCGGCCCAGTTCAGGCGGTCGAGCGAGTGATAGACGAGCGCGGAGAAGTTCGCGGCGTTCGCGGTCAGGTCGCGTTCCGATTCGACGAGCGCGCGTGCCTGCTCGACGAGCGTCGCATAGAGTTCGGCCTTGGAGGCGTGAGGGTCGGTGGACAGCGTGAACATGGCTGAAGGGCGAAAAGAGGTTGTGAACAGCGGGGTTGTGAAAACGGCGTGAAAAGCGCGATGCGCGTCCCGCAGTCTACGGCACGCGCGGCCGGTCTGCAGCGTCCGGTTCGCGACGCACACGCCGAAACGCCGAACGCGGGGTGACCGCCGTGGCGATGCCGCTCAATCGGGCTCGAGTTCGGCGAACCGCTCGGCCAGGAAATCGAGCAGCGCGCGCACCGCGGGCAGCAGCCCGCGCCGCGACGCGAACACCGCATGCACGATCTCGCGGCGCGGCGCCCAGTCCGGCAGCACGGTCGCCAGTTCGCCGCGCGCGACTTCGTCGCGCACCATCATCGTCGGCAGCTGCACGACGCCGACCCCCGCGACGGCGGCCGCGCGCAGCGCGAGCATGCCGCCCGTGACGAGCCGCGGCTGATGGTGGATTTCCGCATGCGCGCCGTCGGGGCCGCGCAGCCGCCACACGTGCGTGGCCTGCGGCACGCCGTGATCGAGGCTCGGCAGGCGGGTCAGGTCGGCGGGGACGGCCGGCACGCCGCGCTCGCGCAGCAACGCGGGGCTCGCGACGAGGCACTGGCCGCGTTCGGCCAGCACGCGCAGCGCGAGGTCGCTGTCCTCGAGCGGCGGCGGGCGCACGCGGATCGCGACGTCGATCCCTTCGCCGACCACGTCGACGCGCCGGTTGGTCGCTTCCAGGTGAATCTCGACGCGCGGGCACGCGACCATGAACGCGGCGATCATCGTGCCGACCAGCGAATCGAGCAGCACGACCGGGCAGCTGACCCGCACGATGCCGCGCGGCTCCTCGTGCAGCAACGCGATCGCCTCGTCGGCGGCGTCCGCCTCGACGAGCATCGCGCGACAATGCGCGTAGTAGGTCTGGCCGACGTCGGTGACGGTGAAACGGCGCGTCGAACGCTGGATCAGCCGCATCCCGAGCCGCGCCTCGAGCAGCGCGATGCGGCGGCTCAGCTTCGACTTCGGCATGTTCAGCGCGCGCCCGGCCGGTGCGAAGCCGCCGTGCTCGACCACCTGCACGAAGTAATAGAGATCGTTCAGATCCCGTTCGTTATCGTTCATGAAATAGAACGCTGAGTGCGATTTTGGCAGTCTACCGGATCGATCGTTCCACCTCTATATTCCTACTCAGGTTGCGAAACACGTGTTTCGCCGCAATTCGGAGAAGGCAAATGAAGAAGATCCAGGGTGTGTACAGTGCGCCGCGCGGTCATTGGGTCGGCGACGGTTTCCCGGTGCGTTCGATGTTCAGCTACCAGTCTCACGGGACGCACCTGAGCCCGTTCCTGCTGCTCGACTACGCGGGTCCCGCGAACTTCGAGCCGGCTTCGGCACCGCGCGGGGTGGGCCAGCACCCGCACCGCGGGTTCGAAACGGTGACGATCGTCTATGACGGCGAAGTCGCGCACCGCGACTCGACCGGTGCGGGCGGCGTGATCGGCCCGGGCGACGTGCAGTGGATGACGGCCGCGAGCGGGATCCTGCACGAGGAATTCCACTCGGAAGCGTTCACGAAGCGGGGCGGCCCGCTCGAGATGGTGCAGCTGTGGGTGAACCTGCCCGCCGCCGACAAGATGGGTGCGCCCGGCTATCAGACGATTCTGGACGCGGACATCCCGGTGGTCGAACTGCCGGACGGCGCAGGTCGCGCGCGGATCATCGCGGGCGAATTCGACGGCCGGCGCGGCCCGGCCCGCACGCACACGCCGATCGACGTGTGGGACGTGCGGCTCGCAGCCGGCGGCCGTGCGCGGTTCCCGATCGCCGAAGGGCGCACGCTCGCGGTGGTCGTGCTGAGCGGTACGCTGCTGGTGAACGGCGAGACGGTCGCCCGTGAAGCGCAGTTCGTGCAGTTGAGCCGCGACGGCCGCGACGTCGAGATCGAAGCGAACGGCGACGCCAAGCTGCTGATCCTGAGCGGCGAGCCGATCGATGAGCCGGTCGTCGGTTACGGGCCGTTCGTGATGAACTCGCAAGAGGAAATCCGGACCGCGATCGACGATTTCAACAACGGCCGCTTCGGCCGGATGCCGGCATGACGGACAGGCCCCGCGCAATGCGGGGCCCTTTTTCACGCGGGGAAGGGCGGCACGCGTGCCGCGTGCGCTTCGAGGCATAATCGACGGCTGCCGCGCGCCGGCCGGCGCGCCCGAATCAGGACCGACCATGAATGCTTCCGCACCCGCCGCATCCCTGCATGCCGACGATCTCGACTGGCACTGGAAATTCTTCGACGCGCTGACGGCGCGCGAAGTCTATTCGATCCTCGACGCGCGCAGCGCCGTGTTCGTCGTCGAGCAGAACTGCGTCTATCGCGACATCGACGGTGCGGACCAGGCTGCGTGGCACCTGGCCGCATACGATCCCGCGGGCCGTCTCGCCGGTTACCTGCGCGTGCTGCTGCCGGATGCGCAGCACCCTGACGTGCGCATCGGCCGCGTGCTGACGACCGCCGCGTTTCGCGGCGCCGGCCTCGGTAACGCGCTGCTCTCTCGCGCGATCGGGCACATCCGCGCGCAGTGGCCGGATGCGCAGGTGAGCCTGCATGCGCAGGCGCACCTGCAGCGCTTCTACGGGGCATTCGGCTTCACGCCGAGTTCGGACGTGCACGACGAGGACGGCATCCCGCACGTGTGGATGACCAGCGCGCGCGGCTGACGCGCGGCGCGCCGTCAGTGGGCGGGGCGCGTCACCGGCGGGCGTGCCGCGTGCAGGGCTGCAGCCCGCTCTTCGATCAAGCGGCCGCGCGCGGACAACCGCAACCAGTGCCGCAGCGCGATCAGCGCGCCGATCACGCTCATCATCGAACCCGGAATCCACAGCAGCAGGCCGCCGATCTGCTGGTCGCGCAGCGGGCTGAGCCACGTGAACGCACGTCCGCAGATCGAGTAGATCGGATACAGCTCGTGCGGCGTGAAGAAGATCAGCGCGCCGAGCGCGATCTGCGGCGGAATCGCCGCGACGACGATCAGGATCCGGCGGCCCGGCGACAGCCGCGCGGGCGGCGCGGGACGCGGATCGACGACGAGCCACCAGAACAGCAGCCCGTCGATCACCATGCTCCAGTTCATCACGCGATACAGGCGCCAGTCCAGCATCGCGACGAAATGGATCGGCGACAGCAGCCAGAAATAGATCAGCCCGACGAACAGCACGACCGCGACGACCGGATGGAACACCACGTCGAGCGTCGCGCGCACGGGTGCCCACGCGAGCGCGGGGCGCACGAAGCGCTGCCGCCAGCGAAACGGAATGCCCGCGCGGATCGCGGCGCCCGGGTAGGCCAGTGCGATGAAGAACGGCCCGAGGTGATGCAGCACCAGGTGCTGTGCGCGGTGCAGGAAGAATTCGTGCTCGAAGAAGTAGTCGAGCCGCGTATGCAGCGCGATGTAGAGCGCCGTCAGCCCGAGCCAGAACGAGAACTGCCGCAGCGGCGACACCTTCGCCTTCTTCACGCCGCGCGCGAACAGCACGGCGGCCGTCAGCACCGCGATGACCACGGTCGGCGACGGTTCCCACGGATCGAGCCAGTACAGGACGTTCATCGCGCGCGCATCACTTCGCCTGGGCCGGCGACTTCACGGCGAACGGCGTGTCGACCGTTTCGCCGTCGGAGAACTTCAGGCGCAGGCGCACGGTGTCGCCGGGCTTGATCGCGTGCTTCGGTTCCTCGAGCATGAAGTGATAGCCGCCCGGCGCGATGTCGACCTTGCCGCGCGCGGGGATCGTCAGCTTGTCGACCATTTCCATCTTCTGCGTCGAGCCGTTCGACACGGTCTGGTGCAGCATCGCCATCCCGTAGTCGGGGCTGTCGACGTCGACCAGATCGACGGGCTTGTCGCCCGTGTTGACGAGCGTCACGTAGCCGCCCGCGGGCAGCCGGTTCGGCAGCCAGCGCACCCATGCATTCTGCGCGGTGATCGCGCCCGCGGCACAGGCTTGCGCAGCGGTGCACAGCGCGGCGAGGAGGGCGAACGTCTTGAGGGTCGTCTTCATGTCGGAGATGTCGGAGTTCGGAATTCAGGAGGAGGTGGAGGCGGTGTCGATGATACGGCGGACATCGGCGGCGATCGCGTCGGGCGAATCGCGGTCGGTCGCGAGCAGGCGCGCGCGGCCGGTCGCGTCGAAGATGTACACGGCCGAGCTGTGCGTGACTTCGTAGCCACCGGACGGGTCGCGTTTTTCCATCTGGTACGCGACCCGATAGCGTTTCGCGAGCGATTCGATCTGGCCGTCGGTGCCGGTCAGGCCGCGCGCGTGCGCGGCATCGAACGCGGAGACGTACGACTGCATCGCCTGCGGCGTGTCGCGCGCGGGATCGACCGAGACGAACAGGATGCGCACGCCGTTCGCCTGCGGGCCGAGCTTCGCGAGCACTTCCATCAGCCGCGCCATCGTTTCGGGGCAGACGTCGGGACAGTGCGTGTAGCCGAAGTAGACGAGCGCGATGCGGCCGCGAAACGCGTTCGCGTCGACCGTGCGGCCGTCGCCGCCGGTGAGCGTGAACGACAGGTCGGGCAGGTGGCCCGTGACGTTGGTCAGGCGCCAGCCCGGCTCGTCGTGCGTGCAGGCCGCGAGCGCGACGGCGGCGGTCAGCGCCGCGGCCGCGCGGACGAGGCGGGTCAGGCTGAGGAAGCGCCAGTGCGGCGCGGGACGGGCAGACGACATCCTGGGGCTCGATCGGACGGAACGGTCGTCGGCCGGCGCGGCGCCATGCGTCGCGCGGCCGGCGGTTGCCGACTGTAGCGCAATTCCCGCGCCCGCGTCCTTTCGAAACCCGTACGGCACGGGCGAGCGGGGCAATATGTCGCAGTTGACGCGGACGGCGGCGCGAGGCAAGCCCCGCACCGGTTTCGCCCATCTCGGTACGCAGGCGCGGTAAGATGCGCACAATTCCATTCTCGCAGCGGCGGCCCCCGCGTTGGCAGGCCGCTCTCAGACCATCGAATCGATGCAATCCGTTCCGGCTTCCCTGTCCCTGACCGATACCGCGTTCTTTTTCGACTTCGACGGCACGCTCGTCGAGCTGGCGCCGACGCCCGACAGCATTCACGTGCCGGCGTCGCTGCTGACGCTGCTCGATGAACTGCGGCGCCGTTCGCACGGTGCAGTCGCCATCGTGTCGGGTCGCGGCATCGACAACCTCGACACGTTCCTGAACATGCCGGACCTGCCGATCGCCGGCCTGCACGGCGCCGAGCGGCGCGACGCGAACGGCGACACGCAGCGCATCGGCTTCAACGACGAACGGCTGCTGCGCATCGAGCGCGAGCTCGCGGCCGTCGTCGACCGTCATCCGGGCATGCTGCTCGAAATCAAGGGGGCGGCCGTCGCGCTGCACTACCGCAACGCGCCCGAGCGTGAGCCGGCCGCGCGCGCGGCGGCCGAGCGCCTCGTCGCCGAATATGCGGATGCGTACGTGCTGCAGCCCGGCAAGATGGTGTTCGAGATCAAGCCGAAGGGTGTCGACAAGGGGCGCGCGCTGGCCGCGTTCCTCGACGAGCCGCCGTTCGCGGGCCGCGTGCCGCTGTTCGCGGGCGACGACCTGACCGACGAGAAGGGCTTCGCGGTGGTCAACGCGCGCGGCGGCCTGTCGATCAAGGTCGGCGCGGGCGAGACGTCGGCCCGCACGCGGCTCGACTCGGTCGACGCGCTGCACGCGCAGATCGCCCGCTGGCTTGGCGCGGAGCTGCAGGGCGCATGAGTCGACTCATCATCGTTTCGAACCGCGTCGCCCCGATTTCGGAAGGCGAGCCGGCGGCGGGCGGTCTCGCGATCGGCGTCTACGATGCGCTGAAGGAGACGGGCGGCATGTGGTTCGGCTGGAGCGGCGAGGTGGTCGCGTCCGGTGCGCCGCAGATCCGCATCGAGGAGCGCGGCCCCGTGACGTTCGCGACCGTCGGGCTGTCGCGCCGCGATTACGACCAGTATTACCGCGGTTTCTCGAACGCGACGCTGTGGCCCGCGTTCCATTACCGCGCGGACCTGATCCAGTACGACCGCCACGAGTTCGACGGCTACGGCCGAGTGAACGTCTGGCTCGCGCAGCAGCTCGTGCCGCTGCTGCGGGACGACGACGTGATCTGGGTGCACGACTATCACCTGATCCCGTTCGCGCGTGCGCTGCGTGCGGCCGGCGTGAAGAACCGCATCGGCTTTTTCCTGCACATTCCGTTTCCGGCCGCGCAGGTGCTCGTCAACGTGCCGCCGCATCGCGAGCTCGTCGAGTCGCTGTGTGCGTTCGATCTGCTCGGCTTCCAGACCGAGCCGGACCTGCGCGCGTTCTGCGACTACATCGAGTTCGAGGCCGGCGGCGAAGTGGCGCGCGAAGGGCACACGGTGCGCGTGAGCGCGTTCGGCAACACGCTGCGCGCGGCCGCCTATCCGATCGGCGTGTATCCGGACGAGATCGCGTCGCTCGCGCAGGCGGGCGAGCACGGCAAGGCCGCGCGCATGGCCACGTCGCTGCGCGGGCGCCAACTGATCATGAGCGTCGACCGGCTCGATTATTCGAAGGGGCTCGTCGAGCGGTTCCGCGCGTTCGAGAAGCTGCTGGAGCACCAGACCTCGATCCGCAACCGCGTGTCGTTCCTGCAGATCGCGCCGTCGACGCGCGCCGACCTGCGCGCGTACCAGGACATCCGCCTGCAGCTCGAAGCGGAGTCGGGGCGCATCAACGGCCGCTATGCGGAGCTCGACTGGGCGCCGATCCTCTACATTCACCGCCAGTACGATCGGCAGGTGCTGGCCGCACTGTATCGCCTCGCCCGCGTGGGCTTCGTGACGCCGCTGCGCGACGGGATGAACCTGGTCGCGAAGGAGTACGTGTCCGCGCAGAATCCGGACGATCCGGGCGTGCTGGTGTTGTCGCGCTTCGCGGGCGCCGCGCGCGAGCTGACGGGCGCGCTGATCGTCAATCCGATCGACATCGACGGGATGGCCGATGCGCTGTCGCAGGCGCTGACGATGCCGCTCGCGGAGCGGCGCGCGCGTTATGCGGACATGATCGCGCAGCTGCGCGAAAACAACGTGTCGGTGTGGCGCGACAACTTCCTGCGCGACCTGCAGCGCGTGTGATCCGCGTGCCGCGCGGCGACGGTCGCGCGGCGCCATGAAAAAAACCGCCGTGCTTCGCGCACGGCGGTTTTTTTATCGGCTGCCAGGACGGGATGCTGCCTGGGCGGCGTCAGGCCACGCGTTCGCCGGTCGGCGCGGTGCCGTCGGGGGCGTGATGGCGGCCGTGCTGCTTCGCGAGCAGGTCGCGGTACAGGCCCGGACGATTGCGCAGCACGTCGGGGCTGCCGTCGTCGATCACCTTGCCGTTGCTCATCACGATGATCCGGTCGAAGTTGCGCAGCGTCGACAGCCGGTGCGCGATCGCGATCACCGTGCGGCCGACCATCAGGCGGTCGAGCGCGCTCTGGATCGCTTCCTCGGATGCGCTGTCGAGTGCGGACGTCGCTTCGTCGAGCAGCAGGATCGGCGCGTCCTTCAGGATCGCGCGCGCGATCGCGATGCGCTGGCGCTGGCCGCCCGACAGTTTCACGCCGCGGTCGCCGACGATCGTGTCATAGCCTTCCGGCATCGCCTCGATGAACTCCGAGCAGCGGGCGTCGCGCGCGGCGGCAAGCACTTCCTCGCGGGTCGCGTCGGGGCGGCCGTACGCGATGTTGTCGTAGATGGTCCGGTGCAGCAGCGAGATGTCTTGCGGCACGAGCGCGATCGCATGGCGCAGGCTGTCCTGCGTGATCGCCTTCACGTCCTGGCCGTCGACCATCACGGCGCCGTCCTGCGTGTCGTAGAAGCGCTGCAGCAGCGCGAGCACGGTCGACTTGCCGGCGCCCGACTTGCCGATCAGGCCGACGCGCTGGCCCGGTTCGATATGGAGATCGAAGTGGTCGAGGATTGCGCGGCGATGCGGATACGCGAACGTCACGCGTTCGAAATCGACGCGGCCGCCCTTGGCCGACAGCGGCTGCGCGTCGGAGCGGTCCGGCATCCCGTGCGGCTCGAGCAGCGTCTTCACGGCTTCGGACAGGCGTGCCACGTGCTGCGTGACGTCGACGAGCGCGACGGCGAGGTCGCGGGTGCCGTGCAGGATCGTGAAGCCGAGCGAGCTGACGAGCACGATGTCGCCCGAGGTCGCGCGGCCCTGGTCCCACAGCCACAGCGCCCAGCCGAGCAGGCCGGCGGACAGCATCGCGGTGATCACCGCGTGCAGCAGGCGCAGCTTCTCGAGGTAGAACAGGCTTTGCTGGCGCGCGTCCATCTCGGCCTTCACCGTCGCGCCGAAGCGCTTCTGTTCGCGCAGCGTCATCCCGAATGCGCGCACGAGGCCCATGTTGCCGATCACGTCGACGAGCTCGCCGTCGACCGCGGCGGCCTTCGACGCGAACGCGTGATGGCGCGCGGAGCCGCGCCCGGCGAGCTTGAACAGCACGACGGAGAGCACGGCCGAACAGCCGAGCAGGCCGGCGGCCATCAGCGGGTTCACGACGATGATCATCAGGATCGCGCCCATCACCGCGATGCACGGCGGCAGCACGTTCCACGCCATCGTGTTCTCCGACGTATAGACGGCGTTCGACGTGGCGGTGATGCGGCTCGCGAGCGTGCCCGGCTGCTTTTCCGAGTAGTAGGTCGGCGAATGGCCGATCAGGTACTGGAACAGGTCGCGCCGCAGGTCGCCGGTGACCGCGACGAACGTGTGCGCGGCGGCCCAGCCGCCGACGCGCCACAGCAGGTTGTCGGCCGCGATCAGGCCGACGAGCAGCGCGAACGCGCTCCACAGCGGGCCCGGATGATGGCGCCCGGTCGCGAGCACGTCGATCAGGTGCTTGATCGCGTATTGCGAGCCGAGCGCGCAGCCGACGGCGGCCAGCACGCTGCAGAGCACGACCAGGTGCGCGACCGGATGCAGGCGGATGTAGCGGAACAGGAACGCGATCGGCCGATGCGCGTAGCTCGACAGCTTCGCGTTGTGGGCGTTGCGCTGGGCAGGGGTGAGAGATTCCAAAATATGCGTGCGGTGATTCGGTGGTTGAGCGGATCGTCAGGATCGCAGCCCACGGCCGCCCGGACTGAATAATCCGGCATTGTAAACAAGGCCGTGCATTGCGCAGCGCGAATCTTGCCTTGGTCAGGGGCGCGCGATCAATTTTGAGATAAAATCCGGCATCCGTCCTGCCGCGTGCACCGGAATCACGATGCCGGCCGTGGCGGATGACTCGGAACGCCAAAAAGAGCCTTCCACTCTAGAACGGACACCCAAGTCCGCGGGTTGCAAAGTGTTGCGCCTTTGTAACAAAGCAAAGAGTTTGAAATGTTGTGCGCCGTATCGGGATTAACCCTAGATAATCGGCTCCGGGTTCGATTCCAGGTTTTTACGAACCCCTGTCAACGGGTCTTCGTTTCAAACGTTCTATGCCTGTCGCGTCGCCGACGCTCCTTGAGCAGCGCGGGTTCGACGCCCCCGGCAGGCTGATTCGTCCGATTTTTCGGATGAAATGCATCCAGCCCGGACCGCCGGCAGGTTGCCGACCCATACCTGGTTTTTAGCCGATTTTTTAGGAGTTACGCATGCGAATCGCCCAAATCGCTCCGTTGCACGAAGCGGTGCCCCCGAAACTGTACGGTGGTACCGAGCGAGTGGTGTCCTACCTCACCGAAGCACTTGTCGAGATGGGGCATGACGTCACGCTCTTCGCGAGCGGCGATTCGCAAACGTCGGCGAAGCTCGAAGCGTGCTGGCCGCAGGCACTGCGCCTCGACCCGACGATCCGCGACGTGATGGCTCCGCATATGCTGCTCCTCGAGCAGGTGCGCCGCCGCGCGGAAGAGTTCGACGTCCTGCACTGCCACATCGACTACTACCCGTTCTCGCTGTTCTCGCGCCAGCCGGTCCCGCATCTGACGACGATGCACGGCCGTCTCGACCTGCCGGAACTGCAGCCGATCTTCAATGCGTTCAGCGACGTGCCGGTCGTGTCGATCTCCGATAACCAGCGTATCCCGCTGCCGCAGGCGAACTGGCTGTCGACCGTGTACCACGGCCTGCCGGAAAACCTGCTGACGCCGATCCCGAACGTGAAGCCGAGCTACCTCGCGTTCCTCGGCCGCATCTCGCCGGAAAAGCGCGTCGACACCGCGATCCGCATCGCCGAGCAGGCCGGCCTGCCGATCAAGATCGCCGCGAAGCTCGACAAGGCTGACCGCGCGTACTACGAAGAGAAGATCAAGCCGCTGTTCGCGCTGCCGCACGTCGAGTACATCGGCGAAATCAGCGAGTCGGAAAAGACCGAATTCCTGGGCAATGCGCACGCGCTGCTGTTCCCGATCGACTGGCCGGAGCCCTTCGGCCTGGTGATGATCGAGGCGATGGCGTGCGGCACGCCGGTGATCGCGTTCAAGCGCGGCTCGGTGCCGGAAGTGATCGAGAACGGCGTGTCGGGCTTCGTCGTCGAAGACGAACTGTCGGCCGTCGCGGCGCTCAAGCGCCTCGATACGCTGCCGCGCGAGAAGGTGCGCGCCGCGTTCGAAGCCCGTTTCTCGTCGAAGGTGATGGCGCAGAACTATGTGAAGGGCTACGAGGAACTGCTGCGCCAGAAGCGCCGCACCGTCCTGCGCGAAGTCAACGCAGGCTGATGCCGGGCCGCCGGCCGCACCGCGGCTGAGGCCCCGTCATCGACGCCCCGTCCGGGTCTCCGGCGGGGCGTTGTCACATCTGCGGCGCGGATCTGTTGTATTCTCGCCGCGCCCGGCGCCACGAACGGCCGCGGAAGCGGTCCGGCACGCCATCCGGCCGTCTGTCCAGACGGTAATGTCCCTATAATGGCCGTGCCGTGAAATCCGGCCCCGCACGAACATCGAGAGGAGAGCAGTCTTGGCGAGAACGAAAACCACGCGCGCAGCACCGGCCCCCGGCGCCGGCGTGATCTTCGCGTTGCGCGCGATCGGTCTCGTGCTGCTCGCGCGCTGGCTGTTCTCGATGTCCCAGATGGGCTATCGCGCGTCGCTGTCGGCGATGGTGTCGTCGCCCTGGGCGTTCGTCTATCTCGTCCTGATCTTCCTGCTGCTCGCGCTGCCGGGCGCCGTCGCGCGCGCCGAGCGGCCGTTCCATCCGCTGCCGCAGTGGCTGCGCCAGGCGCTGCGGGTCTTCGCGCTGATCGGTTTCCTGTTCGCCGTGTGGTCGATCGGCGCATTCGCGTGGGCGGCCGGCTGGCGCCGCGCGCTGCACGCGGTGACGGCGACCAACGGCTGGCTCGTCGCCGCGCCGGCGCTTTATGCGGCGATCGTCTGGATGTGCCGCCCGCGGCCGCTGTGGCGCACCAACGTGGCCGCGCGCCGCTTCGCGGTCGGCCGCTACGCGATCTCGCTCGACACGCTCACGCGTACCGCGATCGTCTGGATGGAGAGCCGCAAGGTCGGTCAGTACGACGCGCGCGAACTGTCGGTGCGCTGGCCCGGCCGGGTCGCGCCCGCCGCGGGCGAGCAGGGTGCGCAGCCGGCCGCCGTGCCGCCGCGTCGCGGCAGCCTGTTCCGGCGGCCGAAGGTGGAGCTGCTGTGGGATTCGCCGGCGGCCGTCGGCCATAACCGGCAGATCGTGATGCGCGCGCCGCTCGCGACCGAGGGCGACCGCGTCGCGGTGCTCGCGCTCGACGCGGCGCTCAAACAGATCGTCTGACAAGGCCTGCGCGGCGCGCGGGCGACAAGGAGGCGCAATGATCGTCCGCTGGTTGCTGGCAGCCGTTCACCTGATGGCATTCGGCGTCGCGTTCGCCGCGATCGCGGGACGCAACCGTGCGCTGCGCCGGGTCATCGCGTCGGCGCAGGCCGCCGACCTGCCCGGCGTGTTCAAGGCCGACGCGGCCTGGGGGTTGTCCGCGCTGGTACTGATCGCGACCGGGCTCACGCGCGCATTCGGCGGCTTCGAGAAGGGCTCGGCGTACTACCTTCATGAGCCGCTCTTTCACCTCAAGATGACCGCGCTCGTGCTGATCCTGCTGCTCGAGATCGTGCCGATGCTCGGGCTGATCCGCTGGCGCATCGCCGCGCGGCAGCAGCAGATGCCCGATCTGGGCCGCGCACGGACCTATGTGCGGATCGGCCACTGGCAGGCCGTGCTCGTGATGGTGATCGTGCTCGCCGCGTCGGGGATGGCGCGGGGGATTGGGCTGGCCGGGTAGGTGCGGCCGGCTAGGTCTGGCCTGGTAGGTGCGGCCGGCTAGGTCTGGCCGGCTAGGCCCGGCCGGCCGCGCATGCCGACCGGGCGGACCCGCCGCCCGTTTTGTCCCGCGCTCAGCGCACGAGGCAGGGGCGCTTGTTGTTGAACGTCCACCCCGGAATCAGATACTGCATCGCGGCCGCGTCGTCGCGCGCGCCGAGCCCGTGCTGCTTGTACAGTTCGTGCGCGACCGCGACCGCCTCCATGTCGATGTCGATGCCGAGGCCCGGACGCTTCGGCACTTCCACGAGCCCGTTCTCGATCTTCAGCGGCTCGCGCGTCAGCCGTTCGCCGTCCTGCCAGATCCAGTGTGTGTCGATCGCGGTGACCTGGCCGGGCGCGGCGGCCGCGACGTGCGTGAACATCGCGAGCGATACGTCGAAGTGGTTGTTCGAATGCGAGCCCCACGTGAGGCCCCAGTCGCGGCACATCTGCGCGACGCGCACCGAGCCCTGCATCGTCCAGAAGTGCGGATCGGCGAGCGGGATGTCGACCGCCTGCAACTGCACCGCGTGGCCCATCTGGCGCCAGTCGGTCGCGATCATGTTGGTGGCCGTCGGCAGCCCGGTCGAGCGGCGGAATTCGGCCATCACCTCGCGGCCCGAATAACCGTTCTCCGCGCCGCACGGATCTTCCGCATACGCAAGCACGTGATGCAGGTCGCGGCACAGCCGCACGGCCTCGTCGAGCGACCATGCGCCGTTCGGATCGAGCGTCACGCGCGCTTCGGGGAAGCGCTCGGCAAGCGCCGTCACGGCCTCGACCTCGCGCGCGCCTTCGAACACGCCGCCCTTCAGCTTGAAGTCGTTGAACCCGTAGCGCGCATGCGCGGCTTCGGCGAGGCGCACGACCGCCTCGGGCGTCAGCGCGGCTTCGTCGCGCACGCGGGTCCAGTCGTCGGTCGCGCAGCGGCCGTCGCGATAGGGCAGCGCAGTTTGCGTGCGATCGCCGATGTAGAACAGATAGCCGAGCATCTCGACGCGCTCGCGCTGCTGCCCTTCGCCGAGGAGGGCCGCCACGGGCACGCCGAGATGCTGGCCGAGCAGGTCGAGCAGCGCGGCTTCGAGCGCGGTGGCCGCGTGGATCGTGGTGCGCAGGTCGAAGGTCTGCAGGCCGCGGCCGCTCGCATCGCGGTCGGCAAAGGTGCGCCGCACGTCGTTGAGCACCGCATGGTAATTGCCGACCGGCTGACCGACGACGAGCGCGCGCGCGTCCTCCAGCGTGCGGCGGATGCTTTCGCCGCCCGGCACCTCGCCGACGCCGGTCCGGCCCGCGCTGTCCTTCAGGATCACGAGGTTGCGGGTGAAGAACGGGCCGTGCGCGCCGCTCAGGTTGAGCAGCATGCTGTCGTGGCCGGCGACCGGAATGGCTTGCAGGTCGACGATGCGCGGCGTGTCGTGGGAAGGCGAGGCAGTGACGGCGTTCATGGCGGCGATGGCAAAAGAGTGGGCAATGCCGTGCGGCAAAATCTTTGCTGCGCGCGGCGGGAGGTGCGATCATTCGACAACCGACGTGCGCGGTGCGCAAGCCCCGCATGTCGACAGCAACCCGAAAGGATGGGGGCGACCCGCTCGATGCCGGTGTCGCGACAGGCCGGAGCACGCGCGCAAGCGCGCTTCGATCGGTCCCGAAACCGGGCGCCGGCAGCCGCGCAGAAGCGCGAATGCCGGCCGATCGCGAACCACGGGACCGGGCAGTGCTGGAGCGCCAGCCTCGGTCGACAGGAGATCCGTGTCGCGATCATCAGTCGTCGGATGACTTGTGACGCAGTATAATGAATCATCGGCGTTCGCTCAAACCCCGCGTAAACCCTCGGCTCACATTACGATCATTCAAAAAGGAACCGGCCTCATGTCCGTGCCCACGCTTCCCGCAGCGCCGCGCCGTCGCGCACGCAGCCTCGCACAAGATGTCGTCGACGCGCTGACCGCGCAGATCGAAAACGGCACGCTGCGTCCCGGCGACAAGCTGCCGACCGAAACCGAAGTCATGGCGGCGCAGGGCGTCAGCCGCACGGTCGTGCGCGAAGCGATCTCGCGGATGCAGGCGAGCGGCCTCGTCGAGACGCGCCACGGCATCGGCAGCTTCGTGCTCGAGCCGGCGCGCCGGCAGACGCTCGGCATCGATCCCGCGACCATCACGACGCTGCGCGACGTGCTCGCGGTGCTCGAGTTGCGCATCAGCCTCGAAAGTGAATGCGCGAGCCTCGCCGCGCAGCGCGCGAACGATACCGACCTCGCCGCGTTGCGGCGCGCGCTCGACGCGATCGCGTCGGGGGCGGGCGGCGGCCGTGACACGGCACCACTCGATTTCCAGTTCCACCTGCAGATCGCGCAGTCCACCGGCAACCGCTATTTCGTCGACATCATGACGCAGCTCGGCGCGTCGATCATTCCGCGCACGCGCGTGAATTCGGCGCGCTTCGCCGGCGACGACCTCGAGCGCTATGTCGGCCGGCTCAATCACGAGCATGAAGACATTTACGAGGCGATCGCGCGTCACGACCCGGAAGCCGCGCGCGCCGCGATGCGCACGCACCTGACCAACAGCCGCGAGCGGCTGCGCCGTGCGCACGAGGCGGCCGAGGCGGAACGCGACACGCAGGCCAGCTGACGCGTGGCCGCCGACATGGCCTGCGCGGCGCCGCAGGCCTTGACGAATATCGCCGCAACATCAGTCATCGTATGAGATCGATGCGATTGCGCCGATCGTTTTAGCGCCGGCTGCGGATCGTCCGTTCACCTGCATCGTGGGAGGGGCGCCGGGGCGGCGTTCCCGCCGTCGCCCGCGCCCCGGGGCGGCCCCCTACCCGGACCGCCGATCCTGCCCGATCAGCCCCCCTTCGTCACGATGGTCTTCCACGCGCCGCTCTTCACCTGGTACAGCGTCGACATCCCGCTCTTCAGCGAGCCGTCGTTCGCGAACGAGATGCGGCCGGTGACGCCTTCGAAGTCGACCTTCTTCAGCGCCGGGCGATAGACCTTCGGGTCGGTCGAGTTGGCCGCCTGCATCGCCTTGATCGCCGCCCACGCCGCGTCGTAGCCGAACTGCGCGTACGACAGCACGTCGACGCCGAAGCGCTTCTTGAAGCGCTGCTCGAAATCCTTGCCCTGCGGCAGCTCGTCGAGCGGCCGCCCGTATTCCCACGCCATCGCGCCTTCCGCGGCCGGGCCGGCGATCTTGATGAACTCGTTGTCCTTCACACCGCCGCCGCCGACGAACTGCGCGTTCAGCCCGAGCTGGCGCATCTGCTTGATGAAGTTCGCGGCGAGCGAGTCGAGACCGCCGAAGAAGATCAGGTCGGGGTTCTTGCCCTTCAGGCTCGTGATCTGCGCGCGGAAGTCGACCGCCTGGTTGCTGGTGAACTCGCGGCCGATGATGTTGCCGCCGGCCGCCTTCACGGCCTTCTCGAACTCGTCGGCCTCACCCTGGCCGAACGCGGTGCGGTCGTCGATGATCGCGATGCGCTTCGCCTTGGTCACGTCGACCGCGTACTTGCCCGCGTTGCCGGCGTTCTGGCCGTCGGTCGCGATCACCATGAACATGTTCGCGAGCCCGCGCGACGTGAGCGTCGGGTTGGTCGCGGCCGGGTCGATCACCGGAATGCCGGCCTTGTCGTAGACCACCGACGCCGGAATCGTCGTGCCCGAGTTGAAGTGGCCGACCACCACCGACACGTTCTGGTCGACGAGCGCCTGCGCGGCCTGCACGCCGATGCGCGGGTCGGCCTGGTCGTCCTGCACGACCAGGTCGAAATGCACGGGCTTGCCGGCGATCTGCACCTTCTGCGCGGCGGCGTCGTCGAGCGCGAGCTGCACGCCGTTCTGGAGATCCTTGCCGTAGCCGGCGTTCACGCCGGTGAGCGGCGCGGCAAAGCCGACCTTCACGTCGGACGCGTCGGCGGCCTGGGCGGCGTGTTGCGAGAGAAGGGCTACCGCGGATACGACCGATACCGACAACAGGGAATGACGGAATGTCATGTTCGTTCCTCTTGTTCTAACACCAGCGGGTGGGTACCGCACGCAGCCGGCGGGCCGGGCGCGTGCGACGGGCGGGCGGTTCGACCGCTTCTCGGAATCGGACGTGGAGGTCGGCTTGCTGATGCTTCCCGGAAAGGACCTCCCGTCAGGCTCTGCGAGGAGCCCCGATCGTCTCGATATATAGGTCGCCGATATGCGCGGGTCTTGGCAATTTGCCGCGCATTCGATGCGGATTTGCGCACAGCTTCCGCGCGAGCGCGGGCGGCTGGTATCGGGAGTTTCCCGTCACGAATGGACGGGAGGCGGGTGCGGGCGGGCGGCGCAACCCCCAGAGGGGGCCGCGCCGCGTTCGCCGTCGTCAGTCGGACAGGGCGTCCGACGCGGCTTCGGCGTCGTCATGCGACGCGTTCGTGCGGATCGCCGGGTCGCTCGTGCTCGGGCGGCCGGTCTCCACGTGGCCCGCGAAACGGCGCAGGAAGCCGAGCGGGCGGCCGTCGCTGACGGTCAGGTCGTACCAGCCGTGGCTGCCGCGCAGATCCCAGTAGTCGTCGACGTGCGTACCCGGCTTGAGGTCGAACTCGCGCGCATGGCCGTGGCCGTAGGCGCTCGTCACCTTGAGCCGCACGGCCTGGTGGCCGCGGTTCATCAGGCGCAGCGTGATGTTGCCGTTCGCGACGTCGTAGCCGTAGATCACCTCGGGGTTGATGCTCGCGGGGCCGACCGCCATCGCCGCGGGGCTGCGGAAGTGGCAGTAGAAGCCGTTCGGGCCGTACACGTCGAGGTCGTACAGGCCGAGCGACGGCGCCGGGCTCCACAGGTCGGAAACCCGCTTGCCGGCGTCGACCGTGTAGGTCCACGGGCCGTCGACACGATTGCGCGCCTGGACCTGGAACGCCGCGCCCGCGGTGCCGGTGTTCGCGAAGGTCAGCCGGAACTGGCCGCTCGCATTGTCGATCCGGCCGTGCACGAACAGTTCGTACGGCAGCGCGCGCGCCGGACGCAGGCCGGCCTCCTGCTTCGGCAGATGCTGGACGACCGGCGGCACCGGGATGTAGTCGGGGTGACGGTTGCGGTCGGGCGGCGCGTAGCCGCTCGTGTCCGGGAGCTGCGGCCAGCTTGCGTCGGGCGTCGCGAAGTCGAACGCGGACGTCAGGTTGCCGCACACCGTGCGGCGCCACGGCGACACGTTCGCCGCGGTGACCGCGTACTGCGCGCCGAAGCGTGCTTCGATGAATTGCAGCAGCGACGTGTGATCGAAGGTCTGCGAGCAGACCCAGCCGCCCTTGGTCCACGGCGACACCACCAGCATCGGCACGCGCGGCCCGAGCCCGTACGGGCCGGCCATGTGCGACGCGTCGCCGGCGAATGCCTCGTTGGTCGTCGCGACCGTCGACAGCCCGTTCTCGCGCGACTGCGGTGCGAACGGCGGCGGCACGTGGTCGAAGAAGCCGTCGTTCTCGTCGTAGGTGATGAAGAGCGCGGTCTTGCTCCACACGTCCGGATTCGATACGAGCACCTTCAGCACCTGCTCGATGTACCACGCGCCGTAGTTCGCCGGCCAGTTCGGGTGCTCCGAGTACGCTTCCGGCGCGCAGATCCACGACACCTGCGGCAGCGTGCCGTTCTTCACATCCTGCTGCAGCACGTCGAACAGCGTGCCGCCGGCGCTGATGTTGGTGCCGGTGCGCGCCTTGTCGTACAGCGGCGTGCCGGGCAGCGCGCTGCGGTACTGGTTGAAGTAGAGCAGCGCGTTGTCGCCGTAGTTGCCGATGTACGGGTTCTGCGTCCAGCCCCACGAGCCGTTCGCGTCGAGCCCCGTGCCGACGTCCTGGTAGATCTTCCACGACACGCCGGCCTGCTCGAGCACTTCCGGATAGGTCGTCCAGCCGTAGCCCTTTTCCTCGTTGCCGAGCACCGGGCCGCCGCCCGTGCCGTCATTGCCGACGTAGCCGGTCCACATGTAGTAGCGGTTCGGGTCGGTCGAGCTCGGGATCGCGCAGTGGTACGCGTCGCAGATCGTGAACGCGTCGGCGAGCTGGTAGTGGAACGGGATGTCGTCGCGCTTCAGGTACGCCATCGTCGTGGTGCCCTTGTTCGGCACCCACTGGTCGTAGCGGCCCTTGTTCCATGCGGCGTGCATGTCCTGCCAGCCGTGCGGCAAGTCCTGCAGGAACTGCAGGCCGAGCTTGTCGGCGCCCGGGTGGAACGGCAGCAGCTCGGCCGGGCCGACCGGCTGATGGAACACCGACTTGCCGCTCGCGAGGCGCAGCGGGCGCGGGTCGCCGAATCCGCGGACACCACGCATCGTGCCGAAGTAATGGTCGAACGAACGGTTCTCCTGCATCAGGATCACGATGTGTTCGATATCGCGGATCGTGCCGGTACGGCGGTTCGCGGGGATGGCGAGCGCATCGCGGATCACGGGCGGGAACAGGTTCAGCGCGGCTGCGCCGGCGGTGCCGGCGGCGACGCGCAGGAAGTCACGACGGTTCGATCGGGTCATGGTCGTTATCGTGCGTTAAAGGGGGGAGCCGGTTGGCGGGACATGCGGAAAATGGACGCGCCCCGTGGCGCAGGATGCGGCTGCGCCGGGTCGTGCCGCCGCGAGCATAGCGAGAAATCGGTGTCATTCATGTGAAGTCCGGAAACGTTTGCAGGCGCGGCGTTGAACGGACAACGGCCGACGGTCGCGGTGCAACGGGCAGCGGGCAGCGGGCAGCGGGGACGCGGATAGCGGGAAAGCGGACAGCGGACAGCGGACAGCGGGAAAGCGGGAAAGCGGGAAAGCGGGAAAGCGGGACAGCGGGACAGCGGGACAGCGGACAGCAGGACAGCAGGACAGCAGGACAGCAGGACAGCAGGACAGCAGGACAGCAGGACAGCAGGACAGCAGGCAGCAGATGGCGCTTGACGCGCGCCGGCGATGCGGATGCAGCGGCGTCAGGCGTCCGTCACCCACGCGCCGAACCATTCGCTCGGGCGCGCGATTTCGTCCTGCGCGGCGACGAGTTCGAGCTCGTAGCGGCGTGCGTCGTAGGTTGCCTTCACGACCGCGTGCACCGCCGCGAGCGTGTGCTCGAACGCGGCGCGCACCGAGTCGCCGCGCAACCGGCGCGCGACGAAAATGGCGCTGGTGAGGTCGCCGACACCGACCGGATGGCGCGGAAACGCATACAGCGGGCGCTGGCCGATCCACGCTTCGGTCTCGGTGACGGCGAGCATGTTGAAGCGGTCGGCCGGGCTGCTGCGGTCGTGCAGGTGCTTGACAAGGATGATTTTCGGCCCGCGGCGGATCAGCGCGCGGCACGCGTCGACGGCTTCGGCGACGGTCTCGATGCGCCGCCCGGCGAGCTTCTGCAGCTCGGTGTGGTTCGGCGACATGCCGTCCGCGAGCGCCGGCATCTCCGCGACGATGAATTCCTCGACGCCGGGTTCGGGGCGGATGCCGCCCGTCTGGCCCATCGCCGGATCGCAGAAGTACCACGCGTTCGGGTTCATCGCCTTCACCGAGCGCACGATCTCGACCGTCGCGCGCGCCTGCGCCGGCGAGCCGAGGAAGCCGGACAGTACCGCGTCGCAGCGCTTGAGCGCGCCGATCGCGGCGACGCCGTCGACCAGCTGCTCCATCTTCGCGGCGTCGATCGCGCTACCGGCCCAGTGGCCGTACTGCATGTGATTCGACAGCTGGACGGTGTTGAGCGGCCAGACGTTGACGCCGAGGCGCTGCATCGGGAACACGGCCGCGCTGTTGCCGGCGTGTCCGTAGATGACGTGCGACTGAATGCTGAGGACGTTTTTCATGAGCGTTCGCCTGCAGGCGTTTCAGGGTCTCGTCACACGATACCCGAGTTCGTCGCGTGCGCGGAAGTCGCTCGGCCGACGAGTGTTGCGCGCCGTCGTCAGCCCGACCGCGTAGAATCGCGGGGCGTGAAGCCGCCCGGCTGACCGCGTGCATTTCCCATTACCGTGAGCGCCATGCCTTCGAATTGCAAGATGTTCTCCCTCGCGCGCGCGGCCGTGCTCGGCGCGGGCGTCGCCGCCGCATGCGCGACGTCGGTCGCGGTCGCCGTCCCGGCACCGGCCGGCAACGACGGGCCCGCGTACGGCCCTCGCCTGGAAGGCTTCGCCTATCCGGAGCCGGTGCATCGCTACGCGTTCGTGTCGCAGCGCGACACCCTCGAGATGATGTACATGGACGTGCAGCCGGCGCACCCGAACGGCCGCACCGTCGTGCTGCTGCACGGGAAGAACTTTTGCGCGGCGACCTGGGAAGACACGATCGGCGTGCTGAGCCGCGCCGGCTATCGCGTGATCGCGCCGGACCAGATCGGCTTCTGCAAGTCGTCGAAGCCCGAGCGCTACCAGTACAGCTTCCAGCAGCTCGCGCGCAACACGCATGCGCTGCTCGAGTCGGTCGGCGTGAAATCGGCGACGATCGTCGGCCATTCGACGGGCGGGATGCTCGCGATGCGTTACGCGCTGATGTACCCGAAGGCGACCGAGCAGCTCGTGCTGGTGAACCCGATCGGCCTCGAGGACTGGAAGGCGCTCGGCGTGCCGCCGCTGTCGGTCGACTACTGGTACGCACGCGAGCAGAAGACGACGGCGGACGGCATCCGCCGTTACGAGCAGGCGACCTACTACGCGGGCAAGTGGGCGCCGTCATACGAGCGCTGGGTGCAGATGCTCGCCGGCATGTATCGCGGCCCGGGCCGCGACGCGGTCGCGTGGAACTCGGCGCTGATCTACGACATGATCCTCACGCAGCCGGTGGTCTACGAACTCGGCGCGATACGCGTGCCGACGCTGCTGCTGATCGGCGACAAGGACACGACCGCGATCGGCAAGGACGTGGCGCCGCCGGACGTGCACGCGAAGCTCGGCCGTTACCCGGAACTCGCGAAACGCACGCAGGCGGCGATTCCCGGCGCGCAGCTCGTCGAATTCCCGGCGCTCGGGCACGCGCCGCAGATCCAGGATCCGGACGCGTTCCACAAGGCGCTGCTCGACGGGATGGGGGCGGTGCACCCGCAGTGACGCGCAGGCGGGCGCACCCGCCTGGGGGGCACGTGCGCCAGGTCAGCGGGTTTCGTTCGCGAGTTCGTCGCGGATCTGCGCGGCCAGCTCGAACGAGCGCACGCGCGCGGCGTGATCGTAGATCTGCGCGGTGATGATCACCTCGTTAGCGCCGGTTTGCGCGATCCGGTCGCGCAGCTTGTCGCGCACCGTGTCGCGCGAGCCGACGGCCGCGAACGACAGCGCATGCGCGACGTTCGCGAGTTCGAACTCGCTCGCCTCGAGCGCGTCGACGGGCGGCGGCAGCTTGCCGGGCGTGCCGCGACGCAGGTTGATGAACTGCTGCTGCAGCGACGTGAAGAGGCGCCGCGCCTCGTCGTCGGTATCGGCCGCGAACACGTTGACGCCGACCATCGCATGCGGCTTCGGCCACGCGGCCGACGGCCGGTACTGCGCGCGATAGACTTCGAGCGCGCGCATCAGGTAGTCCGGCGCGAAGTGCGACGCGAACGCGAACGGCAGCCCGAGCATCGCGGCGAGTTGCGCGCTGAAGAGGCTCGAACCGAGCAGCCACACAGGCACGTCCAGCCCCGCGCCGGGCACCGCGCGCACGCGCTGGCCGGGCACCGGTTCCGCGAAGTAGCGCTGCAGCTCGGCGACGTCGTCCGGAAACGAGTCGGCGCTGCCGATCAGGTCGCGGCGCAGCGCACGCGACGTGGTCTGGTCGGTGCCGGGCGCGCGACCGAGCCCGAGGTCGATGCGCCCCGGATACAGCGACGCGAGCGTGCCGAACTGCTCGGCGATCACGAGCGGCGCATGGTTCGGCAGCATGATCCCGCCCGAGCCGACGCGGATCGTCTTCGTCGCTCCCGCCACGTGGCCGATCACGACGGCCGTCGCCGCGCTCGCGATGCCGGGCATGTTGTGATGTTCGGCGAGCCAGTAGCGCCGGTAGCCGAGGCGCTCCGCGTGCTGCGCGAGATCGACGGTGTTGCGGAACGCCTGCGCGGCGTCTGCGCCGGCGGGAATGGGGGCGAGATCGAGTACGGAAAACGGAATCATCGGGTGGCCTTCGGAAGGGAGGGGCGCGGTGATGCGGATGCGCAACAGTTGGCGATGATTTTGCCAAAGGGTTCCGGAACGCGCTGGCGACGCGCGGATACCCATGCGCCTTTCAGGGGCGCAAGGTGGCGCGGGCAACTGTTGCAAAAATCAATCTAATCACCGAATAATTACCGATCTTTACGGCGATTGGGCATGTCTTCGCATCGACATACAAATTTCCACGAAACGTTTGATTTTCAAGACTGCAATCCGCCTGCAAAGTGCTTACGCTAACGTGAACGAGGTGGCACCGGAATGGTTCCCCGGCCGCACAGCTTTGCCGAAATCGCAGTAGTCCGTTTCGCGTGGTGCCAAGCGCGGGGTGGCGCGGGCTGCTAAAATCCGGCGCCTGTCCATGTTGTGCCGACGGTAGCCATTAGAATCTTCCCGCATCCCGTCCGGGCATCGCGCGAGGATGTGCCACGCGATGCCGGGCATGGCCGCTTTCGGGGAAATGGGCCGTGCCTCCCCATTACACAGACGCTGCTGGAACAAGGAGTCGGGTCGTGCCCGCGTTCGTTGCTGTCGGAATACCCAATCACGTTCAACCCGGTTCGATCGGTCGGCAGGGCGCCCGCGTCGCCGGAGGGCGTCGCGCATGACGCCGACCGTCACGCTGCTCGACTGGCTCCTGACCGTGTTCACGCTGGCTGCGGCCGGCTATGCGTTCGTCGCGGCGTTCGCGCCGCGTCCGCGCACGCCGCGCACCGCCGCACGCGACGGTTTCGAGCCCGTCAGCGTGCTCAAGCCGCTGTGCGGCGCCGAGCCGCACCTGTACGAGAACCTCGCGACGTTCTGCGAACAGCGCCACCCGCGCCATGAAGTGCTGTTCGGGGTCGCGTCGGCCTCCGATCCGGCGGTCGCCGTGGTCGAGCGGCTGCGCGCCGATTATCCGGAATGCGACATCACGCTCGTGATCGACGCGCGCGTGCACGGCAAGAACCTGAAGGTCAGCAACCTGATCAATCTCGCCGAACGCGCGAAGTACGGCCGCATCGTGATCGCGGACAGCGACATCGCGGTGAAGCCGGACTATCTGGAGCGCGTGACGGCGCCGCTCGCCGACGCGTCGGTCGGGGTCGTCACGTGCCTGTATCATGCGCGCAGCGTCGGCGGGTTCTGGACGCGGATCGGCGCGCAGTTCGTCGATGCGTGGTTCGCGCCGTCGGTCCGGATCACGCACCTCGGCCGCTCGAGCCGCTTCGGCTTCGGCGCGACGCTGGCGCTCACGCGCGACACGCTCGAGCGGATCGGCGGTTTTCTCGCGTTGAAGGACGAGCTGGCCGACGACTTCTGGCTGGCCGAGCTGCCGCGCCGCCTCGGGCGGCGCACCGTGCTGTCCGAGGTCGAGGTCGCGACCGACGTGATCGAGCCGTCGTTCGGGCCGCTCTGGCACCGCGAGACGCGCTGGCTGCGCACGATCCGTTCGCTGAACCCGGCCGGCTTCGCGTTCCTGTTCATCACGTTTACCGCGCCGTGGCTCGCGATCGGCGCGGCGCTCGCGCTGCGTCTCGACGGCACCGTCGCCGGCACGCTGGCGGGTGGCGCGGCCGTGGTGGGCGCGTTCGGGCGGCTGGTGCTGCACGCGCGCGGCGAGGACGGCTGGCGCGCGTTCTGGCGCGACCTGCCGCTCGTCGCGGTGCGCGACACGCTGCTCGCGCTCGAATGGCTCGCGGCCGTGTTCGGCACGCACGTCGTGTGGCGCGGCGCGCGGATGACGGTCGTCGGCGGCGAACGCGCGACGGTGATCGTGGAGGGCGGGGACGGCCGCTGACGTACGTTCCCCGAAGGGAACCGGCGATGCGCCCGGTCCCGATCGAATCCGGCCCGAAGGCCGAGACGCGTTGCGCGGCCACGTCGCGCGACGCGACATGACAGAGAGGCGGGCGCCGGCAGGGCGGCCCGCGGTTGATTGACTGAATCGTTGAAACGAATCGAACTATGCAGGCTACTGGAGCATTCATGAAAACGCTGTTCTTGCAGGCCCCTTCGTATGACGGCTTCGACGGCGGAGCCGGCTCGCGCTATCAGGCGAAGCGCGAAATCCGTTCCTTCTGGTACCCGACGTGGCTCGCGCAGCCGGCCGCGCTCGTGCCGGGCAGCCGCGTCGTCGACGCGCCGGCCGACGGCCTGTCGGTCGAGGAAACGCTGAAGATCGCCAACGACTACGATCTCGTGATCATCCACACGAGCACGCCGTCGTTCCCGACCGACGCGATGTTCGCGCAGGATCTGAAGAAGATGAAGCCGTCGATGCTGGTCGGCATGGTGGGCGCGAAGGTGATGGTCGATCCGCACAACTCGCTCACGGCGAGCGACGCGATCGACTTCGTGTGCCGCGAGGAATTCGACTACACCTGCAAGGAAATCGCCGAAGGCAAGCCGTTCCCCGAGATCAAGGGCTTGAGCTGGCGCGCGAAGGACGGCTCGATCGAGCACAACGAAGCGCGTCCGATCCTCGAGAACATGGACGAACTGCCGTTCGTCGCGCCCGTCTACAAGCGCGACCTGAAGATCGACAACTACTTCATCGGCTACCTGAACTACCCGTACGTGTCGATCTACACGGGCCGCGGCTGCAAGTCGCGCTGCACGTTCTGCCTGTGGCCGCAGACGGTCAGCGGCCACCGCTACCGCACGCGCTCGGTCGAGAACGTGCTCGCGGAAGCGAAGTGGATCCGCGACAACATGCCGGAAGTGAAGGAGCTGATGTTCGACGACGACACCTTCACCGACGACCTGCCGCGCGCCGAAGCGATCGCCATCGGCCTGGGCAAGCTCGGCATGACGTGGTCGTGCAACGCGAAGGCGAACGTGCCGTACAAGTCGCTGAAGATCATGAAGGAAAACGGCCTGCGCCTGCTGCTGGTCGGCTTCGAATCCGGCGACGACCAGATCCTCGTGAACATCAAGAAGGGCGTGCGCACCGATTTCGCGCGCCGCTTCAGCGCGGACTGCAAGAAGCTCGGGATCAAGATCCACGGCACCTTCATCCTCGGCCTGCCGGGCGAGACGCAGGACACCATCAAGAAGACGATCGAGTACGCGAAGGAAATCAATCCGCACACGATCCAGGTGTCGCTCGCCGCGCCGTATCCGGGCACGACGCTTTACAAGCAGGCCGTCGAGAACGGCTGGATGGAAGAGAACAAGACCATCAACCTGGTCAGCAAGGAAGGCGTGCAGCTCGCGGCGATCGGCTATCCGCACCTGTCGCGCGACGAGATCTATCACCATCTCGAGCAGTTCTATCGCCAGTTCTACTTCCGCCCGTCGAAGATCTGGGAGATCGTCCGCGAGATGCTGACGAGCTGGGACATGATGAAGCGTCGCTTGCGCGAAGGCGTCGAGTTCTTCCGCTTCCTGCGCGCGCACGAGGCCTGATTCGTGGCGACGCAGCGGGCGGCGCGGGCGCTGATCTTCACCGCGGACGACTTCGGGCTGCATCCGCGCGTCAACGCGGCGGTCGAGCGCGCGCATCGCGACGGCGTGCTGAACGCCGCGAGCCTGATGGTCGGTGCGCCCGCGGCGCAGGACGCGATCGAACGCGCGCGGCGCCTGCCGTCGCTCGCGGTCGGCCTGCATCTCGTCCTCGCGGACGGGCCGGCCACGCTGCCCGCGCATGACATTCCCGCGCTCGTCGGCCGCGACGGGCGCTTCGGCGATGCGATGGCGAAGGACGGCTGCCGCTTCTTCTTCCTGCCGCACGTGCGTGCGCAGCTGCGCCGCGAGATCCGCGCGCAGTTCGACGCGTTCGCGGCGAGCGGCCTGCCGCTCGACCACGTGAACGCGCACAAGCATTTCCACCTGCATCCGACCGTGCTGTCGATGATCATCGAGATCGGCCGCGACTACGGGCTGCGTGCGGTGCGGCTGCCGTACGAAACGCGCGCGCCCGCGCTGCTCAAGCCGTGGATCGCGCTGGTGCGCGCGCGGCTCGACCGTGCGGGGCTCGCGCACAACGACTACGTGGTCGGCATCGAGCATACGGGCGCGATGGACGAGCGCGTGCTGCTCGACGCGCTCGCGGCGCTGCCGCCCGGGGTCGGCGAGATCTACTGTCATCCGGCGGAAGCCGGGGACGGCCCGATCACGCCGACGATGGCCGCTTACCGGCCGGTCGACGAACTGGATGCGCTGCTGTCGCCGCGCGTCGCGGCCGCGCTGAAGGCCGCGGGCGTCGCGACCGGCGGTTTTGCCGACGTGTTCGGCCAGCCGGCGGCGCGGCGCGGCACGCACGCGTCGCGCGAAGCGGGGGCGCAGCCGTCATGACCAAGTGGATCAAATGGCTCGGCTGGCCGATCGGCATCGGGATCCTGCTCGCGCTCGGGCTGCACGAAGGCATCGGCGACGTGACGCGGATGCTCGAGCGCGCCGGCTTCGCGCTGCTGTGGCTCGTGCCGTTCCATGCGCTGCCGCTGCTGCTCGACGCGTATGCGTGGCACCAGCTGCTCGACCGGCGCGCGTCGCTGTCGTTCCTGTGGTGGGTCGCGACCGTGCGTGAAGCGGTGAACCGGCTGCTGCCGGTCGTCGGGATCGGCGGCGAGCTGGTCGGGATCCGGATGGCGCGCTGGCAGGTGCCCGACGCGAGCCGCGTGACCGCGTCGGTGATCGTCGAGGTGCTGGTGACGATCGTCGTCCAGTATGCGTTCGCGGCGCTCGGCCTCGTGCTGCTGCTCGCGACGACGCACGACATGGGCGGCGGCACGATCGGCCTCGCGCTGCTGCTGACCCTGCCGCTGCCGGTGCTCGGCGTCGTGCTGATGCGGCGCGGCGGGATCTTCCATGCGATCGAGCGGTTCGCGGGGCGTCTGCTCGGCGATTCGCACCGGTTGCTGCAGGGCGTCGACGGCCGCCGCCTCGACGGCGACATCGACGCGCTGATGTCGCGCACGCCGCTGCTGTTCAGTGCGTTCTTCTGGCAGCTGTCCGGCTACGTGCTCGGCGCGCTCGAAATCTACTGGGCGCTCGCGCTGCTCGGTCATCCGGTCTCGATCGGCGGCGCGATCGCGATCGAGGCGATGACGCAGGCCGTGCGGCATGCGGCGTTCATGGTGCCGGGCGGTCTCGGCGTGCAGGAGGCGACCGTCGTGCTGCTCGCGCAGATGTTCGGCGTCGATCGCGAGACGGCGCTGTCGCTCGCGCTGGTCAAGCGCGGCCGCGAGGTGCTGTTCGGCTGTCTCGCGCTCGGGTCGTGGCAACTGGCCGAGCTGGTGCGCACGCGCCGCCGGATCAAGGCGGTGCCGGCCGGGCCGCGCGCCCCGCAAGCGGGCCGCGAGGCCCAGGTGCAAACCGAAACGACGCATTGATCACGAGACGGGCCGCGCGGTCCGTCTCGCGCTTTTGGCGTTGCGCGAGTATCCTTGCCGCGTGTTTTCTCGACGCGCATTTCTTCCGATGATCTTCCGTTTCCGGCTGCTTCCCGTCACGATGCTGGCTGCCGCGCTGGCGCTGACCGGCTGCGACGACAAGCAAGGCAATCTCGACGTGCAACGTATCAGGGACTTCTTCAACGCGATCAAGCCGGCGCCGCTGCTGCTCAAGGGGCTGAAGGCCGGCGTCTCGACCGAAGCCGACGTGCGCGCCACGATGGGCAAGCCCGAGACCGAGCGCGCGTTCACCGACGGCTCGAAGCGCCTCGAATACCCGCGTGGCCCGATGGGCAACCAGACCTGGTTCGTTGACCTCGACCCGGGCGGGTATTACACGGGCGCGACGCAGGTGCTGACCGCCGAGAACTTCGCGAAGGTGCGCCCGGGGATGACCGAGGACGAGGTGCGCCGCCTGCTCGGCAAGCCGGGCGACGTCGCGCAGTATCCGCTGAAGCCCGAGACCGTATGGAGCTGGCGCTGGCTCGAGGACGGCGTCAACACCGACGCGTTCTTCAACGTCCATTTCGGCCCGGACGGGCTTGTCTATACGACTTCGCGCTCCGACATCCTGAAAGGGCGCTGAACCCGCGTCCGGCGCTATATCGAAAAAGCGACCGGAAAATTGCAAAAAGTCCGCTTCCCTGCGTGTCATCCGACTGTCAGGAAGCGGCTTTTTTCCTTTTGAAACAGCGCGGTAGGCCGTGCCTGCAAATGGTAGGGTGAATTGCTGCGACGCAGCAATCGCGCGCACGGTGATTTGAGGCAAACAATTTCGCTTGCGACTATCCGCGTCAGCCCGGCGCCGGACAGTGAGCGCGCCGGTGTTCACATCAACACTGGAGACGCGCGTGTTCCTTTACGGCTTTGGTCCTGTCCTCTGGGCCGGCACCGTGCAGACCATCGAGCTGTCGGTGCTGTCGCTCGCCGCTGCGGTGGCGCTGGGGCTGATCGGCGCGGTGGCGAAGCTGTCGCACAACCGGGTGCTGCGAGCGGTCGCGACCGGTTATACGACGCTGATCCGCTCGGTGCCCGATCTCGTCCTGATGCTGCTGTTGTTCTACAGCATCCAGATCTGGCTGAACCAGTTCACCGACCTCGTCGGCTGGGACCAGATCGACATCGACCCGTTCGTCGCCGGCGTGCTGACGCTCGGCTTCATCTACGGCGCGTACTTCACCGAGACGTTCCGCGGTGCGTTCCTGTCGGTGCCGCGCGGCCAGCTCGAGGCCGGCTCGGCGTACGGGATGAGCGGGCTGCGCGTGTTCGTGCGGATCATGTTTCCGCAGATGATGCGCTTCGCGCTGCCTGGCATCGGCAACAACTGGCAGGTGCTCGTGAAGGCGACCGCGCTGGTGTCGATCATCGGTCTCGCGGACGTCGTGAAGGCGGCGCAGGACGCCGGCAAGAGCACGTTCAACATGTTCTTCTTCATCCTCGTTGCGGCGCTGATCTACCTCGCGATCACGACCGTTTCCAACCTCGTGCTGATCCAGCTCGAGAAACGTTATTCCACGGGCGTGCGCCACGCAGAACTATGATCGAGATCCTCCAGGAATTCGGCCAGGCGTTCCTTTACTGGGACGGCCAGCGCCTCTCCGGCCTTGCGGTGACGCTGTGGCTGCTCGTCGCGTCGATTTCGCTCGGCTTCGTGTGCGCGGTGCCGCTCGCGGTCGCACGCGTGTCGAAGAAGAAGTGGCTGTCGATGCCGGTGCGGTTCTACACGTACGTGTTCCGCGGCACGCCGCTCTACGTGCAGCTGCTGTTGCTGTACACGGGCATGTACAGCCTCGAGTTCGTGCGCTCGCACTCGCTGCTCGACGCGTTCTTCCGCAGCGGCTTCAACTGCGCGATCCTCGCGTTCGCGCTGAACACCTGCGCGTACACCACCGAGATCTTCGCGGGTGCGATTCGTGCGATTCCGCACGGCGAGGTCGAGGCGGCGCGTGCGTACGGGATGTCGCCGTTCACGATGTACCGCCGGGTGATCCTGCCGTCGGCGCTGCGCCGTGCGCTGCCGCTGTACAGCAACGAGGTGATCCTGATGCTGCACGCGACCACCGTTGCGTTCACGGCGACCGTGCCCGACATCCTGAAGGTCGCGCGTGACGCCAATTCCGCGACGTACATGGCGTTCCAGTCGTTCGGGATCGCCGCACTGATCTATCTTGCGGTATCGTTCGCACTCGTCGCGGCATTTCGCCGGGCGGAGCGCCACTGGCTCGCGTATCTCGCGGCCGGCCGTCATTGATTTCATTCGAGGAGAGCCAGATGGCCGAGATCACTCAAACGAGCGCGTCCGCTTCCACCAAGCTTGCCGCGGTCGACATTCACAAGCGCTATGGCGACAACGAGGTGCTCAAGGGCGTGTCGCTGAACGCGAAGGCCGGCGACGTCATCAGCATCATCGGCGCCAGCGGTTCCGGCAAGAGCACGTTCCTGCGCTGCATCAATTTTCTCGAGCGGCCGAATGCGGGGCAGATCGTCGTCGACGGCGAGGCCGTGCGCACCAGGACCGACCGCGCCGGTGCGCTCGAGGTGGCCGATCACAAGCAGCTGCAGCGCATCCGCACCAAGCTCGCGATGGTGTTCCAGCACTTCAACCTCTGGGCGCACATGAACGTGCTCGAGAACGTGATGGAAGCGCCGGTGCACGTGCTCGGCATTGCGAAGAAGGAAGCCGAGGAGCGTGCGCGCGAGTACCTGGAGAAGGTCGGTTTGCCGCCGCGCGTCGAGAAGCAGTATCCGTCGCATTTGTCGGGTGGCCAGCAGCAGCGTGTCGCGATCGCGCGGGCGCTGGCGATGCATCCGGACGTGATGCTGTTCGACGAGCCGACGTCGGCGCTCGATCCGGAGCTCGTCGGGGAGGTGCTGAAGGTGATGCAGAAGCTGGCCGAGGAAGGCCGCACGATGATCGTCGTCACGCACGAGATGGGTTTCGCGCGCAACGTGTCGAATCACGTGATGTTCCTGCATCAGGGGCGGACCGAGGAAGAGGGTGATCCGAAGGAGGTGCTGGTGCGTCCGCAGAGCGAGCGTCTGAAGCAGTTCCTGTCGGGTAGCCTCAAGTAACGCGAAGGGCGTTTCATACGTGGTACCGGTGTCTCGTCCCGCAGGCGCCACCCGCACGACGCAGGTGGCGATCGTTGCATTGCCGCCCGTGTCGATGTCGGGTGTGGGTCCGATCGTCGATGCGTTGCATCTCGCGAACGAGATCGACGGGCGCTTGCTGTATCGCTGGCAGGTGTGTTCGTGGGACGGGCGGCCGGTGCCGCTCGCCGGCGGCGCGCAGTGGCATGCCGATGCGGCGTTCAACGATGCGATCGCGTGCGACTGGCTGATCGTCGTGTCGGAGCGGTTTCAGCAGTTTGCCGACTATCGGTTGTTTCTTGCGAGTCTCGCGCGGGTGGGGCAGCGCACGCCGGTCGTCACGGGGATTCACCACGGCGTGTGGTGGCTCGCGATGGCCGGGCAGCTTTCCGGATATCGCGTGAGCGTGAACTGGGAGACGTATCAGCAGTTCGCCGAACAGTTCGAGCGCTCGATCGTCACGCAGCAGATCTTCGAGATCGATCGCGATCGGGCGACCTGTGCGGGCGGGCAGGCGACCGTCGATTTCATGCTGGCCATGATCGGCCGGGAACACGGGGCGGACCTGGGTGAGCGCATTGCCGACGCGCTCGGGGCCGGCACGCTGCGCAGCGGCGAGGAGCGGCAGCGGATTCCTTTTGTGACCGCGCCCGGTGAGCGGCATCCTCGGCTGAACGATGCGTTGCTTTTGATGGAAGCCAATGTCGAGGATCCTTTGACGACCGATGAGATCGCCGGGCTCGTCGGCGTGTCGCGGCGGCAGCTGGAGCGGCTCTTCCGGCAGTATCTCGGGGCGATGCCCTCCAAGTATTACCTCAATCTCCGGTTGCTCAAGGCTCGCACGCAGTTGCAGCGGACCAGCAAGTCGGTCGTTCAGGTGAGCCTCGCCTGTGGGTTTTCTTCTGCTGCGCACTTTTCCAATGCGTACCGCGAAAGGTTTGGGGTCACGCCTCGGGAGGATCGGAGAGCCTGGCTCGAGAAGCAGACCGGCGGTGGGGGGGAGCCTCGCGGGGGCGCGCTTGTTGAGCGGGGGGCTAAGGATTGATTCTGTTTTTTTGATGGTGCGCTTGCGTTTGACGTGAATCACCTGCGATCGTGTCGGTCTATTAGCGTCGCCCCTGCGCGGGGCGGCGGTTACTTTTCTTTGTCTTGCCAAAGAAAAGTAACCAAAAGAAAGGCGCCCGGATAACGCATGACTTCCCGGTGCCGTAGTCCACCAAGTGGCCCTCGCCTAAGTGTCCGCGCCAGTCGGGAACCCGGAGTGGTTCGAGCAATGGTTCTGACACCACTCCCTACGCAACGGAGCGGTATACCGCCCGCTAGCTCCATCCTCGCTATGCTCGGCTGCAAGGTTCTTCGGCCGCATTCATGCGACCGCGCCACATATGGACACCCACTGATCAGTTCCCCAAATCAGTGAGGGGCCGCTGTACCACAACGACGATTTCAATTTATTGAATTCATGCGTCGCTTGCCGCAATTGTGCAAATCAATCGACCGACAGCTTTGCGAAGCGGGACGTGTGGACCTGTCGGCCGAGCGAAGCGAGGGCGGAGCTAGCGGGCGGTATACCACTCCGCGTGGTGGTGAGTGGTGTCAGAACCATTGCTCGAACCACTCCGGGTTCCGGACTGGCGCGGACACTTAGGCGAGGGCCACTCCGGTGGCCATGGCACCGGGAAGTCATGCGTTATCCGGGCGCCTTTCTTTTGGTTACTTTTCTTTGGCAAGACAAAGAAAAGTAACCGCCGCCCCGCGCAGGGGCGACGCTAATAGACCGACACGATCACAGGTGCTTCACGTCAACGGCGAGCGCACCACCCAAACGGCCCCAATAAAGCACACGACCAAACCAGCCCCCCGCCGGGAGGGCAAAATAAGTCGAACCATCCGCTTCCGATAGAACCCGTCGCAATTCCGCAAGACGCTTGCGTCACCCTTACCTAAACTTGATCCTGTTGAACCCTCTTACGAAACCGAAAGGAACGACCATGACGACCTCGACCGTGACCCGCCAGACATTCGACGAAGTGATGGTGCCGGTATTCTCCCCCGCGCCGTTCGTGCCGGACCGTGCAGAGGGCTCGCGCGTGTGGGACACGGCCGGCCGCGAATACGTGGATTTCGCCTGCGGCATCGCCGTCACGTCGCTCGGCCACGGCCACCCGGAACTGCTGAAGGTCCTGGACGAACAAGGCCGCAAGCTCTGGCACATCGGCAACGGCTACACGAACGAGCCGGTGCTGCGCCTCGCGAAGCGCCTCGAAGCGCTGACCTTCGCCGACCGCGCATTCTTCGCGAACTCGGGCGCGGAAGCGAACGAAGCCGCGCTGAAACTCGCGCGCCGCGTCGCATTCGACCGCCACGGCGCCGACAAGTACGAAATCGTGTCGTTCGTCCAGTCGTTCCACGGCCGTACGTTCTTCACGGTCAGCGTCGGCGGCCAGCCGAAATACTCGGAAGGCTTCGGCCCGGTGCCGGAAGGCATCAAGCACCTGCCGTTCAACGACATCGAAGCGGCCAAGGCCGCGATCGGCCCGCAAACCTGCGCGGTGATCGTCGAGCCGGTGCAGGGCGAAGGCGGCGTGATCCCGGCCGATCCGGCCTTCCTGAAGGCACTGCGCGAAGCGTGCGACGCCAACGACGCAGTGCTGATCTTCGACGAAGTGCAGACGGGCGTTGGCCGCACGGGCCAGTTCTACGCATACATGGACACGGGCGTCACGCCGGACATCCTCACGACCGCGAAGGCACTCGGCAACGGTTTCCCGATCGGCGCGATGCTGACGACGAACGAACTGGCCGCCCACTTCAAGGTCGGCGTGCACGGCACGACGTACGGCGGCAACCCGCTCGCGTCGGCGATCGCGGACAAGGTCGTCGAGCTGATCGGCGACCCGGCGCTGCTCGAAGGCGTGCGCGAACGCAGCGTGCGCCTGAAGGGCGCGCTGGAACGCATCAACGCACGCTTCGGCATCTTCAAGGACATCCGCGGCAAGGGCCTGCTGGTCGGCGCGGAACTCACCGCCGCATTCGACGGCCGCGCGAAGGACTTCGTCACCGCCGCCGCCGAGAACGGCCTGATCATGCTGATCGCGGGCCCGAACGTGCTGCGCTTCGTGCCGTCGCTCGTGATCCCGTTCGACCTGCTCGACGAAGGCGTGAAGCGCTTCGAGAAGGCAGTCGAGCAGGTGCTCGCGGCCCAGGAAGCCACCGCGCGCTGATCGGCGCGCCCATCGCAGACAGGAACGACGATGCTATTTGTTCGCCCCGGCAAACTCACGGATCTCGATGCGCTCGCGCACATGGCGCGCACTGCGCAGCCGGTCCTGCACTCGCTGCCGCACGATCGCGCGGCGCTCGAAGCGCGCGTGGCGCTCTCCGAGGATTCGTTTCGCGCGGACGTCGACTTCGCCGGCGAGGAGTTCTACCTCTTCGTGCTCGAGGATTCGTCGACGGGCAAGCTGCTCGGCACGGCGAGCATCGTGGCCGCGGCCGGCTACTCGGAACCGTTCTACGCATTCCGCAACGATGCACTGATCCACGCGTCGCGCGAGCTGCACGTGAACCGCAAGATCCACGCGCTCACGATGTCGCACGAGCTGACCGGCAAGAGCCGGCTGGCGGGCTTCTACGTCGATCCGTCGCTGCGCGGCGACGCGGCCGCGCACCTGATCTCGCGTGCGCGGATGATGTACATCGCCGCGAACCGCCGCCGCTTCACGCCGGAAGTGTTCACGCTGCTGCTCGGCGTGAGCGACAGCACGGGCGCATCGCCGTTCTGGGAAGCGGTGGGCCGCAAGTTCTTCGGCCGCAACTTCACCGACGTCGACATCGCGTCGGGCGGCCGCAGCCGCACGTTCATCGCGGAAGTGATGCCGGCGTATCCGCTTTACGTGCCGCTGCTGCCGGAAGCCGCGCAGCGCGTGCTCGGCGAGCCGAACGAAACGGCGCTGCTCGCGTACGACATCCATCTCGAGGAAGGCTTCGAGCCGGACCGCTTCGTCGACATCTTCGACGCGGGCCCCGTGCTCACCGCGCAGGTCGACCGCACCGCATGCGTGAAGCACGGCGCGGAGCGCACGGTGCGCGAAGCCGCGCATCAGCAGGGCGACGTCGCGTACATGGTGTCGACCGGCAGCGGCGAATCGTTCCGCTGCGTGCTGGCCGACCTGCCGGGCGATACGGCCGACGCGCCGCTCGCCGGCGACGTGCGCGCGGCGCTCGATGTGAAGGATGGTGATGTCGTGCGCTGCGTGCCGCTGCACCGCCGCGACGATGAAGACATGAAGGGAGACGCAGCATGATCGTCGTTCGGGTCGTACAAACGGGCGACGTCGACGCGCTCGTGTCGCTCGCTAAGGAAACCGGGCCGGGCCTGACCACGTTCAAGCCCGATCGCGACGCGCTCGCCGCGCGCATCGAACGCACGCGCCGCACGCTCGACGGCGAGGCCGCGCCGGGCGAGGCCGGCTACTTCTTCGTGATGGAAGAATCGAAGACGGGCGACATCGCGGGCGTGTGCGGGATCGAGACGCAGGTCGGCCTCGAACAGCCGTTCTACAACTATCGGGTGAGCACGGTCGTGCACGCGAGCCAGGAGCTCGGCGTGTGGACGCGGATGTCCGCGCTGAACATCTCGCACGACCTGACGGGCTACGCGGAAGTGTGCTCGCTGTTCCTGAGCCCGCGTTACCGCACGGGCGGGGTCGGCGGCCTGCTGTCGCGCTCGCGCTTCATGTTCATCGCGCAGTTCCGCGAACGCTTCCCGGAACGCATCTGCGCGGAGCTGCGCGGCCACTTCGACGAGGACGGCACGTCGCCGTTCTGGCGCGCGGTCGGTTCGCACTTCTACCAGATCGATTTCAACGCGGCCGACTACCTCAGCTCGCACGGCCGCAAGTCGTTCCTCGCGGAACTGATGCCGCGCTATCCGGTGTACGTCGACCTGCTGCCGCAGGACGCGCAGGACGCGGTCGGCCTCACGCACCGCGACACGCTGCCGGCCCGCAAGATGCTCGAGGCCGAAGGGCTGCGCTACCAGAACCACGTCGACATCTTCGACGCGGGCCCGGTGCTCGAATGCCACGTCAACGACCTGCGCACGGTGCGCGAGAGCGTCGTCGTGCCGGTCGCGATCGGCGTGCCCGACGTGCGGGAAGATATGCCGAAGTCGCTCGTATCGAACACGTCGCTCGGCGATTTCCGCGTCGGCGTCGCGCCGGGCGTGGTCGCGAACGGGTCGTTCGTGCTGTCGGCCGACGATGCCGCCGCGCTCGACGTGAAGGCCGGCGATCCGGTCCGCGTGCTGCCGCTCAAAGTCAAACAGGGATAAACGAATCATGACGGAACTCTTCATCGACGGCGCCTGGGTCGCAGGCTCGGGCCCCGTCTTCGCTTCGCGCAACCCGGGCACGGACGCGATCGCATGGCAGGGCGAAAGCGCGTCGGTGGCCGACGTCGACCGCGCGGTCGCGAGCGCGCGCCGCGCGTTCGCCGGCTGGTCGGCGCTCGACTTCGAAGCGCGCTGCGAAATCGTCAAGCGCTTCGCCGCGCTGCTCACCGAACGCAAGGAAGCGATCGCGACCGCGATCGGCCGCGAGACCGGCAAGCCGCTGTGGGAAGCCCGCACCGAAGTCGCGGCGATGGCCGCGAAGGTCGGTATCTCGATCCAGGCCTACCAGGAACGCACCGGCGAGAAGCGCCAGGACATGGCCGACGGCGTCGCGGTGCTGCGCCATCGCCCGCACGGCGTCGTCGCGGTGTTCGGCCCGTACAACTTTCCCGGCCACTTGCCGAACGGTCATATCGTGCCGGCGCTGATCGCGGGCAACACGGTCGTGTTCAAGCCGTCGGAGCTCGCCCCGGGCGTCGCGCGCGCGACGGTCGAGGTGTGGCAGGAAGCCGGGTTGCCGGCCGGCGTGCTGAACCTCGTGCAGGGCGAGAAGGACACGGGCATCGCGCTCGCGAATCACCGGCAGATCGACGGGCTGTTCTTCACCGGCAGCTCGGATACCGGCACGCTGCTGCACAAGCAGTTCGGCGGCCGTCCGGAAATCGTGCTCGCGCTCGAGATGGGCGGCAACAACCCGCTCGTGATCGGCGAAGTCGAGGACGTCGACGCGGCCGTGCATCACACGATCCAGTCGGCGTTCCTGTCTGCCGGCCAGCGCTGCACGTGCGCACGCCGCATCTTCGTGCCGCAGGGCGCGTTCGGCGACCGCTTCCTCGCACGCTTCGCCGACGTCACGTCGAAGATCACGGCCGACGTGTTCGACGCCGATCCGCAGCCGTTCATGGGCGCGGTGATCTCGGCACGCGCGGCCGCCAAGCTCGTCGACGCGCAGTCGCGCCTGATCGAGCAGGGCGCGCAGCCGATCATCGCGATGACGCAGCGCGATCCGCGCCTGGGCTTCGTGAACGCGTCGATCATCGACGTGACCGGCGTGGCGAACCTGCCCGACGAAGAGCACTTCGGCCCGCTCGCGCAGATCGTCCGCTACGCGACGTTCGACGAAGCGATCGAGCGCGCGAACGACACGGCGTTCGGCCTGTCGGCCGGCCTGCTCGCCGACGACGCCGACGCATGGGATCACTTCCGCCGCACGATCCGTGCCGGGATCGTCAACTGGAACCGCCCGACCAACGGCGCATCGTCCGCCGCGCCGTTCGGCGGCACGGGCCGCTCGGGCAACCATCGGCCGAGCGCGTACTACGCGGCCGACTATTGCGCATATCCGATGGCGTCGGTGGAAAGCACCCAACTGACCTTGCCCGCGAGCCTGTCGCCGGGCCTGCATTTCTGATCGAGGGAACGACGATGAACGCACAAGAAGCCAATTTCGACGGACTCGTCGGCCCGACCCACAACTACGCCGGGCTGTCGTTCGGCAACGTGGCGTCGCTCAACAACGAGAAGTCGGCCGCGAATCCGAAGGCCGCCGCGAAGCAGGGGCTGCGCAAGATGAAGCAGCTCGCGGACCTCGGCTTCGCGCAAGGCGTGCTGCCGCCGCAGGAGCGTCCGTCGCTGCGCCTGCTGCGCGAGCTCGGCTTCTCCGGCAAGGATGCGGACGTGATCGCGAAGGCCGCGAAGCAGGCGCCCGAGCTGCTCGCCGCGGCGAGCTCGGCGTCGGCGATGTGGACCGCGAACGCGGCGACCGTCAGCCCGTCGGCCGACACGAGCGACGGCCGCGTGCACTTCACGCCGGCCAACCTGTGCAGCAAGCTGCATCGCGCGATCGAGCACGAAGCGACGCGCCGCACGCTGTCGACGCTGTTCGCCGATCCCGCGCACTTCGCGGTGCACGAGGCGCTGACGGGCACGCCGGCACTCGGCGACGAGGGCGCGGCCAACCACACGCGCTTTTGCGCCGAATACGGCCTGCCCGGCGTCGAGTTCTTCGTGTACGGCCGCGCGGAATACCGCCGCGGCGTGGAGCCGAAGCGCTTCCCGGCGCGCCAGACCTTCGAGGCGAGCCGCGCGGTTGCGCATCGCCACGGTCTCGCCGAAACGGCGACGGTCTATGCGCAGCAGGATCCGGACGTGATCGATGCAGGCGTGTTCCACAACGACGTGATCTCGGTCGGCAACCGCGACACGCTGTTCACGCACGAGCGCGCGTTCGTCAACAAGCAGGCGATCTACGACACGCTGACGGCCACGCTCGACGCGCGCGGCGCGCGGCTGAACGTGATCGAGGTGCCCGATGCGGCCGTGAGCGTGAACGATGCGGTCACGTCGTACCTGTTCAACAGCCAGCTGCTGTCGCGCGCGGACGGCTCGCAGGTGCTCGTCGTGCCGCAGGAATGCCGCGAGAACGCGAACGTTGCCGCCTATCTCGACCAGCTCGCGGCCGGCAACGGCCCGATCCGCGACGTGCTCGTGTTCGACCTGCGCGAAAGCATGAAGAACGGCGGCGGCCCGGCTTGCCTGCGCCTGCGCGTCGTGCTGAACGACGCCGAGCGTGCGGCCGTCACGTCGAACGTGTGGATCAACGACACGCTGTTCGCGTCGCTCGACGCGTGGATCGAAAAGCACTACCGCGACCGTCTCGCACCGGAAGACCTCGCCGATCCGACGCTGCTCGACGAATCGCGCACGGCGCTCGACGAGCTCACGCAGATCCTGCGCGTCGGCTCGCTGTATGACTTCCAGCGCTGAGTCCCGCGTGCCGGCCGCCGTGCTGCTCGACGACTTCCTCGCGTTCACGCTCGCGGGCGACGCGCCGGCCGTGAAGGTCGGCACGTGCGCGAACGGCGCGGTGCGCTGGCATTGGCTCGGCGACGGGCTGCTCGCGCTCGAGCCGGTAGCGGATGAAGCGGGCGCTGCGGCGCGTGCGAGCGTGCTCGTGTCGGCCGGCGTGCATGGCGACGAGACCGCGCCGATCGAGCTGCTGTCGATGCTCGTGCGCGATCTCGCGGCGGGCACGTTGCCGCTCGCGTGCCGCCTGCTCGTCGTGCTCGGCAACGTGCCGGCCATGCGCGCGGGCGCACGCTATCTCGACGACGACCTGAACCGCCTGTTCAGCGGCCGTCACGCGCAAGTGCCCGCGAGCCGCGAAGCGCCGCGCGCGGTGCAGCTCGAAGCGGCGGCCGCCGCGTTCTTCGCGGCCGCGCCGGCCGGCAGCGCGCGCTGGCACGTCGACATGCACACGGCGATCCGCGCATCGGTGTTCGAACAGTTCGCGCTGCTGCCGCACACGGGCACGCCGCCTGCCCGCAAGATGGTCGAATGGCTCGGCGATGCGCGCATCGCGGCCGTGCTGCTGCATACCGCGAAGGGCAACACGTATTCGCATTACACGGCCGAGCACTGCGGCGCGCTCGCGTGCACGCTCGAACTCGGCAAGGTGCGGCCGTTCGGCCAGAACGACCTGTCGCGCTTCGCGCCGGCGGACCGTGCGGTGCGCAAGCTCGTGTCCGGTGCGCCGCGCGACGTCGACGCCGCGTTGCCGCGCGTGTTCACCGTGATCGACCAGATCACGAAGCAGAGCGATGCGCTCGAGCTGTTCGTCGCGGCCGACGTCGCGAATTTCACCGCGTTCGCGCGCGGCACGGTACTCGCGCAGGACGGCGACTACCGCTACACGGTGCAGCACGACGAGGAGCGCATCGTGTTTCCGAATCCGGCCGTGAAGCCGGGCCTGCGCGCGGGGCTGCTGGTGGTCGATACGACGCGCGAGACGCTGGCCGCACTCGTCTGATCCAAGGCCGGTGGCGCGTGGCTGCGGGGGCCGCGGCACGCGCATCGTCCGGCCGCATTTCCCTTTTTTGCGATCGACGCCCGCATGCCGCGCAGACGGCCCGTGCGTCGCGCTTGCGTATTTGCGACATCGTCTTGCAAGTTCGACGGCGCATCCTGCCGTCATCGCGCACGCAGCGCAGCATCGCGGGCCGGCGGCCGCTTTGCCGTGCCGGGCCGCGCGGATTGGTACAATCGCGGCCTTGCGGCTGTTGCGCCGCATCAAGGCGCGGCATCGGCATTGGCGTCGCCATCCGACCCTGCGATGATGCATGCGCCCGTAGTTCCGGAACATTCGAGTATCGAGGAGAACACCTGATGAAGTTGGATTGGCGTAAAGTGGCCGCGCACGCGGTAGTGGCGGCATCGGCCGTGGCGGCAGGCAGCGCGATGGCAGCGGATCTGAAGGAGATCCGGTTCGGCGTCGAGGCCTCGTACGCGCCGTTCGAATACAAGACGCCCGACGGCAAGCTGACCGGCTTCGACATCGACATCGGCAACGCGGTGTGCGCGAAGCTGAAGACGAAGTGCGTGTGGGTCGAGAACGACTTCGACGGCCTGATCCCCGCGCTGCAGGCGCGCAAGTTCGACGCGATCAACTCGGACATGACGATCACCGACCAGCGCAAGCACGCGATCGCGTTCACCGATCCGATCTACACGATCCCGAACCAGCTGATCGCGAAGCAGGGCAGCGGCCTGCAGCCGACCCCGCAAGCACTGAAGGGCAAGCGCGTCGGCGTGCTGCAGGGCACGATCCAGGAAGCGTACGCGAAGAAGAAGTGGGCGCCGGCCGGCGTCGAAGTCGTGCCGTACCAGACGCAGGACCTGGCCTACGCCGACCTGAAGTCGGGCCGTCTCGACGCGGCGTTCCAGGATTCGGAGGCGGGCTCGAAGGGCTTCCTGTCGAAGCCGCAAGGCCAGGGCTTCGGCTTCGCCGGCGGAACGGTCAGCGATGCCGAGATCCTCGGTTCGGGCGTCGGCTTCGGTCTGCGCAAGAACGACGCGGCGCTGAAGACCGCGCTCGATCAGGCGCTGAAGGAACTGAAGGCCGACGGCACGATCGACAACCTCGCGAAGAAGTACTTCAGCGTGCCGGTCACGCTCAAGTAAGCATTTCGATCCGTCGTACCTGCAGCCGGCCGCTTTTGCGGCCGGTTTGCTTTTGGGGCGCCGCCCGCATCACGCCGATTACGCGGGAAAGAACCGCCCCAGTTCGCGCGCGAGTTCGTTGAGCACGCTCATCTCCTGCTGCGTGATCTTGCGCGCCGGCTGCGCGCCGGCCCAGTCGCCGTACAGCAGGCCGACCGTTTTCGCGCCGACGCGCACCGGCAGAAGCACGAACGCGCGCGTGTCCGGAAGCGCGTCGAGATACCACGCGGGCAGGCGCTTCACCATCTTCGGGTCCTGCGCCTGCTCGATGAAGATGCCGACCGAGTTCGTGATCGCGAGATGGAATACGTCCGGCTCGAAGCGCTCGTCGAAGCACAGCCGGTCGAGCGCCGCATCGACGCCCGGGCCGAAGCCGAGACGCGCGGCGAACGCGCCGTCTTCCCGGCGCACGAACATCACGGTGCGCGTGAACGCGAGGCCCGCGAGCAGGCTTTCCGACGCGAGCGCGAGCACCGGCGTCAGCACGTGCTCGGACGGCAGCGCGCGCAGGTCCGCGAGACCGGCCTCGAGGCATGCCTCGGGATCGGGCTGCGCCCGCGCGATCGCGTCGGCGTTCGCGCGCAACTCGACGATCTCGCGCATCACGGTGTCGCTCGCTTCCTCGGATGCGAGCCGGTCGGCGATCGCCACCAGCGCGTCGGCGTCGATGTCCAGCTCCTGGCCGTAGTGCTGCGCGAGCACCGCGATGTGCGCGTCGCGCTGCGGCCCCGCGGGCATCGCGAGCGCACCGGCGACATCGGTCGAGCAGCGGCTCACCGCGCGCAGCCAGCGTACGCGGCCGGGGCTGTCGTCGGCGCACGCGTCGCGGGAGCGCTGGCGATCGGCGTCGTCATCGTCCTCGTCGAGGCTCGCGGCATGCGCGGTACTGCCGTCGCCGTCGGCCATCCCGGCGCGGATCACGTCGGGCAGCCGCCAGTTCGCGGCGGCCTCGATACCGATCTCGTCGAAGCCGACGCCGAGCACGTCGATGCACGCGGCCGCATCGTCGCCGTCCAGCTCGGCGGCGCGACGGCGGATCCGGTCCCATTCGCTGTCGAGGTAGCAGACCACCAGCAGCTTGCCGACCTGGCGCATCAGCGTGCAGACGACGGCTTCCTCGCCGCCGCGCAGCTCCGCATGCTCGGTGAGCTTGCGCGCGACGCAGCCGGACAGCAGCGCGCGGTTCAGCTCGAGCTTCGCGTCGATGCGGCGCGGCGTGCTGTGGTGGAAGTGGTCGACGAGCTTCAGCCCGACGACCAGATGGCCGACCGTGTCCATGCCGAGCACCATCAGCGCCCGCGTGACGGTCGTGATGTTGCCGCCGAACGCCATGTACATCGCGGAATTGGCGAGCCGCAGGACTTTCTGCGTGAGCGCGAAATCCGACAGCACGACGCGCACGAGCGCGGTGAAGTCGAGGTCGTCGTTCTTCATCGCGGCCATCGTCGCGCGCAGCGATTCCGACAGCAGCGGGAAGTCGCCCCGTTCGTTCATCCGGGCCCACAGCTTGTCGAGCAGCGCCGTGCGGGGCAGGTGTGCGGTGATTGACATACGGATCTATCCGGTTCGCCGCGCGCGTCAGGCGGCGTGCAGGCGCAGCTGCTGCGCCTCGAAGCGCCGTGCGAGTTCCTCGGACGGCAGCGCCTGGCACACGAGCCAGCCCTGGATGTGGTTGCAGCCCATCTCGGTCAGCAGTTCGCGCTGTGCCTCGGTCTCGACGCCTTCCGCGACGAGTTCGAGATCGAGCGTCTGCGCGAGGCCGACCACCGCCGACACGATCGCGCGGTCGTTGCGCGACGTCAGCAGGTTCTCGACGAAGCTGCGGTCGATCTTCAGCTTCGCGAGCGGGAAGCGCTGCAGGTAGGCGAGGCTCGAATAGCCGGTGCCGAAATCGTCGATCGCGAAGCGGATGCCGAGCTCGGTCAGCTCCTCGAGCAGCCCCTTTGCCTGCACGGGGTCGTGCATCAGCAGGCTTTCGGTGATTTCCAGCACGATGCGGCGCGGATCGATGCCCGTCAGCGCGATCGCCTCGCGCACGCTCTGCGTGAAGCGCGGGTCGCGGAACTGCTGCGGCGACACGTTGACCGCCACGTACTGCAGCGCGAGCCCCTGGCGATCCCAGGCGACGAGCTGCATGCACGCGGCCTTGAGCACCCAGTTGCCGAGATAGTTGATCAGGCCGATCGATTCGGCGAGCGGAATGAAGGTCGCCGGCGGCACGAGGCCGTGCACCGGATGACGCCAGCGGATCAGCGCCTCGACGCCGTCCACCGCCCCCGACTGGCTGCGCGTGATCGGCTGGAAGTGGAGCGAGAACTCGCCGTTGCGCACGCCGTCGTACAGGTCGGCTTCGAGCTTGAGCCGCTCGGCGTCGGCCGGATCGTCGACCGGCGCGTGAAACGCGAGCGCGTTGCCGCCCGAGGCCTTCGCCTGCGCGAGGGCGTGGTCGGCGCGGCGCAGCAGCGGGCTGTGATGCTGCGCGCGATGGGGCGCAGCCCGTTCGTCCGGGTACACGGCGATGCCGATGCTCGCGGACAGGTGGACGGTCTGCCCCTGGTACGCGTAAGGTTCGCGCACCGCGGCCTGCAGCCGGCGCGCGAGCGCGTCCGCGGCATTGCTCGCGTGTGCGCGGTCCGGTGCGGTGAGCACGACCGCGAACTTGTCGCTCGCGACACGCGCGAGTTGCTCGCCGGGCGCGACGAGCGCCTGCAGCCGCTGCGCGGTGTCGCGCAACAGCGTGTCGCCGGCGTCGTAGCCGAGCGCGCGGTTGATGCGCTGGTAGTCGTCGAGGTCGAGCAGCAGCAGGGCGGCACAGGTGCCGCTTTCGTCGGCGGCCTGCTGGGCGCGCATCAGCGCCGGCACGAGTGCGGACAGGTTGCCGAGCCCCGTCATCGGGTCGTGGTGCATCTCGTACGTCAGGCGGGCCTCGAGCGCACGCCAGGCCGACACGTCGAACGCCGCGATCGCGAAGCCGTCGACGCCGTGGTGGCGGCTCTTGAACGCGCGGACCTCGACGTCGAGCGGATAGGTGAGCGACTTGACGATGCACATCGTCGCCTTCTCGACCTGGCCGGAGCGCGCGGCGCGTGCAAGCAGGCCTTCGAGCGTCGCGGTATCCTGTTCCGCGATCAGGTCGCGCAGCGTCAGCGTGTGCAGGTAGTCGCGGTGATAGCCGATGAAGCGCAGGCTCGCATCGGACACGTACAGGAAACGCAGCTCGCGGTCGACATGGGCGAGGAAGTCCACCGTGCCGACCGTCTGTTCCAGCCAGTTGCGCACGGTGTCGTCGCGGCGCGGCGCGCCGGCGCGCGCAGGCATCAGCGCGCCGCCCGACCAGGCGAAGCGGCGCAGCGTATGCAAGGCATTGCGCCAGGAGCCCTTGCGTGGCGTCTGTTTCCTGTTGGCTTCCATGTGTCTCGCTGACGTGAAGGGCTGGAACTGGTTGTCCGGAAGAAATAACGGCAGGCTGCGCGAAATCTTTAACCGGCCGGCCGCGGCTGGCACGGCCGCTGGACCGGGTCGCGCACATCGGCGTTCGACAGGCGAACGCCGATACGGCCTACATCGAGGCTGACTTTATAAGAAATGAGGACGCAGATGAAGCGAAAACTATGGGTGGGCGCCGCGGCGGCGCTGCTGGTGGCCGGCCATGCGCGGGTCGCGCTGGCGGAACTGAAGCCGGGCGACGCGGCGCCCCCTTTCACGACGCAGGCGTCGCTGGGCGGCAAGACTTACACGTACTCGCTGGCCGATGCGCTGAAGCACGGACCGGTCGTGCTGTACTTCTACCCGGCCGCGTTCACGAAGGGCTGCACCATCGAGGCGCATGCGTTCGCGGATGCGGTCGATCGTTACAAGGCTTACGGCGCGACGGTGATCGGCGTATCCGCGGACAACATCGACACGCTGACGAAGTTCTCGGTGAGCGAGTGCCGCAGCAAGTTCCCGGTCGCGGCCGATCCGGACGCGAAGATCATCCGCGAATACGACGCGAAGCTGCCCGCGCTCGATCGCGCGAACCGCGTGTCCTACGTGATTTCGCCGGAAGGGAAGGTGTTGTACGAATATACGAGCCTGTCGCCCGACAAGCATGTCGAGAACACGCTCGGCGCGGTGAAGGCGTGGGCCGACGCGCATCCGAAGCCGTAAGCAGCCATCCGCAGGCGGTCAGCCCGCCGTAAAGCGGCCCGCTTCGCGGGCCGCAGGCGCGATGACACGCGGCCGCCCCGTGGCGGCGCGGGCAGGCCGGGCAAGCGTCAGGCGCGCAATGCCTGTTCGATCGGCACGCTGCCGCCGACGAAGCCGATGACCTTGCGCGAAATGCCCAGCTTGATCGCCTCGATCGCGGCCCACGCGACATCCTGGCGCGACACCGGCGGCGCTGCGTCGAGCGGCTCCTCGGTCAGCGCGATCTTGCCGACGCCCGGGCCGTCCGCGAGCGGGCCGGGGCGCAGGATCACGTAATCGATGCCCGACGCGATCACGCGGTCGTCACCTTCGCGCTTCATCTGCGAGTAGTGGCGCAGCGCGTCGCCGCTGCGCTCCGGCCAGTACGCGGTCAGCGAACTGATCACGACCAGCTTCTGCACGTTGTAGGCGAGCGCATGCTCGGCCGCGCGCGCGACCGCGTCGCGGTCGATCTGCTCCTCTTCGGCGGCGCCTTCCGATTCCGCCGAGCCGGCCGCGTAGATCACGTGCGTGATGCCCTGGAACGCGTGCGAGAAATCGCCCGTCAGATCGGCCTCGACGACCTTCGCGCCCGGCAGCGCATAGCCGTGCCGGCGCACCAGCGCAGTCACCTCGAATTCCGGCTGCTCCAGCAGCAGATCCGCGCAGGCCCGGCCGGTGCGGCCGGTCGCGCCAATCAGCAATACCTTCGTCGTCATGAAACCGCTCCTTGCTCGATGCGTCGTCCTTCCAGATAGGGACGGACGACCGATACTCAAGTGTATGTCGATCGGGGCGGCGGCGCTCGGGTAATTGGGGCTGTACCGCACCGAAACGGCCGGCGCGGCGCCCCGTCTCCGCGCGCTCGCGCGCACGGATCGCGGAATCGCCCCGCCGACCGGCTATCATGTGCGCGATGCATTTTTCGCCGCCAGGCAATACAACGCGGCGACCAACCGGTTGGAGTACACATGGCATTACCCCTGGACAACGTCAGCATGGCCGTATTCTGCGACTTCGAGAACGTCGCGCTCGGCGTGCGCGACGCGAAGTACGAGAAATTCGACATCAAGCCCGTCCTGGAGCGGCTGCTGCTGAAGGGCAGCATCGTCGTGAAGAAGGCGTATTGCGACTGGGAGCGCTACAAGGGCTTCAAGGCCTCGATGCACGAGGCGAGCTTCGAGCTGATCGAGATTCCGCACGTGCGCCAGTCGGGCAAGAATTCGGCCGACATCCGGCTCGTCGTGGACGCGCTCGATCTCTGCTACACGAAGTCGCACGTCGATACGTTCGTGATCATCAGCGGCGACTCGGATTTCTCGCCGCTCGTGTCGAAGCTGCGCGAGAACGCGAAGAAGGTGATCGGGGTCGGCGTGAAGAAGTCGACGTCGGACCTGCTGGTCGCGAACTGCGACGAATTCATTTTCTACGACGACCTGGTGCGCGAGCAGCAGCGCGCGCTGGCGAAGCGCGAACAGCAGCGCACCGGCAACGGCGGCGCGAAGCGCGCCGACGAGCCGTCGCGCAAGCCGGAACTGGAAGTGCGCCGCAGCGAGGCGATCGCGCTCGCGGTCGAGACGTTCGATGCGCTGGCGTCGGAGCGCGACGACGTCGGCAAGATCTGGGCGTCGGTGCTCAAGAGCGCGATCAAGCGCCGCAAGCCGGACTTCAACGAGTCGTATTACGGTTTCCGCGCATTCGGCAACCTGCTCGACGAAGCGCAGGCGCGCGGCCTGCTCGAGGTGGGACGCGACGACAAGTCGGGCGCGTTCGTGTCGCGGCCGCGCCAGTCCGCGGCGGCGGCCGAGCCGGTGGCGGCGGCGCGCGATACGGGCGGCGCGCAGCACGGTCACGGCGGGCGCCACGGGGAAGCCGCAACGGCCGAGCGCGAGCCGCGACGCCGCGGGCAGCAGGCGGAAGCGGCTGTCGGTGAAAGCGTGCGGGCCGATGCCGACGACGCGGACGTCGTCGACTTCGTGAACGAAGCGGCGCTCGTGCCGGCCGCGACGGCCGACGCGAATGAAGCGACCGACACGCACGGTGACGCGAAGGATGGCCGCAAGCGCGCGCGCAAGACCGCGGCGAAGAAGGCGGGGGCGAAGAAGGCCGGCGTGAAGCAGGCGGGCGATGCGAAGGGGGCCGGCCGTCACACGGCGGCGAATCCGGACGAGGCCGCGCACGGCGGTGCGAAGCACGGTGGCGACAAGCATGCGGAAGGCAAGCATGCAGAAGCGACACATCGCGACGCGGAGCACGGCGAGGACCGGCACGTCGCGGCGCAGCACGCGGCGCCGACGGCCGGCGAGTACGGTGCCTCGGCGGCTGCCGCGCAGCCGTCGCACGAAGCCGCACCGACCGCCGAATCGACCGTTGAAGCGGCCGCCGACGCAGCAGCCGGCGCCAAGCCGAAGAAGCCGGCCCGCAAGACGGCGACCCGCGCGCGCCGTCCGCGCAAGACGGCTGCCGCCGCCGAGTAACGGAGTCAGCGGGCGTCAGCGGGCGTCCGGGCGGGACGGCGTCCGACCGAGGGCGCTGCCCGTGCCGCCGCGTCGGCCGGTGCAACACCGGCCGACGCGCTTCGTTATCCGTTCAGCACGTACGGCCGCGTCATCACCTCGAGGAAGTGACCGTCCGGATCGTCGAAATACACACCACGACCGCCGTCATGGCGGTAGATCTCACCGGGCTGCCGCTTCGCCGGATCCGCCCAGTGCGGCAGGCCGCGCGCACGAATGCGCGCGAACACGCGATCGAAGCCGGCCTCGTCGGTCAGGAACGCGTAGTGCTGGGCCGTGATCTCCCCCTCTTTTTCATAAAAATCGAGCGACACGCCGTTGTCGAGCCGGACGACCAGCATCGCGCCGAACGGCGTCGGCGGCGGCAGTTCCAGAAGTTCGGTGAGGAAGCGGCTCGATGCGTGCTTGTCGCGGCACCAGACGATCGTATGGTTCAGCTGGACGTTCATGGCGGGTCCCCGGGACGGGGCGCGAGGGTGGGCATGAACACACGATAGTCGATCACCGCCGGCGTGCAAGCCGGATGGGCGGCGAGCGCGGCGGCCACGACGGCGGCTGGTGCGGCGGCCATCAGCGAATCGTCGTCTGCAACGATCTGGACGATCGGCTACTTTTTCGGGAGCAAAGGTCATTGGCGTGGCTTTTTGCGCCGCCAAGAATCCCTGTCAACCATCGCCGCCATCCGCCGGATGACGAACCGGCGATGCGCAACAGGGAGACAGACGATGCGCTTCACGCTGAACGGCCAGCCGTTCGATTTCGACGGCGATCCCGATACGCCGCTGCTGTGGGTCATACGCGACACGGCCCGGCTCACCGGCACCAAATACGGCTGCGGCATCGGCGCGTGCGGTGCCTGCACCGTGCATCTCGACGGCGAGGCCGCACGCTCGTGCGTGCTGCCGGCCGCGAGCGTCGCGGGTCGCGCGGTCACGACGATCGAGGGGCTGTCGCACGATCGCTCACACCCGGTGCAGCGCGCGTGGATCGAGAAGGACGTGCCGCAGTGTGGCTACTGCCAGTCGGGGATGGTGATGGCCACCGCCGCGCTACTCGCGCGGCATCGCAAGCCGACCGACGCGCAGATCGACCAGGCCGTCACGAACCTGTGCCGCTGCGCGACCTATCAACGCATTCGCGAGGCCATCCATGTCGCGGCCGGCTGACGCGGTGCGGGTGCGGCACACGCCGAATGCATCGCGGCGCGTATTCCTGAAGGGCGGCGTCGCGCTGGCGGGCAGCCTGCTGCTGCCGCTCGCGATCGGCGACGTCGTGCAGGCGGCCGGCGACGGCGCACGCTTTCGCGAGATCAACGACTGGGTGCGCGTCGACGCTGACGGCACGACGATCATCGGCCTGTCGCAAGCCGAAGTCGGGCAGGGCGTCTACACGGGGCTGCCGCAGGTGCTCGCCGACGAGATGGATGCTGACTGGCGCAGCGTGACGATCGAATTCGTCACGGGGCGCGACGCGTACCGGATCGACGCCGCGAACGAGGCGCCGCAGCAGTTCGTCGGCGCATCGATGTCGGCGACGATGTTCTACACGCGGCTGCGCATCGCGGGCGCGCAGGCGCGCTCGGCGTTCCTGCGGGCCGGTGCCGCGCGGCTCGGCGTGCGCGACACGCAGTGCGTGACGCGCGACGGCCGTGTCATCCATGCGCCGAGCGGCCGGTCGCTGTCATATGGCGAACTCGTCGATGCCGCCGCGAAGCTGCCGCACGACCCGCAGCCGCGCCTGAAGCCGGAATCCGCGCACACGCTGATCGGTCGTCCGCTGCACAAGCTCGACGTGCCCGCGAAAGTCGACGGCAGCGCGATCTACGGCATCGACGTGCAGGTGCCCGATATGCTGGTCGGCGCGCTGGCGATGGCGCCGACGCTGAACGGCCGGCCGACGGCCGTGAACAATCGCGATGCGTTGCGTGCGATGCCCGGCGTCGCGGACGTCGTGCTCGCGAAGGACGCGGTGATCGTTGTCGCGCACACCTACTGGCAGGCGAAGAAGGCGTGCGATGCGGCGGACATCGTGTGGGATGCGGGCCCGACGCCGGCGTTCGACAGCGCGACGATTCTCGCGCAGTGCAAGGGCGCGCTGCAGGCGGAGCACGCGGCGGTCGCGACGACGATCGGCGAGCCCGCTCGCCGGCTCGCCGAGGCCGGCACGCTCGTCGAAGCCGACTACCACACGCCGTACATCGTTCACGCGACGATGGAGCCCGTCAACGCGACCGTGCACGTGCGGGCGGACGAGATCGAGGTGTGGGGGCCGATCCAGGGGCAGGACAAGGTGCGCTGGGCGCTGTCGGCGCTGTTCGGCATGCCGGCCGAGCGCATCATCGTCAACACGACGTTTCTCGGCGGCAGCTTCGGCCGCAAGTACGTGCCCGATTTCGTCGTGCATGCGGCCGTCGCGTCGAAAGCGGTGGGGCGGCCGGTGAAGGTGATCCGCTCGCGCGAGGACGATATCCGTCACGGCTTCTATCGGCCGTGCGCGTCTGCGCGGTTGCGCGCCGCGCTCGGTAGCGACGGGCTGCCGGTCGCGCTGCATGCGCGCGTCGCCGGCCACTCGCTGTATGCGGCGATCAAGCGCGACCGCTACGAGAAGGCGGGTGCCTGGGACGAGACGATGCTCGACGGCTTGTACGACCTTTGCTACGACGTGCCGAACCTGCTGGTCGACTCGGTCACGGTGATGCAGCCGATTCCGGTCAGCTTCATGCGCAGCGTCGGCAGCACGTCGACGGTGTTTTTCCTCGAGAGCTTTGTAAACGAACTCGCGCACACGGCGCGGGCCGACCCCGTGCGATACCGGCGCGCGTTGCTCAAGCACGACCCGCTCGCGCTGCGCGTGCTCGACGCGACGGCCGCGCGCGCGAACTGGTTCGGCCGCGCGCCGGCCGGCCTGTCGCGCGGCGTCGCGTATTCGTTGTACACGGGGCGCGGCGGCGCGTTCCGCACGTACGTCGCGACGATCGCCGAGGTGCGCGTGACGGGCGGCAACGTGAAGCTCGAGCGGATCGTGTGCGGGATCGACTGCGGCCGCGCGATCAATCCGCTGCTGATTCGCGAGATGGTCGAAGGCGGCGTCGGCTTCGCGCTGACCAATACGTTCCGAAGCGAGATCACGTTCGCGCACGGCGCGGTCGTGCAGCGCAATTTCGCGGACTACCCGCTGCTCGGTCTGGCCGCGATGCCGAAGATCGACGTCGTGATCGTCGACAGCGATCGCGACCCGCAAGGCTGCGGCGAAGTCGCGTTGCCGCCGGTCGCACCGGCCGTCGCCGACGCGATCTGGCATGCGACCGGCGAGCGGCCGCGCTCGATGCCGTTCGCCACGCCGCTCGTGACCTGAGCTTTCCGGTGTTCCCCCAAGGCCGGCGGCGTGCGATGCGACGCCGGTCAATATCAAGCATAACTACACGACTGGTCTGGAGAATTCCATGAAAACCTTCCGCACGGCCGCGACGGCCGTTTCGTTCGCGGCGGCCGCCGCTGCCGTGTCGCCGGGCGCGCATGCGCAGAGCAGCGTGACGCTGTACGGCATCGTCGATACCGGCGTCCAGTACTACAACAACGCGGCGGGCGGCGGCTCGGTCGCCGGCATGCCGTCGCTGACCGGCGAGGTGCCGTCGCGCTTCGGGTTGCGCGGCGTCGAGGATCTCGGCGGCGGCTATCGCGTGTTCTTCGTGCTCGAGAACGGCTTCGCGCTGAACTCGGGCGCGCTGAACTACGGCGGCCGGCTCTTCGGCCGGCAGGCGAACGTCGGCATCGAATCGCCGTACGGGGCGCTCACCCTCGGGCGGCAGATGAACATGTCGATGCTGGTGCTGCTGAACGCCGACGTGATCGGCCCGTCGATTCATTCGATGGCGAGCTTCGACAGCTATCTGCCGAACGCGCGCAGCGACAACGCGGTCGGCTATCTCGGCCACTTCGGCGGCCTGACGCTCGGCGGCACCTACAGCACCGGGCGCGACGGCGCGGGCCCGGCCGGCCCGTCGGCCACGAACTGCGCGGGCAACGTGGCGGGCGATCCGGTCGCCTGCCGCCAGTACACGATGATGGTCGCGTACGACGCGCCGCAGTTCGGCGCGGCCGCTTCGTACGACGTGATGCACGGCGGCGCGGGTGCGTCGGCGCCGCTGTCGAGCCCCGGCTATACGGACACGCGCACGATCGTCGACGCGTACGTGAAATTCGGCATCGCGAAACTCGGCGCGGGCTGGATCCGCCGTAACACGGCGGCCGCGACGCACAGCCAGTCGGACATCTTCTTCGCGGGCGGCACGGTCTACGCGACGCCGGCGCTATCGTTCGACGCACAGGCGGTGCGCTACCTGCTGCGCGGCCGCTACGACTCGAACCTGTTCGTCGCGCGCGCCAATTACAGCCTGTCGAAGCGTACGATGCTCTATACGTCGGTCGGCTATATGACGAACAGCGCACTCGGCACGTCGGCGGTGGCGGCCGGCGGCACCGTCGGCGCCGGCCGGAACCAGGTCGGCGTGATGGCGGGCATCCAGCAGCGCTTTTGAGCCGGCGGCACGCACCACGGAGACTCCGACGATGACGACTGATCTTCTCAGCGACGTGCTGGCCGATCTGCGGGCCGATGCGGTCGTCACCGGGCGCTTCACGTTGAGCGCACCGTGGGCGATCCGCAAGCCGGCCGTCGCGGGCGCACCGTTTCGCACCTGCGCGGGCAGCCCGTTCTTCCTCTCGGTCGCCGGTGCCGCGCCCGTGCACGTGGGGCCGGGCGACTTCGTGCTGCTGCCGCACGGCGACGAGCACGTGATGGCGTCGTCGCTCGACGAGCCACCGGTGCCGTTCGATACGTTGATGGCGGACAAGGGCATCCGGCCGCGCTTCGACACGCCGCTCGAATTTGCCGCGGGCGGCGGCGGCGCGACCAGCGACCTCTATACCGGGATCGTCATTTATCGCGACCTCGTGCGCAGCCCGCTGTTATCCGTGCTGCCGCCACTGATCCACGTCCGCGCGAACGACGCGGCCGTCGCGCCCTGGCTCGCGAGCACGCTGCAGAGCTTCATCGAGGAGTCGATGGCGTGCCAGCCCGGCTGGGCCGTCGCCGCGACGCGTCTCGCCGACGTGCTGTTCGTGCAGCTGTTGCGCGCGCACCTGCAGTCGTCGGCAAATCATACGGGCTGGCTGCGCGGCCTGACCGATCCGCAGATCGGCCGTGCGATGGCGCTGATGCACCGCGACCCGCGCCGCAACTGGCAGCTCGCGAGTCTCGCGGCCGAGGCCGGCATGTCGCGCTCGCGCTTTTGCGCGCGTTTTGCGGAACTGGTCGGCGAGACGCCGATCGTCCACCTGACCGCCTACCGGATGTATCTGGCGAGCGGCGAGCTCGCGCACGGCAAGCTGCGGCTGATCGAGGTCGCCGAGCGGGTCGGCTACACGTCGGAGAAGGCATTTGCGCGCGCGTTTCATCGCTGGTCGGGAATGGCGCCGCGCCGCTATGCGCGCAACGCAAAGGATCTGTATGACCTCGCGCGACATGGATGACGGCTCGTCGCGCTATCGCGAGCCCGCGCTTGCGCGCAGGCTCGCGATTCTCGAAGCGGCCGCGTGCCGTTACTCCCCGGCCACCGCCGGTCCGCCCGAATTGCCGCGGCGGTTGCGGCGCTTTTCGCCCCACACGCGGAACCGGTCCATGTACAGATAGACGACCGGCGTCGTATAGAGCGTCAGCACCTGCGACATGATCAGGCCGCCGGCGATCGCGATCCCGAGCGGCGCGCGCAGCTCGGCGCCGTCGCCGTGGCCGAACGCGAGCGGCAGCGCGCCGAGGAGTGCCGCCATCGTGGTCATCATGATCGGCCGGAAGCGCAGCAGGCACGCCTCGTGGATCGCATCGAACGACGATTTGTTGCCGTTGCGCGTCTGGTCGATCGCGAAGTCGACCATCATGATCGCGTTCTTCTTCACGATACCGATCAGCAGGATCACGCCGATCAGCGCGATGATGCTGAACTCGGTCTTGAACAGCAGCAGCGCGAGGAGGGCGCCGACGCCGGCCGACGGCAGCGTCGACAGGATCGTGATCGGGTGGATGTAGCTCTCGTACAGGATCCCGAGCACGATGTAGACGGCCAGCAGCGCCGCGAGAATCAGGATCGGCTGGTTGTTCAGCGACTGCTGGAACGCCTGCGCGGTGCCCTGGAAGCTGCCGACGATCGTCGGCGGCACGCCGATCTGCGCCATCGTCTGGTAGATCACCTGGGTCGCCTGCGACAGCGACACGCCCGGCGGCAGGTTGAACGAGATCGTCGTCGCGACGAACAGCCCCTGGTGGTTGACCGACAGCGGCGTCGTGCTCGGGCCGAAGGTCGCGATCGCGGACAGCGGAATCATCGTCGACTTCGACGTCGACACCGCCGCGCCCGACGACGCGCTCGACTTGCCGCTCGACGCGATCGAGTTCAGCGCCTGGTTGCGCGCGGAATCGGACGCGATCGCCGCGGCGCTCGTCGCGGCCGTGCCGGCGCTCGACGTGCCGGCCGAGGTCGCGACGAAGGTGCCGGCCGCCGCGTTGGTGGTCTGCGAGCCGTTCGCGCTGCCGCCCGACGTGCTGATCCACACCTGGTTCAGCATCTCCGGGCTCTGCCAGTATTTCGGCGCGACCTCCATCACGACGTGGTACTGGTTCAGCGGGTTGTAGATCGTCGAGACCTGGCGCTGGCCGAACGCGTCGTACAGCGTGTTGTCGATCTGCGCGGGCTTGATGCCGAGCCGCGCGGCGCTCGCGCGGTCGATCGTCACCATCGCCTCGAGGCCGCCTTGCTGCTGGTCGGAGTTCACGTCGGTCAGCTCGGCGCGCTTTTGCAGCGCCTCGGTCAGGAGCGGCGCCCACTTGTACAGCTCGGCGCTCGAATCGCCGAGCAGCGTGAACTGGTACTGCGCGCTGCTTTGCCGGCCGCCGACGCGGATGTCCTGCGCGGCCTGCAGGAACGTGCGCGCGCCCGCGACGTCCGACAGCGGCCTGCGCAGCTGCTGGATCACCTGGTCGGCCGACAGCTTGCGCTCGGTGCGGTCCTTCAGCGTCACGAACATGAAGCCCGAGTTGGTCTGGGTGCCGCCGGTGAAGCCCGCGACGCTCTTCACGTTCGGGTTCGCCTGCACGATCCGCATCATCTCGGCGAACTTCAGCTTCATCGCCTGGAACGAGGTCGACTGGTCGGCCTGGATGCCGCCGATCATCAGCCCGGTGTCCTGCTGCGGGAAGAAGCCCTTCGGCACGATGATGTACAGGTAGACGTTCAGCCCGACCGTCGCGAACAGGATCAGCAGCACCAGCAGCGGGCGGCGCAGCGCCCACGACAGCGAGCGCTCGTAGCCGAGCTGCATCCGCGTGAAGAAGCGCTCGAGGAAGCGGCCGAGGCGGCCTTCCTCCTGCACCTCGTGAGATTCGCGCAGCAGCCGCGCGCACATCATCGGCGTGACGGTGAGCGACACCGCGAGCGACACGCCGATCGCGAGCGACAGCGTCAGCGCGAACTCGCGGAACAGCCGCCCGACGATGCCGCCCATCAGCAGGATCGGCAGGAACACCGCGACGAGCGAGATGCTCATCGACAGCACCGTGAAGCCGACCTCGCGCGCGCCGTCGAACGCAGCCTGCAACCTCGGCTTGCCGTTCTCGATGTGGCGCGTGATGTTCTCGAGCACGACGATCGCATCGTCGACGACGAAGCCGGTCGCGACGATCAGCGCCATCAGCGACAGGTTGTCGATCGAGAAGCCGAGCAGGTACATCGCGCCGAACGTGCCGATGATCGAGATCGGCACCGCGACGCTCGGGATCAGCGTCGCGCGCCAGTTGCGCAGGAACAGGAACACGACCATCACGACCAGGCTGACCGCGATCAGCAGCGTGTGCTCGGTGTCCTTCAGCGACGCACGGATCGTCGTCGAACGGTCGAGCACCGGCGTGACCGTGATGTCGGCCGGCAGCGACGCGGTGAGCTGCGGCAGCGCCGCGCGCACGCGGTCGATCGTCTCGATGATGTTCGCGCCGGGCGAGCGGTAGAGGATCACGAGCACCGCGCGCTTGCCGTTCGACAAACCGAGGTTGCGCAGGTCCTCGACGCCGTCCACGACCTCGGACAGGTCGGACAGCCGCACGGCCGCGCCTTTGCGGTAAGCGACGACGAGGTCGCTGTACTGCGACGCCTGCGACGCCTGGTCGTTCGTATAGAGCTGGTAGTGCTTCGGGCCGAACTCGATCGCGCCCTTCGGGCTGTTCGCGTTCGCGGACGCGAGCGCGGCCCGCACGTCCTCGAGGCCGATCCCGTAGTGGAACAGCGCGTGCGGCTCGAGCTCGACGCGCACGGCCGGGTTCGCGGAGCCGCTCACCGACACCTGGCCGATCCCGTCGATCTGCGACAGCGACTGCTGCAGTACCGTCGATGCGGCGTCGTACAGTTTCGCGGGCGACGACGTTTCCGACGTGAGCGACACGATCATGATCGGCGAGTCGGCCGGGTTGACCTTGCGATACGTCGGGTTGCTCCTGAGCGACGCGGGCAGGTCGGCGCGCGCCGCGTTGATCGCGGCCTGCACGTCGCGCGCGGCGCCGTCGATGTCGCGGTTCAGCCCGAACTGCAGGGTGATCCGCGCGTTGCCGACGGTACTGGTCGACGTCATTTCGCTGACGTCGGCGATCGAGCCGAGGTGCCGCTCGAGCGGGCTCGTCACGCTGGTCGCGACCGTCTCGGGGCTCGCGCCGGGCAGCGACGCCTGCACCGAGATGGTCGGGAAGTCGACCTGCGGCAGCGGCGACACCGGCAGCCTGATGAACGCGAACAGGCCCGCGAGCGCGACGCCGAGCGCGAGCAGCGTCGTCGCGACGGGGCGGGTGATGAAGGGGCGCGACAGGTTCATGTTGGCACTCGCTGGGCGGCCGCGTGTTCCGACGGATGCGTTTTCGGGAGATGGGGGGGCTGCGCCCCCCCACGCGAACGAAGTGAGCGTGGGGGGCGGTTCATTTACGCACCCGTGTGCTTGCCGGCATCGGCGCCGGGGCCGTGCCGCTCGAACCAGCCGCGCACGCGGCGTGCGAGGCTGTCGAAGCCGAGGTAGATCACCGGCGTCGTGAACAGCGTCAGCACCTGCGACACGATCAGGCCGCCCGCGATCGCGATCCCGAGCGGCTGGCGCAGCTCGGAGCCCGCACCCGCGCCGACGATCAGCGGCACCGCGCCGAGCAGCGCGGCGAGCGTCGTCATCAGGATCGGCCGGAAGCGCAGCAGGCACGCCTGGTAGATCGCCTCGCGCGGCGGCTTGCCTTCGACCCGCTCGGCTTCGAGCGCGAAGTCGATCATCATGATCGCGTTCTTCTTCACGATGCCGATCAGCAGCACGATCCCGATGATCCCGATGATGTCGAGGTCGTGCCCGGTGATCATCAGCGCAAGCAGCGCGCCGACGCCGGCCGACGGCAGCGTCGACAGGATCGTGATCGGGTGGATGTAGCTCTCGTACAGCACGCCGAGCACGATGTACATCGTGACGACCGCCGCGAGGATCAGGAACAGCTGGTTCGACAGCGACGCCTGGAACGCGAGCGCGGCGCCCTGGAAGCGCGTCTGGAACGAGCCGGGCAGGCCGATGTCCTGCTCGGCGGCGCCGATCGCCTTCACGGCCTCGCCGAGCGACGCGCCCGGCGCGAGGTTGAACGAGATCGTCGTCGACGGGAACTGCGACAGGTGCGCGACGAGCAGCGGCGACGGCCGCTCGTGGAACGACGCGATCGACGACAGCGGCACCTGGCCGCCGCCCGCGGACGGCAGGTAGATGTCGCTCAGCGATTCGGCGTAATGCTGCTCCTTCGGCTCCGACTCGAGAATCACGCGATACTGGTTCGACTGCGTGAAGATGGTCGACACGATGCGCTGGCCGAACGCGTCGTACAGCGCGTTGTCGACGGTCGCCGGCGTGATGCCGAAGCGCGCGGCGCTCGCGCGGTCGATCTCGATGTAGACCGACTGGCCGTTGCTCTGCAGGTCGGTCGCGACGTCGGCGAGCGACGGCTCCTTCTGCAGCCGCGTGACGAGCTTCGGCACCCAGGTCGCGAACTCGTCCGGGTTCGGGCTCGTCAGCATGAACTGGTACTGCGTCGGGCTCACGGTCGAGTCGATCGTCAGGTCCTGCACCGACTGCATGAACAGCGAGATGCCGGTCACGTTCGCGACGCGCTGCTGCAGGTCGCGGATGATCTGCGCGGACGATTCGGAGCGGGCGTCGCGCGCCTTCAGGTTGATCAGCATCCGGCCGCTGTTCAGCGTGATGTTGCTGCCGTCGACACCGATGAACGACGTGAGGCTCGCGACGTTCGGATCCTTCAGGATCTCGGCCGCGAGCGCCTGCTGGCGTTCGGCCATCGCGCCGTACGAGATCGACTGCGGCGCCTGCGTGATCGCCTGGATCACGCCGGTGTCTTGCGCGGGGAAGAAGCCCTTCGGTATGAACACGTAGAGCAGGCCGGTCAGCACGAGCGTCAGCACCGCGACGACGAGCGTCGAGCGCTGGCGGTTCAGCACCCATTCGAGCGCGACCCCGTAGCGTGCGATCACCCAGTCGATCGCGCGGTGCACGCGCGCCTCGAAGCGGTGGCTCTCCGGCGGCGGCGAATGGCGCAGCAGCTTCGCGCACATCATCGGCACGAGCGTGAGCGACACGATCGCCGAGATCACGATCGTCACCGCGAGCGTGATCGCGAACTCGTGGAACAGGCGCCCGACCACGTCGCCCATGAACAGCAGCGGGATCAGCACCGCGATCAGCGACACCGTCAGCGAGATGATCGTGAAGCCGATCTGTCTCGAGCCCTTCAGCGCGGCCTCGAGGCCCGTGTCGCCTTCCTCGACGTAGCGCGCGATGTTCTCGATCATCACGATCGCGTCGTCGACGACGAAGCCGGTCGCGATGGTGAGCGCCATCAGCGACAGGTTGTTCAGCGAGAAGCCGGCCATGTACATCACCGCGAGCGTGCCGATCAGCGACAGCGGCACCGACAGGCTCGGGATGATGGTCGCGTAGACGTTCGCGAGGAACAGGTACATCACCAGCACGACCAGCGCGACCGCGAGCAGCAGCTCGAACTGCACGTCGCGCACGGCGGCGCGGATCATCGTCGTGCGGTCGGTGACGATCTGCACGTCGAGCGCGGCGGGCAGCGTCTCCTGCAGCTTCGGCAGCTGCGCCTTGATCGCGTCGACGGTCGCGATCACGTTCGCGCCCGGCTGGCGCTGCACGTTCAGGATGATCGCGGGCTCCGCATTGACCCACGCGCCGAGCTTGGTGTTCTCGGAGCCGGCGACGATCTTCGCGACGTCGGTCAGCATCACCGGGCGGCCGCTCTTGTAGGCGACGACCGCGTCGTTGTATTGATCGGCGCTGGTGAGCTGGTCGTTCGCGTTGATCGTGTACGCGCGCGTCGGGCCGTCGAAGTTGCCCTTCGGCGTGTTCACGTTCAGGTTCGAGATCGTCGTGCGCAGGTCGTCGAGGTTCATCCCGTACTGCGCGAGCGCGGTCGGGTTCGCCTGGATCCGCACGGCCGGCCGGTTGCCGCCCGACAGGCTGACGAGGCCGACGCCCGCGATCTGCGAGATCTTCATCGCGAGACGCGTGTCGGTCAGGTCCTGCACCTGGGTGAGCGGCAGGGTCTTCGACGTGATCGCGAGGGTCAGCACCGGCGCGTCGGCCGGGTTGACCTTCGCGTAGATCGGCGGGGCAGGGAGGTCGGACGGCAGCAGGTTGCCGGCCGCGTTGATCGCGGCCTGCACTTCCTGTTCGGCGATGTCGAGCGGCAGGTCGAGCGAGAACTGCAGCGTGATCACCGACGCGCCGGCCGAGCTTTGCGACGACATCTGGTTCAGCGACGGCATCTGGCCGAACTGCCGCTCCAGCGGCGCGGTGACCGCCGACGTCATCACCTCCGGGCTCGCGCCCGGATAGAAGGTCTGGACCTGGATCGTCGGGTAGTCGACCTCGGGCAGGGCGGCGAGCGGCAGGAAGCGCAGCGCGACGAGACCGGCCAGCATGATCGCCGCCATCAGGAGGGCGGTGCCGACCGGCCGGAGAATGAAGAGGCGGGAGGGATTCATCGAGCGGCCCGCGCGTTACTGGGCCGCGGGGGCCGCTGCCTGCGACGCGCCGTGCTTGTGTCCGCCGCGGCGGGCGGCCGCGCCCGATGCGCCGGACGCCGCGCCGGCGCCGTGCGCGCCCGACGCGCCTTTCGGCTTGTCGGCCGGGATCGTGATCTTCGCGCCTTCGCGCAGCCGGTCGGAGCCGTCGGTGACCACGCGCTCGCCGAGCGCGACGCCGCTGACGATGCTCGTGCGCTCGCCGTCGACCGGGCCGATCGTGACCTTGCGCACCGTCACCGTGTTGTCGGGCTTCACGATGTACACGAACTGGCCGATCGAGCCCGTCAGCACGGCGGCCGTCGGCACGATCGTCGCATCGCGCATCACGTCGACCAGCAGCCGCGCGTTCACGAACTGATTCGGGAACAGCAGCCCTTCCTTGTTATCGAAGGTCGCACGCAGCTTGACCGTGCCGGTGCTGGTGTCGATCTGGTTGTCGAGCGTGGCGAGCGAACCCGTCTCGAGCGGTACCGTGTTGTTGCGGTTGTACGCGGTGACCGACAGTTTCCGGCCCGCGTTCACCTGCTTGACGATCTGCGGCAGGTTGTCTTCCGAAGTCGTGAAGATCACGCTCATCGGCTGCAGCTGCGTGATCACGACGATCCCGTTCGTGTCGCCCGGCGTCACGTAGTTGCCGGGGTCGACCTGGCGCAGGCCGACGCGGCCCGACACCGGCGCCGTGATGCGCGCGTACGCGAGGTTCAGCTTCGCGGAATCGATCGCCGCCTGGTCGGTCTTCACCGTTCCTTCATATTGCTTGACGAGCGATGCCTGGGTGTCGACCGTCTGCGACGCGATCGAATCCTGCGACAGCAGCGTCTGGTAGCGCTTCAGGTCGAGGCGGGCCGTCGCGAGCAGTGCCGAGTCGCGCGCGTGCGTGCCTTCGGCGTTCTCGAGCGCGACCTGGTACGGGCGCGGGTCGATCTGCGCGAGCAGGTCGCCCTTCCTGACGATCTGGCCTTCCTGGAACGCGACCGACTGCAGGTAGCCCGACAGCTGCGTCTTGACCGTAACGCTCGCGAGCGGCGTCACGGTGCCGAGCGCGGACAGCACGATCGGCATCTCGCCCTGCGTCGCGGTCGCGACCGATACCGGTTGCGGAACGTTCGCCATCGCGGCGGGGCCGCCGCGGCCGCGATGGCCGCCGCCTGCGCTCGCGCCGGAGGCCGCGCTGGCCGCCGCCTGCGCGTCGGCCTGCGTGCGGTTCCACGGGTGCCACCACAGCAGGCCGCCGATGACGACGACCGCGAGCGTCCCGATCACCAGCGTGCGGCGCGGTCGGCGCGCGGCGGGGGAGGCGGGATCCTTCGAAGGGGGCGTGGGCTTTTGTTGATTGTCCATCGGGTTCTGTCAGGAAGACGGCTCGGCAGGCCGGGAAACGGGCTCGAAACCGGGCTGGAAAACGGGCCTGGGCGGCGCAGGGGCATGCGGTGCCGGAAGGCCGGCTCGGTCCGGGCCCTTCCGGTCTGCGCGGAAAAAGAAAAGAGCGGTGCGCGCCGCGAATGCGGCGCGACGATGGGCATGATCCTACGTCCCGTCCCCGTTACAGTCCAGTCGTCTATCTTTCAACGGGTTACGGTCGTTACAGAACGCGACGGGGCGATGACGGATCGATTACACGGCGCTGCGCCGGGCCGGCGCGCCGCCGATCTCGCGGGTGATTTTCGCGATGCACTCGTGCAGCGCGGGCACCACGTGTTCCTGCAGCCATTCGGGCGGGCACTGACTCGATGCGCCGCCGCAGTTCACCGAATAGCGCTGGCCCGACGGGCCGACGAACCCGGCCGCGACCGCATTCAGCCCTTCGCGCCATTCGCCGATCGCGATCGCGTGGCCGGCGCGCATCGCGTCCTCGAGGCCGGGGGTCAGGCGCGCCGATACGTGCGGCCAGTCGTCGCCGGCCGTCGCGCGCAGCGCGTCGAGCAGCGTGCGGCGCTCGTCGTCCTCCAGCGCCGCGAGATACGCTCGGCCGACCGCGGTGCGCGCGATGTCCATCCGCGAGCCGATCTCGAGGCGCGTGACGAGCACGGCCGAGCGCGGCCGGATCACGTCGATCGCGACCATGTCGAGCCGGTCGCGCACCGCGAGGTGCACCGACAGCGACGTGCGCTCGGCGAGTTCGATCATGAACGGCCGCGAGCGTGCGCGGATGTCGAAGTTGCGCAGGAAGCCGTGGCTCAGCTCCAGCACCGACGCAGTCAGCACGAAGCGCTCGCTGTCGGGCAGCTGGAACAGGAAGCCGGCGCTGACGAGCGTCGCCGTGATGCGCGACACGGTCGGCTTCGGGATGCCCGTCAATTCGGTCAGCTCGCGGTTGCTGACCGGGGCGTCGGCGGCCGCGATGCGGCGCAGCACGGCGAGGCCGCGCGCGAGCGCGGTGATCTCGTCCGGCGACGATTCGCGGTCTCGGGGCGCGGGAGGCGTTACAGATGTCGACACGAGGGATTCTCTCTATTTCCGAAACTCGATTTCATTTTGTTGGTATTGTAGGATGATTGTCAAAAGATGCATGTTCCATGGGTGAATCGTTCATTCGATGCGATTTTACGGGTTCACCCTTGGTTTATTAGGAAAGTGCTCAAATGAGCATTGCCGGAAAGTGAACAAACCGGTGCAAATACCGCTTGACTTGTCGGGCGGAAACGGAAAGAATGTCTCACGTTTTCGAAACATCGTTTCAGGAGTTTAACCGGCAACGGTGTTTCGCGCAGTCTCTCAGGTTCTAGCACGGCCCTCGGAATGGCTAGAACTTTTTTAGCGCCACGGTCTCCGTGGCGCTTTTTTTTGCCCGTCGTTTCCCGTTGCAGGCCGGCAAGCCCGCCCTCAGGGCCTGAACGCCGCGGTTTCGCCACAGCGAAGTCTACCGCGTCGCCAGCCATCCTCCCCCCGGATCGCCGCGTCGTTCGGCGCCGGACCTTCGTTTCCGTCATTTCGATCATCGGCCGGCCGCGCCGCCGGCATGCCCTCGCCGTGTGCGCCGATCGTGCGGCAAACGATGCTTCCCGTTCGCCGGGGACCCCCTATGCAAAAGTAGGAGGGTGACCCATCCCGGCCTTGCGCGCGCGTCCGCAGAATGCCGGTACGGGCCGTGAAAGCTTCGCGGCCCGCGTCTGCAGCAGAGCATGACGTCCAGCGCGTGTCGCTGGCGGACCCCTTGGATGGAGGTCATATGTTCAGTACCCGCGCGTGTTGCAGCAGTGTGGCGGCACTGTTGCTCCTGATGTGCGCTATTCCATCGTTTGCCCAGTCGTTTCGCGTCCAGTGCCCGTCGACCACGCCGTCCCACCCGACCGCGCTGGCGCCCGGGGTCGGCGAACCCGCGTACACGAAGCCGACCTATACCGGCCAGAATTCCACGTCGACCGGCGCCGTGAACGGCGCGATCAAGTGCCAGCAGATTTCGGGCGGGGACGGCTACGCCACGATGGCCAACGGCGTGCAGACCTACCTGTTCGCGTTCGGCCCGCTGTCCGGGCTCGCGGACATCAAGGCCGGGCTGCCCGGCACGGAGCTCGCGTCGGTGTTCAACACCGTCGGCGATCCCAGGACGGACCCGACCTACAACGGCGCGGTCGGCCTCGCGCCCGATCCGGATGCAGGCGGCGCGCTGACCGGCCACGTCGATCCGCGGCCGATCATGGACATCGGCGTGATGAACGGCAACCAGCCGGCGCCGATGATGGCAATCGACGAGGACGACGAGTTCTTCCTCACGCTCACGAACGTCGGGATGATCATGCGCCCGGACCTGTTCGAGCGGCACACGGTGCACTTCCACGGTTATCCGAACGCGTCGTCGTTCTATGACGGCGTACCGGACGCGTCGGTCGCGATCAACATCGGCGCGAGCTTCACGTACTACTATCTCGCGCCGGATGCGGGCACCTATTTCTGGCACTGCCACATCACGCCGCCGGAGCACCTGCAGATGGGCATGGTCGGCCAGATCTACGTGCGGCCGCGCCAGGACCGGGTGCCGAAAGGCCTGTCGCTGTACCAGGCGCTGGTCACGCAGCAGTCGGACCTGCGCACGCGCTGCGGCAACGACATTCTGTGCTCGACGCCGCTGCCGAAGCAGAACAACGGCCTCGTGCGCGCGGCCAACGCCAACATTCCGGCGACCACGCCGGAAACGCTGTCGCTCTACGCGTACAACGACGGCGACGGCTCGACCGCGTACGACGTCGAGTATCCGATCCAGATCCACGGCTTCGATCCGAACTTCCACTTCGTCGGCATGACGTTCAATCCGGAGCCGTTCACCGACATGAAGGACAAGTTCTTCCTGCTGAACGGCCGCAGCTATCCGGACACGGTGACCGAAGGGGCGATGTCGACACCCGCGTCGGACAGCACGATGCATCCGTCGCAACCGCTGTCGACGCTGATCAACATTCCGGCGGGCGGCCGGGCGCTGTTGCGGATCTCGGATCTCGATGTCACCGAATACCAGACGCTGGCGTCGCTCGGCATCCCGATGCACGTGGTCGCGATCAATGCCCGCCTGCTGCGCGACATGGCCGGCAACAACCTGGCCTACGACACGAACTCGATCACGCTTGGCGGCGGCGAATCGCTCGACCTGATTCTCGACGCCAGCGACAAGACGAAATACCACTCGGGCCAGATCTTCTACCTGTACACGCCGAACCTCGATCACCTGTCGAACGATCAGGAGAACTTCGGCGGCCTGATGACCGAGGTTCACATCTGCCGTGCGGTGGATCCGGTCACGAAGCATTGCACTCTTTGATGACCGGGGCCTGCCCGAGTCGTCGGGCAGGCCCGGCCGGGAAGTCCTGCACTGAGGAGAAAAGCCGTGGGACACATCACTCACCATGCGTGGACCGCGACGCTCGCCCGCCTTGGACGGCTCGCCCGTGTCGGCATCGCGACGCTCGCCGCGTTGCTGTCGATGCACGCGCAAGCTGCGGCGCCGGGCATCACCGGCAAGGTATTCAACCTCACTGCCCAGGAGGCGCGCATCACCCAGCCCGATGGCACGAGCGTTTATTCGTGGGGCTACGGCTGCGCAGCGACCAGTGCGACGCCGCTCGTCTTCTCGCCGTCGACGATTACGGGCGCGACCTGTCCGACGATGCAGATTCCCGGTCCGACGCTGATCGTCAGGCAGGGCGACATCATCACCGTGACGCTCACCAACAACCTGCCGGCGGCGGCCGGCAACACGTCGATGCTGTTTCCCGGCTTCGTCGTGTGCACGGGCACCCTGAGCCCGGACGGCAAGACCTGCAGCGGCACCTCCGGCGTTGCCGGGCTGCTGGCGCAGGAAGCGCAGCACGGCGCGACGGTCACCTACTCGTTCGTCGCGGCGACGCCGGGCACGCATACGTACTACAGCGGCACGCAGGGCGATCTGCAGATCGAGATGGGGCTGTACGGCGCGATCATCGTGCTGCCGAATACGGCGGTCAACACGGCGGGCTGCATGGCGCTGCCGGATTCGGGCAGGCCGTTCGGCCAGCACGATTTCCGCAACGCTGTGGCGGCATACGACAACAGCGCCGCCTGCTACGATCGTGAGTATCTTTTTCAGTTCTCCGAAATGGATCCGCGCATCCATCAGCAGGCTGAGCAGCAGGTCGCCGCGAATACGTCGTGCACCAAGCCGACCGGCTGCATGACCGTCGAGACCGAGCCTTATCACCCGGCGTATTTCATGGTCAACGGCCGCTCGATGCCGGACGACATGGATCCGAACTACGCGCCGCAGTACCCGCACCAGCCGTATAACGGCAACCCGCACATGCATCCGGGCGAACTGGTGCTGCTGCGGATCATCGGTACCGGCCGCTGGCAGCATCCGTTCCACGAGCACGGCAATCACGTGCGCGTGCTGGCGCGCGACGGCAACCTGTTGCTGAGCCCGGCCGACCCGAACCACCCGGCGAATCCGCGGCTGCCGGCCGGCCCGCTGCTGTTCACGACCACCACGACGCCCGGCGCCACGATCGACGGGATTTTCTACTGGACCGGCAAGGGCCTGAACTGGGACGTCTACGCGCACTACGCGGGCGACGGCTCAGTCTGCGTGCCGGACGCGAACGGCTACTACACGACGGCATCGAATCCGCCGGCCCCCCGCGACGCGCCGAATTACTACGAGTGGTGCCAGGACCACGGCAAGGCGCTCGAGAAGGCGCCGTTCGGCAAGGTCGGCAGCGGCGGGCCGGTCACGTTGCCGGACTCGAACATCCTGACGAACGGCTTCTGGTATGGCGGCAGTCCGTATCTCGGACCGGACGCGACCGTGCGTGCGACGGCGCCGACGGGCACCTCGCCGCCGAGCAACACGATCTTGAACCCGCCGGCGACGGAAGCAGGCTTCGCGTTCATGTGGCACTCGCATAACGAGCGCGAGATCACGACGAACAACATCTTCCCCGGCGGAATGATGATGATGATGCTCGTTGATCCTCCGGTATTTCCGATCGACGAATCCAATTAGGGGTGGGGAGAAAGGCGATGAGATCCACCAAGCTCACGGCGACGTTCCTTGATCTGTTCAAGGCGGGGGTCGCGGCATCCATCTTGCTGACGGCAGGCGAGGCATGTTTCGCGCAAGCGGTCGTCAATCTCACGGCGAAGGCGTCCACGGCGTTGATGCCGGACGGACAGTCCGTGCCGATGTGGGGCTACAGCTGCACGCCGGCCGGCGTCGCGGCGGCGCCAGCCGTGAATGCCACCTGCGCGGCCGCGAACACGACCGCCGGCGCGAACTGGTCGCCGGTGGTGGTCACCGTGCCGGCGGGGCAACTGCAGATCAACCTGACGAACAACCTGCCGGCGCCCGTGCCGACCTCGCTCGTAATCGTCGGGCAGTTGGGCGGCGGTCTCGGCGACAAACCGACGACCACGCCGAGCCCGGTCCATCCGACGCAGACCGCCACGACCTGGCCGATCGTCACCGCGACTTCGACCGCGCCGATGGCGTCGTTCGTGCCGCCCGCGCAAGGGCCGCGCGTCGAGTCGTTCGGGACCGAGGTGCCGGCGTCGACCGATCCGAAATCGCACACCACGCTCACGTGGCCGAACCTGAAGCCCGGCACCTATCTGCTGGAGTCGGGCACTCACCCGTCGATCCAGGGGCCGATGGGCCTGTACGGCGTGCTGGTCGTGAAGAGCCCGGCCGTTGCCAGCTCGACGTGCGCGTCGACGAAGCTGGCGTATCCGAATTCGGCGTCCTGCTATGACGCCGACGTGCCGCTCGTGATGAGCGAGATCGATCCGGTGCAGAACGCGGCGGTCGCCGCGGCCGTCGCGACCAAGGGCTTCAGCGAAACTGCCGCGTGGTCGGGGCAGCCGGGCGGGTGCGGCGACTCGAAGTCGATCACGTTCGGCACCTGCTATCCGCCGGTGGTGAACTACGATCCGCGCTATTACCTGATCAACGGCGTGGCCTTCGATCGCACCAACCCGAACGCGTCGTCGTTCCCGCCGAGCGCGAACGTGCCGGCGTCGACCGGGCAGGTGCTGGTGCGCCTGGTGAACGCCGGCCTGCGCATGCACGTTCCGGCCGTGGTCGGCGCGCAAACCGGCAATCCGGCCGTGCCCGGGTTCGCGCTGGTCGCCGAGGACGGCAACGTGCTACCTGGCACGCAGCGCATCCAGAACTCGGTGTTCATGGCTGCAGGCAAGACCTACGACGTGATGGTGAACGCGCCGGCTGCCGGGGCGATGCCCGTGTACGACCGCGAGCTGAGCCTGTCGACCAACAATCTGCGTGACGGCGGGATGCAGGCCTACATTGCGGTCAACAACGCGCAGCCGTCCGCGACCGCCGGTATCGGCGAAACGCCGACCGCCACGGGCGCGAACTACTACTTCGTGCCGGGCACGACACTCGCCGTGTCGGATCCGGCCAAGGGCGTGATCGCGAACGACTCCGGCGTCTACGGCGTGAAGGTCCAGACGCCGCCCGCCAGCGGCACGCTGAAGCTGAACACGGACGGTACCTTCACGTACCTGTCGAGCAGCGCGACGAACGACAGCTTCGTCTACCAGTCGACGAACGGCACGCCGCCGGTGACGGCGAAGGTGACGTTGACCGCGTGCACCACGAGCAACAAGTGCCTGTCGATCCCCACGGCGGGCAATGCGAGCTTCTCGAGCAACATCGCGTCGCAGGTTCAGATCGGCGCACCCGGCGTGCTCGCCAGCGCGAGCGATCCGGCCGGGCTGCCGCTCACCGCGCAGATCGTCGCGTCGAGCGCGACGAACGGCACCGTGACGCTGAACCCGGACGGCTCGTTTACCGCGATGCCGACGACGCCGCCGATGGCCGGCGCGTCCGCGCAGACGATGACGTTCCAGTACAAGGTCACCAACACGCAGAACCAGACGAGCGCGAACGCGGGGACCGTGACGGTCACGTTCAATCCCGGCAGCGGGCTGGTCGTGAACGTGATGGATGCGCCCAGCATGGCGCCGGACGCGGTCGCACCGAACAAGATGGTCAAGCTCACCGACTATCGCTGGATCATCGAGGAAGACCGCACGATGCAGATCGATCCGGCTTGCCAGGTGAACTCGGCGACGTCGCGGCCGGCGAACTGCCCGCCGCTGCCGGTGCCGAGTCTCGGCACGAACTTCCATACGAGCTACATGCCGGTGGTGGCGGCCGGCTGTGTCGGCACCGTCGCGTGCGAATCCGGGCAGACCGTGTACGACCCGGTGTCCAACACGCACCTGCCGACCGTGTGCGACGTCGGCAACGGCGCGTGCCGCACCGGCACCAACGTTTCGCAGCAGACGCCGGTCGATCCGAAATACGTGGCGCTCGATCCGACCAAGCATTACTACATCTCGATCCTGCCGGGCGACGCGGGCAACACGTTCGTGAATGGCGGCGGCGTGCCGCCCGCCAACACCACGCGGCAATTCAGCATCGCGCTCGACTGCCCGTCGGGCCCGAGCGGCGCGGATTTCGCGCCGGGCACCGGCAAGTGCGGCCACAGCATGGGCGGCGCGCCGATTTCGCCTGCGCAGATCGCGGCCGCGAAGGCCGGGCAGACCGCGGCGGGCCAAGCCGGACAGCTCAACGTGCTGCTGACGGAAACCCCGTACCAGACCGCGAAGCTGTCGGTGTTCGTGTTCGAGGACGATGCGCCGCTGAACGGCGAAGTGGATGTCAGCGGCGGGACCGACGGTTTCGGCACCGCACGCGAGCCGGGCCTCGGCGGCTTCGAGATCAAGCTCTGGGACGACGCCGGCGGCACCGGCGACCCGACCGGGCAGATGACCTACGACATGTTCAACATGCCGCTGTCGAATTCGCTGCAGGGCACCGTCGATCCGCTCACCGGGCTCAATGCATGCCCGATCACGCCGGCGACCGACGGCCTGGTCGGCATGATCCCGACCTGCCCGAAATACGAATCGGACGGCAAGACGCTGTCGCCGCTGGTCGGCCAGGCCGTCATCGCGAACCTGATGCCCGGACGCTACGGCGTGATCGCGACGCCGGCGGCCGACCGGATCGGCCGCGGCGAGGAATGGCTGCAGACCAACACGCTCGACGGCCAGAAGGCGCATGACGCGTTCATCAAGGTCGGCGGGCCCGCGTACTTCCAGGAGTTCGGGCCGGCCGGCTATCACGTGTCGATCGGCTTCGCGAATCCGAAGACGATCAACGCGCGGCGCACCAACGCGGCCAAGACGGGGCTGTGCGACACCGGCGCGTGCCCGAACACGCTCACGGGCCGCGTGACGAACCTGCACTACAGCCGTCCGCCGAACGAGAATCTGTACAGCAGCGGGTCGCACGATTCGCTGGCGTTCTCGCAATGCTACGTGAGCGTCGGCGATCCGGACGGCGAGGATTACGGCTTCACGAAGTGCGACAGCCAGGGCAAGTTCACGATCAGTGGCCTGCCGAGCGGCACGACGCGCATCACGGTCTTCGATCAATGGAACGACCAGATCGTCGACGGGTTGGCGAAGGCGGTCCAACTGCCTGCGGCCAACGGGAGCACGACGGTCGACGTCGGCGATCTCGCCGTGCTGCAGTGGCAGACGAACCTCTATACGCGGACCTTCATCGACCTGCACGGCGACGGCATCTCGCACCCGGACGATCCCGGCATCGCGCTGGCGTCGACCAACCTGCGGTTCCGCGACGGCAGCTTCTCGAGCTTCAATAACACGGACGGCAATGGCTACGCGCCGTTCAACGAAGTGTTCCCGTTGTTCAACTGGTACGTGGTGGACGACGACCAGACGCGCTACAAGTCGAGCGGCACACACGTCGTGTACGACGCGGGCGGTCCGGTCGACAGCACCGGCGTGCCCGGCAGCGGCAACTCGACGATCGCCGGGAATTTCGCGAACACGGTCGAAACCTTGCCCGTGCCGCCGAACCTGCGGGTGCCGGGCGCGCGCTACTGCGCGGACGCGGATTGCACGTCGACCGGCAGCGGCTCGACGGGCCGGGTCGATCCGCCGTGGGTGAACTCGGAGGCATGGCAGGGTTTCTCCGGGCAGAACTCGTTCATCGAGTTCGGCAAGACGCCGTTCGCGAAGGGCGAGAACGGCGGGATTCGCGGCGAGGTGATCTATGCGTCGACGCGGCCGTTCGACGATCCGACGCTGCTGATCCACACGAAGTGGACGCCCAACGTGCCGAACGTCACGGTGAACCTGTATCAGGAGGGCACGGCCACGGACGGCACGACCAACCTGACGCTGGTGGACACGACCAAGACGGCGAGCTGGGACGACTGGGCGCAGGGCTTCCGCACGGACGGCGTGACGCCGAACATGAACTGCCCGGGCCAGGATCCGAACGACCCGTTCTACTTCACGCTGAAGAACAGCACCAACTGGCTCGATCCGCAGCATCGGCAACTGCCGGCGAACGCGCAGTTCAAGTGCTACGACGGCATGCACGTGTTCAACCAGATCCAGCCGGCGCCGTATGACGGGATGTACAAGTTCCCGAGCGTGACGGCGACGGACGCGAACGGCAAGCCGGTCGCGTCGAACTGCACGATCTGCGTCGGCAAGAACCCCGTCGACGGCACGCCGATGCTGCCGGCCGGCAAGTACGTGGTCGAGATCATCGTGCCGCCGGGCTATGAACTGGTGAAGGAGGAAGACAAGAACATCCTGATCGGCGACAACTTCATCGCACCGGTGACGCAGCAGTTCGCCGGGATCGGCGCGATCTTCATCCTGCCCGACCAGGCCGCGGTGAACTCGACGTACAACCAGAACAACGCGCAGAACCCGACCACGAACCTCGGTTCGACGCCGCATGCCGAAGGCGACACTGGCAGCGTCGAGCGGTTCTGGCCGTGCGTCGGCGAGCTGCGTATCGTGCCGGACTACATCAGCCTGTTCCCGGGCTCGAAGGAAGTCGCACCGTTCGCGGGCGCGTCCCGGCATCTGTGCGATCGCAAGGAGGTGATGCTGACCGACGAGGAATCGGTGCTCGCGAAGTTCTGGATCTTCAGCTCGACGCACGTTGCGGCGCACTACACGGGTTTCATGCTCGACGACTTCTCGTCGGAGTTCGACCCGTATTCGCCGCAGTTCGGCGAAAAGTTCGCGGTGCCGAACGTGCCGATCTCGTTCAAGGATTTCTCCGGCAACGAAACCTCGCGTACCTATTCGGACCAGTGGGGCATCTACAACGGGCTGACCTTCTCGACCTGGGAAGTGAACCCGCCGAACCCGACCGGCTATGCGCCGACGATGATGGTCACGTGCATGAACGACCCGGGCCCGATCCCCGATCCGAATCATCCGGGCAAGATGATGACCGATCCGCTGTACAACCCGGCCTACAGCCAGTTCTGTTACGAGATTCCGTTCATGCCCGGGCAGACGCAATACATGGATACGCCGGTGGTGCCGGTGCAGGCGTTCGCCGACGGATACAACCAGCCCGACTGCGCGTATCCGGATGCGACGCCGGCGATCTCGAGCGTGACCGGCGATGCGATCGGCGCGGGCGCGGGCCCGTGGGTCAGTGCGCCCGGCAAGACGCTGACGATCAAGGCGCTGGGCGACCAACAGGTGGTGAACCACGCGTATACAGGACCGAGCCAGACCACGGCGCCGTTCAACCAGAAGTTCATCACGCGCCATTACGGATTCGGCAACACGCAGGGCACCGGTACGGTCACGATCGCGGGCGTCAAGGCACCGGTCGTGTCGTGGAGCGACACGCAGATCGTCGTCACCGTGCCCGACCTGAGCATTCCGGTGCTGCCGGGGCTGACGGCGCCGTCGACCTGCACGATCCAGCAGATGGGCGCGCCGGCGACGCAGTGCGGCGAGCTCGTGGTCACGGCCGGCAACGGCAAGCGCTCGATCGACGCGATCACGGTGACGGTCGGCGGCAAGACGCCGACCTACGTAGGCGGCGAGAACGGCGCGAGCAACGCGCTGCAGACCGCGATCGATCATGCGAGCGCGGGCGACATGATCGTCGTCGGCCCGGGCACGTACAACGAGATGCTGGTGATGTGGAAGCCGGTGCGGCTGCAAGGCGTCGGCGCCGGGTCGGTGACGGTCAACGCGAACACGCATCCGTCCGGCAAGCTCGATCCGTGGCGCAGGCTGATCTCGTGCCTGTTCGGCACGTCGCTGGACGGCGGGATGATTTCGGCCGCATACGACCCGACGAAGCCGATCTCGCCGACCAACAACCCGTACGATCCGTCAGGCACCTATCAGTGCTCGACGCAGATGCAAGGGCACGCGGATCCGATCCCGTTCGAGCCGACCGTCGGCTGGGACAGTACGCTGAACGGCAACCTGGGCGAGCTGCTGATGGAGCCGTCGCTGCTGGGCGCGTATGAAGGCGCGGGTATCACGGTGCTGGGCAAGGGGGTGAAGCCGAGCACAAACTGCACCGCGAACGGTGTCTGCACGCTGCTGACGCGGCACGACTGCACGACGGATCCGAACGACCCGAACTACAGCAACTTCCTGTGCAACCCGTCGCGCATCGACGGGATCACGGTCACCAACAGCTCGCAGGGCGGCGGCGGGATCTTCCTGCACGGCTGGAACCATTACACGGAGGTCTCGAACAACCGGGTGACCGGCAATGCCGGCACGCTGTCGGGCGGCATCACGGTCGGCCAGGTGGAAGTGCCCGACGGCACCATCGCCGCGGACGGCGTGACGCAGCTGCCGTTCATGTACAACACGTTCGTCAACGTTCATCACAACGCGGTGACGGGGAACGCGTCGTACGGCGACGAGATCAACTCGACCACGCCGTCGTCGGCAGGTGGCGTGACGCTCTGCTCGGGCGCCGACTACTACAAGTTCAACTACAACTGGGTGTGCGGCAACATCAGCAGCGGTGACGGCGGCGGCGTCGCGCACTTCGGGTTCAGCTACAACGGCGACCTGTCGCACAACGTGGTGCTGTTCAACCAGAGCAACAACCCGACGTTGCCGACGTACGGCGGCGGCATCATCGCGCAGGGCGTGCCGCCCGACGGCACGTTCTGCGAGAACAGCCTCGTCGACGTCGATTGCGCGCCGCAGCTGTCCGACGGCATCGGCCCGGATCTGGTGATCGACGGCAACCTGATCATGGGCAATACCGCGGAAAGCGGCAAGGGCGGCGGCCTGCGGCTGCAGAGCGTCAACGGCACGGACGTGCAGCGCAACCTCGGCAACCCGAACAAGTGGTACAAGGTGCGCGTGATCAACAACATCATCGCGGACAACGTGGCCGGCTGGTCGGGCGGCGGCGTGTCGCTGCAGGATGCGGTGCGCGTGGACTTCATCAACAACACGGTGATCGCGAACGATGCGACGGCGTCGGCGGGCGTGCTGTTCAATACGCCGGCCGCGTCGCAGTCGAACGTGCCGCCGCCGGGATGCACGAGCAGCCCGAACAGCGCGGACTCGACCTGCACGAGTTTCATCGAGGCCTCGACGCAGCAGCCGGCCGGGCTGGAGACGACGTCCCATACGCAGAACCTGCTGGCAGCGTTCGTCCCGCCCGCGAATTTCAGGGGGAACGTCAGGTGTCCCGCGGATGAGCCGAACTGCACGAAGTTCTCGAACCCGGTGCTGACCAACAACCTGTTCTGGCAAAACCGCTCGTTCTACATCTCGGTGAGTTCGCAGCCGAACCCGAACATCCCCGGCGTGCAGAACGCGGTCACGTTGAACCCGGTCCTGAACCAGCAGGGGAAGTCGACAGGCTTTTGCGTGACGGGCGGCACGACCCCGCCGTTCTATTGGGACATCGGCGCGTGGGGCGACACCGGGCCGGCCAATCATCAATCCGGGCTGACGATGAATCCGCAGCATTCGATCATGACCAGCACGGCGGGCTACGCCACGACCAACATCGCGGCGGATCCGCAGACGGTGGGCCAGTACTGCAACGGGTCGCGGGTGCCGCCGGAAGCCGGCGGGAACGGCTTCGCCGTGCCGCCCGGGATCGCCGACGCGGTGCTGCCGAATCCGCTGTTCGGGCTGATGCCGACGGCCACGCCCGATGAAGGCAACCAGTGGATCAACATGTCGTATGGGCCGCTGTCGCTGTTCAACGAGGCGCTCACGCCGGGCAGTGCGGGTTACAACGTGATGATGGGCAACTACTCGATCAAGGGCACGTCGCCGGCGATCGGGGCGGCCACCGGGCGCGGCGCACCGAATCACGACATCTTCGGCACGCCGCGGCCGCAAGGCAACGGCTACGACATCGGCGCGGTCGAGTACGTGACGCCGGGCCTGCTGGGCGGCCTGCTCGGCGGCGGGCCGACCGATCCGCTGGCGTTGGGCGGGAACCAGCCGGCCGGCGTGGCGGGTTTGCTCGCCGGGCTGCCGGGCGCCGGCGGGATCCAGGGCCTGCTCAACGGCCTCCAGCCGCTGACGCAGATCCAGGCGCCGGCGTTGCGGCGGCCGCTGGCAGGCGCGCCGCGGCTCGCACCGGCGGCGCGGCCGCGGCCGGCCGGTGCGTTGACGCAGACTCCGGCGCTCGCGCGGCCGCCGTCGAACGTGCTGCTGCAGGCCCCGACCCAGACGCCGCCGCGCAATCGCACGCAGACGCAGACCCGTACCCAACCGGGTACCGCGCCGCGCCCGCCGGCGCCGATTCCGGCGCAGGCGGCACCCGCCACGCTCACCGGGGCGCTGCGGTGAAACGGGCCGCGTGGCGTACGGCAGCGGCGCTGCTGCTCGCGGGCGGCGCGTACGTTGCCGTGGTCCTGCCTCGGCCGGCCGCGGCCGGGCAGGACGCGCCGGCCGAGGCCGCGCACCGGCGCTCGCCGTACGTGCCGGTGAGCCTGCCGCGCGAGGCGAAGGCCTATTACCAGATGGGCAAGGGCATCGACGACCTGCACGTGCGCAGCACCGCGTCGGGCAACCTGATCCGCTTCAGCTACCGCGTGGTCGATCCGGACAAGGCGCGGCTGCTCGCCGACACGAAGTCGACCGTCTACCTGTACGGAGAAACGAGCCACGCGATGCTCGTGATTCCGGTGATGGACCAGATCGGCGCGCTGCGGCAGACCGGCCAACTGATCGCCGGCCAGGAGTACTGGATGGTGTTTTCCAACAAGGGAGGGCCGATCAAGCGCGGCGAACGGGTCAGCATCCTGATCGATTCGCTGCATATCGACGGGCTGGTGGTCGAGTAATCACATAAACGCGTGCCGTCGCGCATCGGCAACGGGCGGCCTGCATGCGGGGAGAGCAGTCATGAACCGGTTTCTTTTCAAGTCGATTTCGGTGGCGTGCGCCGCCGTCTTTCTGACTTTCGGCCAGGTCGCCTTCGCGGCCTCGGCGGCGGGGAATGCGCAGGCGGCATCGGCCGCACGCATGGACGCGGCGCAGATCGCCGCGCGCAATGCCGCGGCGCGCGGCGGCTTGCCGGCGTGGCGGGCGGTGTCGACGCTCAGGATGACGGGCCAGCTCGATGCGGGCGGCAAGAAGAACGTGAAGCTGCCGTTCACGCTGACGCTGAAGCGCCCGCGCAAGAGCCGGCTCGAGATCCAGTTCGAGCAGCAGACCGCGCTGCAGGTGTACGACGGCTCGCAGGGCTGGCTCGTGCGGCCGTACCTCGGCCGCAACGACGTCGAGCCGTATACGCCGGCGCAGCTCAAGTCGGCCGCGTCGTCCGCCGAGCTCGACGGCCCGCTGATCGACTACGCGAACAAGGGCACCACGATCGAGACGCTCGGCACCGAGCAGGTGGAAGGGCACCGCGCGTACGTGCTGAAGCTGACGATGAAGGACGGCGCGACGCGGCGCCTGTGGGTCGACGCGTCGAGCTTCCTCGAACTGAAGATCGACGGCGAACCGCGCGTACTGGACGGCAAGACGCACAGCGTCACCATCTTCTATCGCGATTACAGGAAGGAGAACGGGCTGGTCATGCCGCACACGCTCGAGACCGTCGTGAGCGGCGTCAAGCAGACGCACCGGATCACGATCGAGCACGTCGCGCTCAACGAGGCGGCCGACGACGCGTTGTTCGGCAAGCCGCCGCTCACCGTCGCCAGGGCGGCGGGTCACCCGACGGATAGCCGGACGAGGTGACGGCCATGGGACGGATCGGATCGTGGGTGCTCGCCGGCTGCGCGATGGCGGCCCTCTGCGCGTGCAGGCAACTGCCGGGACAGGGCCTGACCGCGGACCAGGTCGTCGAGAAGAATATCGCGGCGCGCGGCGGGCTCGACGCCTGGCGCAAGGTCGAGACGATGGTCTGGTCGGGCCATGTGGACAGCCCGAACGCACCGGTGCGCGACATGCCGTTCATCCTCGCGATGAAGCGGCCCAACAAGACGCGCTTCGAGCTCACCGTGCTCAACCAGAAGGCCGTGCGCGTGTTCGACGGCCGCGAAGGCTGGAAGCAGGGCGCGAGCGGTGGCGCGGGCCTGCGGCCGTATACGCCGGGCGAGTTGATGTCCGCGCGCGACGAGCAGGTGATCGACGGACCGCTGATCGACCATGACGCGAAGGGCATCGCCGTTACGCTGGACGGCGTCGAACCGCTCGGCGGCCACGACGCGTACCGCCTCGCGGTGAAGCTGCCGTCGGGCGCGGTGCGCCACGTGTGGATCGACGGCCGCACGTTCCTGGACGTGAAGACCGACCGCGTGGTGCGCGGGCCCGGCGGCCCGCTCACCGTGGAGGTGAACTACAGCAACTTCAAGCGCATCGACGGCCTGCAGATTCCGATGAAGATCGAGAGCGGAACGGCGGCGGCGCCGAGCAAGGACACGCTGATCATCGACAAGGTGTCGCTGAATCCGCCGCTCGACGACGCGATTTTCGCCCGGCCCGCTTCGCCGGGCGGACGCCGTCCAGTGGCAATCGATGCGAACGCGTCGCCGATACAGCCCGGCGTCGGCCGGCCGACGGTACGGCCATGAACGGCATCCGGGGGCGGCTGCGCGCCCTCGCGGGGGCGTGCCAGCCTGCGTCGCGCAGGCGGCTGGCGCGGTGGATGCTCCTGGTCGCGCTGGGCGCGAGCACAGGGCAGGCGATTGGCGAAGAGCCAGCGCCCGCTGCGCCGACCGCGGCCGCTGCACCATCTGCATCCGCCGAGCCGGCGGATGCGGGCGCGGGCGAGGCGATCTACCGGCGCGGCATCCTCGGTTCGGGCGCGCCGCTCGAAGCGGTGCATCAGGACGGCGTGCGTCTGCGCGGTGCCGCGGCGGCCTGCATCAATTGCCACCGGCGCAGCGGCCTCGGATCGAAGGAAGGCAACAATACGATCCCGCCGATCACGTGGCGCTACCTGGCGCATCCTCGCGCGCAAACCGGTGAGGATCTCGACATTCCGTATGTGCCCGACATGCGCACCGATCGCGAACCGTACACGGAAGAACGGCTCGCGCGGGCCGTGCGCGAAGGGATCGATTCGGAGGGCCGGCCGCTCGGCAGGCTGATGCCGCAGTACGCGCTCGACGATGCCGACATGGCCGCGCTGAGCAGCTATCTGAAACGCCTCGACCGGCGCAGGCTGCCGGGCGTAACGGACACGGTGCTGCATTTCGCGACGATCGTCACGCCGGACGCGGACCCGGTGAAGCGGGCCGGCATGCTCGACGTCCTGCAGCACTACTTCGCGGACAAGAACGCGTTTCCGTTCGGCGCGACGCCGCCGTTGCGCTCGACGCGAAAAATGATGTTCATGGTCAATCGGCGCTGGGAGTTGCATGTCTGGTCGCTCACCGGGCCGCCGGACACGTGGCATGCGCAGCTGAACGCGTATCTCGAGCGGCAGCCGGTGCTGGCCGTCGTGTCGGGGCTCGGCGGCAGGAACTGGGCGCCCGTTCACGACTTCTGCGAACAGGAGGCCGTGCCGTGCCTGTTTCCGAATGTCGAGGTGCCGGTCGAGACCGATCGCGATTTCTACTCCGTGTACTTTTCGCGCGGCGTACTGCTCGAGTCGGACCTGATCGCGAAGCGCATCCTGGACGAAGCCGGTGCGCGGCCGGTGAAGACGGTCAGGCAGGTCTATCGCGCGGGCGACAACGGCGAGCGGGGCGCACAGGCGCTGGCCGCCGCGCTGAAGGCGCACGGCATCGCGGTGTCGAATCGCGCGCTTGCGCCTCACGAGGGCGTCACGCATGCGTTGCACGGGATGCCGCGCGACGATGCGCTCGTACTGTGGCTGCGGCCACCCGACCTCGCGGCGCTCGAGCATGTGCCGCCCGCGGCGGACACGGTGTTCATGTCGGGGCTGCTCGGCGGGCTCGACAGCACGCCGCTGCCGACGAGCTGGCGCGGCGTGACACGCGTCGCCTATCCATTCGACCTGCCCGAAGGGCGGCGCGTGCGCGTCGACTACGCGTTCGGCTGGTTCACGATCCGGCACATTCCGATGGTCGCGCCGCAAGTGCAGGCGGACACGTATCTCGCGTGTGGCCTGCTCGCCGAGACGCTGAGCCACCTGGTCGATGCGTTCGTGCGCGAGTACCTCGTCGAGCGCATCGAGGACATGCTCGAACGTCGCATCCTGACCGGCTATTACCCGCGCCTGACACTCGCGCCCGGGCAGCGCTTCGCGTCGAAGGGCGGTTATATCGTGCGGTTCGCCGGGCCGGATCGCACGAAGCTTGCCGCAGACGGGCCCTGGATCGTCCCCTGAGCGGAGCGCGGGTCGAGATGGAGTAGGAATCAGGCCGCGTATGGAGGAAATCTCCCCATGCCGGTTTTCGCGGGTGCTTCGCACAATGGAGACATCGCGCGACGTTCCGGCGCAGCGCGGGCCATACGGCGTGAGGAGGGAAACCGCCATGACAACGCTTCCTGTCGGGCATGACACGCGTCATCGCCGGGTGCATCGCGGCTGGATGATCGTGATCGCGGCGCTCGCGATGCTGCAGGCGTCCGTCGGGCACGCGTTGCCGATCTTCGCGCGCCAGACCGGGCAGAGCTGCGTCGCCTGCCATGCCGGCGGGCAGTTTCCCGAACTGACGCCGTACGGGCGCATGTTCAAGCTGAATGGCTATACGTTGGGCGAACGTACGATTCCGCTCGCGGCGATGGCGATTGGCGACCTGAGCAAGACGCGAGCCAACAGCGACGCCAGCGGCAATCCGATCACGCCGAAGAACGGCCTGCCGATCTTCGACTTCGCGAGCGTGTTCCTCGCCGGGAAGATCACCGATCATCTCGGCGGCTTCGCGCAATTCACCTATACGAACTACGATCATCAGGATGCCAACGGAAAATGGAAAGGCTGGTGGGCGTCGGACAACACCGACTTCCGCTTCGTCGACCGGATCATGTCTCCGGCCAACGATCTGATCCTCGGCCTGACGCTCCACAACAACCCGACCGTGCAGGATGTATTCAATACCGCGCCGGCCTGGAGCTATCCGTACATCGGCTCGGCGATCAGCCCGGTGGCCGGCGTTCCGGTCACGCCGATCATCGAGGGCGGTCTCGCGATGCAGGTCGTCGGCATGGGCGGGTACCTGTACTGGAACAAGACGGTCTATGCGGAGCTGACCGCCTACAGCACCGCCGACGGCATCTGGTCGTTCCTGAGCAAGGGCAACCACGCGGGCAACCCGGACCACCCGCAGGTCTATCTGCGCGGCTACAACCCGTATGCGCGCATCGCGCTGACGCGCGAATGGGGGCCACACAGCCTGATGGTCGGCGCGTTCGGGCTGAGCGTCAACGTCTATCCGAACGACCCGAACAGTTTCCCGATCTTCGGCACGGGCGTGACGCGCTATCGCGACTACGGTTTCGACACGCAGTACCAGTACCTGCTCGAGCCGCACACGATCACCGCGCAGGCGCGCTACATACGCGAGAACATTCACGATCCGAACAATTTCGTCGTGAGCGACAACACGGCCGCGAACCTGAATTCGTTGCGGCTCAAGGCGTCGTACATCTACCAGTCGAAGTACGGCGTCAGCCTGTCGTTCTTCAATACGACGGGAACCGCGGACAGCACCGCCTATGCGGCGAGCGCGAACTTCCATCCGAATACCCAGGGATGGACGCCGGAAATATTCTGGATGCCGGATCAGCACGTTCGCGTCGGCATCCAGTACACGCATTTCACCAAGTTCCTCGGCGCGACGACCAACTACGACGGCAACGGGCGCAATGCAAGGGACAACGACACGCTGTTCATCTATCTATGGCTGGCTTCGTTCTGACATCCGGCGGGGCGACGGACATTGCGGCAGGGAGAGCGCTGACATGAACAAGGTGACCCATTTCGCTTGGCTTGCGCTGGTGCTGGCGGCATCGGGTTGTCACGACCTGGAGCGGTCTCGGGAAGTCGACAATCCGGCCGTGTCGGGCAAGACCATTGCATTGCAGGTGTGCTCGAACTGCCATGGCGCGACCGGCGTGTCGATATCGCCGATGTTTCCGAAGCTCGCCGGGCAACGCAAGGAATACCTCGTCGACCAGTTGACCGACTTCAAGCATCACGCGCGTGCCGATCCGAATGCGAAGCGCTACATGTGGGGCTTCACGCATCTGACCGATGCGCAGATCGACCAGCTCGCCGATTATTTCTCGAGCCAGCCGGCGGTGCTCGGCGCGGTCGGCGATCGCCTGCTGCTCGACGCGGGGAAGGCGATCTTCGTATCGGGACTGCCGGACAAGGGCGTGTCGGCCTGTGTCGGCTGTCATGGCCAGCATGGCGAGGGCATGACCGGGTTTCCCCGGCTCGCCGGCCAGCACGCGGACTACGTGCTGAAGCAGCTGAGGGTTTTCCGGGAAACCGACACGCGGCCACGCGGTGCGGTGATGAAGGGGGTGTGCGCGAACATGACCGAGCAGGAAATGCGCGCGGTCGCGGCCTATGTCGAGGCGTTTCCGCCGGAAGCCGACGCACCGGCGAGCCCGTCGGCCGCGCAATGAGCCGCCGGCGCCGAACCGGCGTCACATGCGGCAGGTGCCGCGGGGCGGGCAGACGAGCGGCGCCGGCGGCGATCGTTTAGGTGTCTCGTCTCCCCCGGGGCGGGGCGCCTCTTTTTATTTGCATCCGATGGTTCCATCCTGGTGACGCTCATGAAAGCCATTCAATCGTCCCGCGGCGGCATGATGTCCGTTGCCGCGTCACTGTATCGGCTGCCTCGACGACTTCGCGCGCCGGCCGCGGTTCGCGCGTGCGGGCCGGGCGACGACCGTCCGTTCCTCGCGCGCCTGTCGGTCATCGACTGGCTGTTCGCACTGGCACTCGTGGCGTGCGCGGGCCATGCGTTCGTGCATTACAACGAACACATGAATGACTACGACAAGGCGGTGATGATCGGCACCGTGCCGGCGCTCGTCGTGCTCGGCTGGCGCTGGAAGCCCGCGCGGCTG